>JBDGXD010000099.1:0-15968 GCA_039584755.1 Gemmatimonadota bacterium
GGTATCGAGAAGAACAAGCCGGATGCCATTGAGGCGTTGTCCGCAACGCTTCCGCAAGACCTCGACGTTACGGTTCATCCCCTGACGGTCAAATACCCTCAGGGTGCCGAGAAGATGTTGATTGAGGCGCTGACGGGCAAGGAAGTACCGTCAGGCAAGCTCCCACTCGATGCCGGTACCGTTGTCCAGAACGTCGCGTCGGTGGCTACGATCGCGGAGGTGTTCGAGACGGGACTGCCGTTGGTGGAGCGAATCGTGACGATCACAGGTCATGGCATTCGCAAACCATCGAATCTCATCGTGCCGGTTGGAACGAAGCTGCGGGACTTGCTAGAGATGTGTGACGGGATGACGGAGGATGCGTTCGAGATCGTCTTCGGTGGTCCCATGATGGGTGCTGCGCAGGCCAATCTCGATGTGCCAATGCTCAAGGGCACGACCGGCGTGGTGGTACTGACCGAGTCGCAGTGTAAGAGCAGTCACTCATACTCCTGCATCAAGTGTGGTCATTGCCTCGATTCCTGCCCCGTGTTTCTGAACCCGCAGCTGCTGGGCAGTCTTGCCAAGGCGGAGCGTTGG
The DNA here is from genome assembly GCA_039584755.1 of Gemmatimonadota bacterium. Lineage (GTDB taxonomy): Bacteria > Gemmatimonadota > Gemmatimonadetes > Gemmatimonadales > GWC2-71-9. The sequence continues at coordinate 580 of JBDGXD010000099.1, forward strand.
GAGGAGATGGAGGAAAACCATCTGATGGATTGCATGCTTTGTGGCTGCTGTTCCTACACGTGTCCCTCGAACATACCGCTCAGCCAGATGTTCCAGATGGCAAAAGCAGCTCTCAGGAAGCGCAAAGCAGCGTGACAAAACCATCGCTGCTGATTACCGCCTCTCCCCACCTCGGGGCTCGAGATACGACGCCAACGATAATGTGGTCGGTCGTGATGAGCCTGGTTCCCGTCGTAGGGGCCTCCGCGTACTACTTCGGTCCAAGCGCACTGTTGGTGATCGCGGCAGCTACTCTGGGTGCAGTTCTGACTGAAGTCGTGTTCGGCCCGAAAGGGGCGATCTGGGACGGATCAACCGCAATCACGGGAATACTGCTAGGACTGACGTTGCCACCGGGGCTCCCGCTGTGGATGGCGTTCATCGGTGGTGTGTTTGGAATCGGTTTCGGCAAGCTGATCTTCGGTGGGCTAGGACAGAACATCTTCAATCCCGCCCTGCTCGGCCGCGCGTTTCTTCAGGCAGCGTTTCCGGTAGCGCTCACAACCTGGCCGTCGCTGGGAGGCGATTGGTGGGCTCTCAGGGGTGACAACTTCGCGATTCCTTTGATGAGTCCGAACGTACCCGACGCTCTCACCGGAGCGACACCTCTGGGTTTGATGAAGTTCGAGCAAGTTGCTACTGGCAACACCGATCTCATCATGGGATCGATAGGCGGATCGGTTGGCGAAACCTCGGGAATCATCATCTTGTTCTGCGGCGCCTATCTAGCACTGCGGAGTCACCTCAACTGGCGGATCCCGGTCAGCATATTCCTGACTGTGGCGCTGTTCGCTGGCGGTCTCCATTTGCTCGACCCCGTACGCTATCCGACCGCATTGTTCATGTTGTTCTCCGGCGGCCTGATGTTGGGTGCGATCTACATGGCGACTGACATGGTGACGTCACCCGTTACGAATGGTGGTTGTTGGGTATTTGGATTCGGGATCGCTTTTCTCGTGGTTGTGATCCGTCTCTGGGGCGGCCTGCCGGAGGGCGTCATGTATGCCATTCTGCTGATGAACGCGATGGTGCCATTCATCAATCGCGCTACTCAGCCACGGGTCTTTGGCACAAAGCTGAAGGAGGCGAGCTCGTGACGCACGAAGGCCAGCTGGTTGGCTCCGACGCCGGTGCACCGCCGGCAAAGCAGGAAGTGCCGCCGTGGAAGCTGGTAACGACGCTGGGGGCCGCCGGAATGATGGCCGGTTTGCTGATCGTGTTCGTCTTTGCGGCGACCGAACCAACCATCACGGCGTACAAGGCAGAAGTCCTGCGCCAGTCTATCTCGGAGGTTCTCAAAGGACCCGCCAGTTTCGATACACTTTTCGTTGTCGATGGGGTGTTGACGAGAGAGCTTCCTGCAGACTTGGCTGCTGAGGACATTGAGCAGATATATCTCGGATATACCGAAGATGGAGAGCAGGTTGGCTTCGCAGTCGCGTCGGGTGAACCGGGGTTCCAGGATATCATCCGCCTCATATACGGATACGATGTTCGTACCGAAACCGTACTTGGGATGAAGGTGCTCGAGAGCAAGGAAACACCCGGACTGGGTGACAAGATCGAGAAGGACATGGAATTTGTGGGCCAATTTGATGGAGCGAGTGCCCCGCTTGTCGGAGTGAATTCGCGCCGGGCAACTGGAAGCGCAAATGAGATCGACATGATCACCGGTGTCACAATCTCGTCTCGAGCCATAGTCCGCATCATCAACAACTCGCTGGAACGGCTCGGTCCGATGATGGAGGCATACGTCGGTGGAGGTGGGGAATGAGGGTGACCACTCCGAAGCAAGATTTCGTCCGTGGAATCTGGAACGAGAATCCAGTCTTGATTCAGATGCTGGGCCTGTGTCCCGCTCTGGCTGTCACCAACACGGTTGCCAACAGTCTGGCAATGGGCTTGGCTACATTTTTCGTGTTGACGGGATCTAGCTTACTTATATCGACGTTCAAGAAGTTCATTCCGCATGAAGTTCGCATCTCCACGTACATCTTGGTCATTGCCACATTCGTCACGATTGCAGACATGTCGCTCGAAGCCATTGTTCCGGAGATCCACAAAGCATTGGGTGCGTTCATAGCACTCATCGTTGTGAACTGCATGATACTGGGACGTCAGGAGGCGTTCTCGTCGAAGCGCCCTGTAGGTCGGTCGCTGTTGGATGCCTTCGGCACCGGAATCGGATTCATCATTGCGATGGTGATGATGGGCTCCGTCCGAGAGATCTTGGGGAACGGTTCGTTCCTTGGCGTCAGCATCTTCGGCCCGAACTATGAGCCGTGGCTCGTGTTCGTGCTTCCCCCGGGTGGCTTTCTCACAATCGGATTCATTCTTCTTACGATGAATTGGATCGAGCGCAAGCGGAAGCAGCGGTCAGAGATACGTGAGTGGCCCGAGGGCGTGGCATCGGAGAAGGCAGCATGAACATCGACCTAGTCTGGATCCTGATATCAGCCATGGTGGTCAACAACTTCACGTTGTTCTACTTCCTTGGCCTCTGTCCGTTCATGGGTGTCTCAGGACGAGTTGAAACAGCCATCCGAATGGGTGCTGCCAACATCTTTGTACTCACCATAACGGCGATCTGCGCTTGGTTCCTGAATACGTATATCCTGCCGCACGCACCTTATTTGCGACTGATATCGTTCATCGTTGTGAACCCGACGCTGTTTAGGCAGCTCGGTATATATCTGCCGTTGATAACGACGAATTGCGCCATACTTGGATTTGCCATATTCGCCACCAATAAAGGCTACGGATTCCTCCAGGGTCTGTCGTATGCGCTAGGAGCCGGCCTAGGCTTGACGCTGGCGTTGGTACTGATGGCGTCGATCAGGGAAAGCAGCGAGCTGGCAGAGGTCCCGAGAGTAGCCAAGGGAACGGCACTCATATTCATCATTGCGGGTTGCCTGTCTTTGGCTTTCCAGGGGTTCGCGGGATTGTTGAGTTCGAGTTGACTGAAGTCATTGGGATTCTCGGCTTTGCCGCACTGTTTGCGGTCTTTGGATTTGTGCGCGGGAGGGTGCAGGAGCCAAACGGGTGCTCCAACTGTCCCGATGAGCACAATCCAGACGTCTGTGGCAACTGTCATTTAGATGCTGACATACCGGAGTCATATTATGGGTAAGCACGTGCTGTCTGCTGGTGCAGGTCCGAGCCGTCGTGAGGTGGTTCTGTTAGGAGTCGGGGCATTTGCCGTGGCGGCCATTCCGTTCCTGAGGGGCGGCAGACGCCGCCTGGTTCGTCGCAGCGTACCGGTCATGGGTACGGTCGCGGATCTCGCCGTCGTGCACCGTGACGAGCGCTACGCTCAGGCCGCAATAGACGCCGCGATTCAGCAGCTGAGATACGTGGATCGTACGATGACGGCTTACAGTGAGACGTCAGATGTGGGTCGAGTGAACCGTGAGGCGACGAAGCAACCGGTCACGATCACCAACGCGACGGCCACCGTGGTCCTGGAAGGACTTTACTGGGGCGAGTCGAGTGACGGTGCCTTTGACCCGTGCCTCGGGGCCGCAGTCAATCTCTGGGATGTGAAGCAACGATCGGTGCCGCCCGACGAAGCGGACGTGAGGCAGTTGGCCGGCCGAAGACCTTACCGTGCTGTCGAGCTTGACCGTTATGGCGGAAGACCGGTGATCCGTTTGACTGATCCGGAGGCGCTGATTGACTTGGGTGGAATTGCCAAGGGATACGGCGTGGACTTGGCAGTCAAGTCGTTGCGTGAGTGGGGAATCGAACACGCACTGGTGAATGCCGGCGGAGATCTCTACGCGATGGGCGAGTCGGAAGACGGGGATCCCTGGAGGGTCGGTGTCAGATCACCGCATGATGCCCGTGAGATCACCGATAGGTTCGACCTTGCCGATGCAGCCGTGGCGACATCCGGTGATTATTTGCAGAACTTCAAGCATGCCGGTGCGACCTATCACCATCTACTGGATCCGGCAACGGCATCTCCTCGCAGTACCGAAGTACACAGCGTAACGGTTGCGGCGGACAACTGCATGGCGGCCGACGCGGCGGCAACAACGGTTTTCGGAATGGGTCGCGACGGGGCACGGCAGGTGTTGGCGAGCCGGGGTCAGGGGACGAGGGTTGTGAGTTCGCTATGAACTGACAGTAAGTGGGGTGAAAGGGGCGGGGAGCGGATCGGTCTGGATCGGCTCCCTTTTTTTGTGGGAGGCAGTCGCATGCATCTGCAGCCGAATTGCGGCCCGACGTCAGTGGTGATTACTTGTTGTGTGGGAAGACGTGGAGGATGAATCGGTTCTATGACACAACATCAGGTCCGAGATCATGTCTGACATACGTCATCCAGCAGTTGCCGGGCGATTCTACACGGACGACCCAGTTGAGCTGAGAGAGCAGTTGAATGGCATGCTCGCCGGCGTGAGTGCCGCACCGACAAAGGCCGTCGGCGGAATTGTGCCTCACGCCGGTTTGGTGTACTCGGGTGAGTGCGCTGCGGAGGTGTTCGGTAGGATCGAGATCCCCGCCATCGTAGTGATCCTGGCTCCCAATCATACGGGTCGGTGGGAGCACAGTGGCGGTGCGGCTGCCTGGGACAAGGGCCGATGGGAGACACCGCTGGGGGACCTGGAGGTAGCAGGAGACTTCTTGAGCCGAGTCGAGGCGGAGTGTGGCTTGGTGCGACACGATCCGGCGGCACACCTGTCTGAACACGCCGTAGAGGTGGAGCTGCCGTTTCTCAAATTGCTTGCACCCGACGTGCAGATCGCGCCCATCGTGCTCGCGTGGGACGATTGGGATCGGTGTCGGTCGTTGGCAACGGCACTTGCAACCGTGGTGTCTCGATCAGCTGACACGGTCCTGCTGCTGGCATCATCCGACATGACCCATTTCGAATCATCGAAGGTGGCACGCCAGAGAGACCGCAGCGCGTTGGATGCAGTGGAGGCGCTGGATGGAGAACAACTGCTCGCCACTTGTCAGAGGGAAAACGTGACAATGTGCGGCCGGGCACCGTCGGCCACCGTTGTTGAAGCGGCACGACAGCTCGGTGCAACCAGAGCAGAGCTGGTCGACTACCGCCACAGTGGATTGGTTACGGGCGACGACTCCAACGTGGTGGCCTACGCGGGGGTCGTGATCAGGACCTGAGCTACGGAGCGGTCTGCTCGATTGGGAATCGCGCCCGGACAACGGTCCCTTGTCCCTTGGCGGATTGTACCGTTAGGGTACCACCGGCAATGGCGACTCGTTCTCTCATTCCAGCCAATCCAAGACCTCCCGATGCGGGTAGCCAACTCGTAGCGGATTCCAGCTCGAATCCAACCCCATCGTCCCGAATACTCAAGTCCAAGTCAGGTCCGAGATCCAGCAGCTCCACGGTGACTGTGGTTGCTCGAGCGTGGCGCACGGTATTGGTGATGGCTTCCTGAGCCACCCTGAAACATGCTGTCTCGATGCCGGCGTCTGGTCGCGTTCGCAGCTCATCCGCTTTGAACACAGAGTTGATGTTGGCACGTTTCGCCTGTCTGTCGGCGAGCCACTCGAGAGCAGCCTCGAGTCCCAAGTCGTCCAGCAGGCTGGGACGCAAGTCCAGCGCCATGTTGCGCACTTCTTGCACAGCCTTGTCGACAATGGCAACGCTGTCGCTCACCTGTTCGTCTATTGCCGCGTTCTTTGAGAGACGACTTACGGTGTGGAGGTTGAGTTTCACGGCCGTGAGCGCCTGACCTATCTCGTCGTGGAGTTCTCGTGCCAATCGTGCACGCTCTTTTTCTTCTACGTTTATCAGGCTGTGGGAGAGGGCCTCCAGCCTTTCACGATTGGCGCTCAACTCCTGCTCCTGCTGTTTCCGGTCGGTGATGTCAACCGCTGTAATCAGCATGCGAGCTGGGGCTCCGAACGAGTTCTTTATGATGGCACCTTTCACATGTACGTAGATCACACCACCATCGGGGGCCAGCAACCGGTGATCAAGGTCGGGCTCTTTGCCATTCTCTTTGGCTGCACGCCCTGACTCCTGCACTCGTTCTAGATCCTCCGGATGGACGAACTGCGATAGGGTCTCCATCGCAATCGGCTCTTGGCTCCGGCTCAGGCCAAGCCAACTGTAGAACTGGTCTGACAGGTGTAGCTTCCCGGTCTCCATGTCCCAGTCGAGATACCCGATCTTGCCGATGCGCTGCGCCGCTATCAGGCGTGATTCACTCTCACGCAGTGCAGCATCTGCGCGTGTCTTTCTCCGCAAGGCGAGCGTTCCAACAACAAGGAGCGCTAGTAGCAGGCTGGTGACCGGTATCGCGAATACGGGGCGAAGGTAGACTGGGGGAGGCACAATGAAGGTGGCCGTCTGGCCAGGTTCGGAATGCTCGCCAAACAACCCCATAGCCTGTATCTCAACCGTGTGGGCACCGGGAGGGACGTGCGTTACATTGGCCTCCTGTACATGACCCCATAGAGACCAGGGGCCGTCGTTGACACGGTACCTCGTCTGGATTGCAGCGGGATCAACGGCTCCCCAATGCGCCACGGGTGCCCAAGTCACGTGCACGCGATCTTCTTCTACGAGGGGCTCGTTGACGAGCACTCTGGGCGGGGGCGCTCCAGCCTCTTCACGACTCAAGATCTGCAAACCGCTGCCAAAGGTGCCCAAGAAGATGTGGAACTTCGTGGGAAGCGCAGGCCACAAATAGGGATTCGCCAAACCGAGTTCTGTTGTGAAGCTGCTCCACGCACCTCGGTTGTAGCAGGTCAACCCACCATGAGTCGTTATCCATATGCAGTCGCTATGTTGATCGATCTGAATATCCCAGACATCATCGTTGATGAGGCCATCGGCGGTGGTCAGGAACTCGAGTTCGTCATTTGAGTCGACATGGCCCAACCCCCATTCCCGCTGGCCAAACCAAATGTTACCGCTGTTCTCGATGGCGATGGCGAACACCTCCTTGCCCCGCACTCCCTCGATCGGACCCCAATGTCTCCACTCACCGTTGCGCCAACGGCTCAGCCCTGCGGTAGTCCCGAACCAAAGGGCCTCATCAAGGCCCTGCGCGAATGAGTAGACGCCACCGCTTGGAAGTCCCTGCTCCCTTCCCCAGGGCAAGAACTGGCCATCCTGGTATACAAACGCGCCAGGACCCTCTGCATCGGCGGGCTCTAGTTCGGGTTCTCCGAGAAACCACGTTCGCCCCTCGCGGTCGACCACGACCTTGTGGATGTGCGGCGCAAGGAGTCCATCCTCGGAGCCGAAATGTCTCCACCGAGCACCATCCCATCGAAAAGCCCCCTGGAACTGCGAGCCGCTGGAGATCCACATGTTGCCGCTGCTATCAGCTGCAATTCCCGTAACAGTGCCAAGTCGAGTGCCCAGTATTTGGTCGATCCACTCGACAGTACCGTCGCTCTTGTGGATCTCGACCCCGTCAGCCGTACCCGCCCACAGATCGCGGCGGTCCTGTGTCAGGCTGAGCGCGTGGACCCGGTTCCTCGGGTCGGGGAACTGATGGGCCCGCCCCGCCCAGCGATTGCTCCTGGGACGGTGCAGGAACAGACCGTTCCTTGAGCCGATCCAGAGATCACCCGAGGTGCGGTACTTGACGAAGAGTGCCCCACGTAGCTGGCTCGGTGCCGGATCCAAGAAGGACCAGCGGCGTGCAGCATCTCTGATCCTGATGTGCCCGGTCTCGTGAACGACGAGAGCGTTCCCGTCGGTTCCCAATGCCATGGCAACGGTTTCGTTATCGCCCTCGGTTAGGTTGAGTCGCATGTCGGAATCGGGGCCCCATTCCCAGAGGCCACGCAGTCTAGTGGGGGCCGTGACGAACGCGAGGCCGGACCCGTCAGATCCTTCTACCAACTGCGAGATCAGGCGCATGCTCGTGTGACTTGCACTCTTGGTGACCCAGTCAGTGCCGTTCCAGTAGAACAACCCACCGGGAGCGTTGAGCCACACGCGACCGGCACCGCTCATCCAAAGCCGTGTGCGTCGCATCCCGGGCAGCTGCTCCGGTGTCCGCAGTCGTTCGGTTGTGCTGTCGCTGTATACCAGCAACTGGCTGTGTCCGTCGACCTCTGCAAGTAGTAGCACGCTGTTGTTAGCGAAGGGAAGGGCGGTGCGGACGGCCCGCGGGCGTCCATCGGTCTCAACGTCGAGCATCCGGAAGCCGGAGGAGTCTCCCCGGTAGACTTGGAAGTGAACGACAGCAATGACGCCACCGGTGCTGTCAGAGACCAATGAAAGAGGACGAGCAGCTTGCTGGCCGCGCGACAGCCCGACCGGGTGCCAGATGAAGCCATCGTACCAAGCCAGACCAGCTTCAGTGGACGCCCAAACAGTGCCGTCGGTTGCCTCGGTGATGCCGTAGACCGTATTCGAGGGCAGGCCGGATGCTGTCGTGAAGTGTGCCCACCGCCAGGCATCGCGGAACGTGTCGACCTGGGCGGTGGACTGGTCGATCAACATCCCCCCTGTAAGCGCCACCAAGACTGCAACACGGACATGCGACATGATGATTTGCCTACCCACGACGGGAAATCTCCTCAAGATCAACTAACAGTCCGTGTCACCCGTCGATGCTCCAGGTCTGACCTCGCCGCAACAAGCTGTTGAGATCGGGTGCTGGAACGGCTGCGCGGGCGGCCTCGATCTGAGCGTGGATCTGATCGGCATATGAATCTGCTGCATCGCAGTACAACACGCCCAAAGCTACCGGGAAATCTGGCGTATCCAACGAGGCCAACAGTGTGGCCAGGTTGCGGTTCGTCTCGTCGTGAACGAGGATGTCGTCCGCGGTTACACCGTCCTCACCTATTGTAACCACCTTCGCTTCGAGACAGCCTGATCGCATTGTCAATCCTCGGTTTCTTTCCTTGCCGAAGATCAGAGGCTTACCATGTTCGACGAGAAGCTGGTTGTCGGCTGCCACAATCTTGTCGGTGAAGCGGGCAAAGGTCCGATCGTTGAACACCAGGCAGTTCTGGTATATCTCGACGAATGACGCACCCTTGTGCGCGTGTGCACGCTTGAGCGTGTCGTTGAGGTGCGATTGCTGAGTGTCGACGGACCGGGACACAAACCGGGCACCTGCCCCGAGAGCAAAAGCCGCCGGTGTCACCGGAAGCTCGATCGATCCGTGCGGTGTGGAGGGTGATCGCGTACCACGATGTGATGTGGGCGAGTACTGACCTTTTGTGAGCCCATAGATCTCGTTGTTGAACAGCAGAATCTGCAGGTCCACGTTGCGGCGCAGTACGTGGAGCGTGTGGTTGCCACCGATACTCAGCCCATCACCATCACCGGTAACCACCCAAACGTCGAGTCCGGGATTGGCAAGCTTGATTCCGGTCGCTATGGCCGGTGCGCGCCCGTGGATGGTGTGAAATCCGTACGTAGACATGTAATACGGAAATCGAGAGGAGCAACCGATTCCGGATACCAACACGGTGTTCTCTCGCTTTACGCCCAGCTCGGAGAGCGTGCGTTGAACGGCCTTGAGAACGGCATAGTCTCCGCATCCCGGGCACCATCTCACTTCCTGGTCGGATGCGAAATCCTTGGGCTTCAACAATTCACTGGAAACAGCTGCAGTCATGTCATCTCTCCAATATGGATTGGATGCCCTCGGCGACCTCGCGGACCTTGAACGGCTTGCCGGAGACTTTCGGTAAGCCCACGGCGGGCAAAAGGTAGTTACTCCGTATCATTGTCACGAGCTGTCCACTGTTCATCTCGGGAACGAGGATGTGCTCGAAGGATGCTAGAAGATCCCCGAGGTTATGCGGGAAGGGATTGAGATAACGCAGGTGTATGTGAGAAACGCTCTTGCCTTCACCAATTGCCCGCTTCACTGCTTGCCGTACCGGACCGAACGTTGAACCCCAACCTACTACGGCCAACTCACCACTGGTGTTCCCGAGCGTGACCTCTTGCGGTGGGATGTCATTCGCGATGCCGCGAACATTGGCTGTCCTCATCTCCGTCATGTGTTGGTGGTTAGCTGGATCATAAGAGATATGACCGGTCTGGCTGTCTCGTTCGATCCCACCGATACGGTGTTCGAGGTTTGGCGTACCGGGTACTGCCCAGGGTCGCGCCAGCGTAGTCTCATCGCGCGAGAACGGTTGGAAGCCGGCGGGGTCGGTGTGAAACCGGGCAGGGAACTCGGGCAGGTGCTCGAGGTCGGGTATGTGCCAAGGCTCCGCAGCGTTTGCCAGATATGCATCCGTTAGGATCATTACCGGTGTCATGTACTTTGTCGCAATACGTACTGCGTCAAGGGCGACTTCAAAACAGTCGGTCGAGGTTGCCGCAGCCAGAACTGGAATCGGAGCATCACCGTTCCGTCCGTATACAGCCTGAAACAGATCTGCCTGTTCGGTCTTGGTTGGCATTCCTGTGGACGGTCCGGCCCGCTGTGCGTTGATGACTATCAGCGGCAATTCGGTGACAACTGCCAGACCTAGTGCCTCGGTCTTTAACGCGATTCCGGGTCCCGAACTGGAGGTAACACCCAGTGCGCCTGCGAATGATGCACCGATAGCCGAGCAGATAGCCGCGATCTCATCTTCAGCCTGGAAAGTGACGACGCCAAATTCCTTCAGCCCGGCGAGCGTGTGGAGAATGGGTGACGCCGGCGTGATCGGGTACGATCCCAGCATGATGTTGAGGTCGGCCGCCTGCGCGCCCGCCAGCAGGCCCCAAGCGAGCGTCTGTGTGCCCGTAGCCGTGCGGTACTCGCCCGGAGTGATGTCGGCTTCCACTATGCTGTAACCGACGGCGTAGTTCGGCATCTCAGCCGTCTCACCGAACGCGTGACCGGCGTTGAGGGCGGCTATGTTGGCCTGGGCGACCTCTGGTCGTTTGGCAAACTTGTTGTTTAGCCAGTCGATGGTTATTTGGCGATCCCTATCGTACATCCATAGAGTGAGCCCGAGTGTCCACATATTGCGGCTCCTGAGCGCCTCTTTGGAACTCAGATCGAGATTCTTCACTGCCTCCAAGGTCATCTTGCCGATGTCGAGGGGAATTACTTGATATGGTGCCAGTGAATCATCTTCGAGGGGATTGGCATCGAAGCCGGCCTTTTGCAGGTTGCGCTTCGTAAATGACCCTGAGTCGGCTATGATTGTACCACCCACGCGGAGGTCTGCGACATTCACCTTGAGAGCTGCCGGGTTCATAGCGACCAGAACGTCTAGCTCGTCACCCGCAGTCGTAATGTCAGTCACCCCGAAGTGGATCTGGAAAGCAGAGACGCCGAAGGTAGTACCGGCGGGAGCTCGGATTTCTGCCGGATAGTCCGGGAAGGTCGCCAGGTCATTGCCGACCATTGCCGTTTCCTGGGTGAATTGGGATCCAGTGAGCTGCATACCGTCACCCGAGTCACCTGCGAATCGGATTACAACGGCATCCCTTACTTCACGTGGCAACTTGTCGCGCAGGGCCTGATCGCGGTTCTTGTCTTTTCCTGTCATGTTGTGGCGTGTCTCTCCAGTATACTCACCCGATAGGACGTGTCGCCCCGGTTCCACAGGGGCGAGGGAAGCACAGTTCCTGACCTGCAGATCTGATTCCGTAAGGTACTCGGGAGTTACCCCGCTAGACCAGAGATTGGCGTTCCCCAGGCGGGTGGCTCCCCCCTCGGTTGTGCCAACTAGCGTTTCCTAGACGAACATATTACACAAGATGCCCGTCAGCACTCCTAGGTAGTTGCCGAGCGCGTAACCCAACAGGGCAAGCATGATCGAGATCGGCACCAATTCTTCACGGTGGTACCCGGCGGCAACCGGTGCCGAGGCTGCGCCACCAACGGCTGCTACACTGGATACCGCCGCCATACTGACATCAACACGGAACAGCTTGGCGCCGATTGCGATGAATACGAAGTGGATCATGATGCAAATGACACCAGCGACCAGGAACCACTGTGCTCCGCCTATGTTGCGCAGGTCTGCTTGAGCCCCCATCGTGGTCATGTATATGTAGACAAATGCCATTGCCAGTGCAGAGGAACCTGGAACGTTCTTGAGTGGTGACGCCGATAGCAGGATACCAAAGGTCGTAACCAGGAGTATCGCCCAGGTTCTTTCTGTGATCACACGGCCCACGTCGGGGAGCAGTGTGGCGATGTAGTTGGCTGCGAAGATCGTCGTGAATCCCCAGCCTAACAGCACGAGGATGTCTTTGAAGCTGACTTCAGTGGAGCCGGTCTCGATCTCCTCAGATACTTCACCAATCTGATCGATGTCCTTCTGCGACACGCCGGTGAAACGATTGAACCATTTCGCCCAGCGTTTGCACGTCAGTATCAGTGGGAAGTAGAGCACGTAGACGAAGTTGTCGACCAACACCACCATGCCGACCATTTCAGGAGGGGTCTCCAGGCTCTCCGCCACGGCAGCCAGGTTGCCCGTTCCACCGATCCAGCTTCCGGCAAGAGCGCCGTATCCCCGCCAAGTGTCTTCGGGCAGGCCACTCTGGAACAAGTAGAACGAGATGACCGCGCCCGCTACTATTCCCAGTGTGCCGATCACCAGTACACCAGCGCCCCGCCAGGCCACTCTGATGACCTGACGGATATTTATACCCAAGAGCATCAGCACAATGAACAACGGCACCGCAAACGAGCGAAACGTGCTGTATATCTCGCTCTGCATAGGGATAACGTTCAGGTTGCTGAGAAATATCGGAGTGAGAAAAATCCAGATGATTGCAGGAAGGATATCGAACACCTTCCATTTGGTCTTCTTCTCCAACCACAAGAAGAACACCGGTATCATCGTGATAACCGCGAGAACGCCTATGAGGTCATTGAACAGAGGCTCAGAGTTCATCGACTCTCCGTAGTGGAATCGAGACTATCGAGGGGTGTAGATCGGCCTGCCCAAGATAACCAGAAATGAGACACACGCGAAGGCGAAGCGACTGGACCACTGAACAAACAGCCTCGTCGCCGTATATGCTTGAGTTCGGAAAGGAAGGGTCCCGTGATCCCGGATTGCCGGGATCACGGGTTTGCGGGTCTAAAGTCTCCGGCTCCTGACTCGGAAGTCGACATTGTCCACGATCCAGGTCCAGAGGCCATCCTGGACACCGCTTTCGAGGGCGGTATCTAGCTGTTCTCGCCACCCGCTCATGACGTCGGCGTCAACAGTCCACATCCGCACGCGTCGTGTGTCTATCTCCCTCTCCCATGCCACAGAAGAAGTCGGCGAGCCGTATAGCAGTCGAACAGTCACGCTGCGAGATAGATACTCGAGCGGCGCCACGTCAATCTGGGAGTAGGGACTTCCGTCGGCGTTAATTGTCCCACCCCTGTTGTCGGGCACACCGTCACTGAGCACGACGACGTTGAGCGGCGCCAGAATCAGCCCTTGACGCTTGACCAAAGTGGCAACTCGATCAAAGAACGCGTTGAAGTCCGTGAACGAGTCCTCAGGCGGGAAGAACTCACGCAATGCCTGGGCGATCTCGTCGGGAGTCTTCCCCTGGAAGGCGTGGATCGGTTGGAATGACTTAGGCTCCCCGGGCCGCGCACCACCTACCGATCCAACGAACACTGCTGAGGGGACCTTCAGGTCTCCCAGCCCGTTTAGGTGGCCGTACAGATAGTGTGACGCGAAATCGATAGCGTCTTCATAGTTGCCGGTCGATCGGAACGAGCCACTCACGTCAATGCCCAGAACGAGAGTGGAGCGAGCCTGCCGAGTGGTATCACCCGTGGGTGTACACGCCAGACCCGCCGCTACGGCGATCGCCCAGACTCGGCGGAGCCAGGTCATGCGGCACCTCCGTCGTGGACCGGCCTGGGCGCTTGATGACGAGCGGACGGCTGCGGGGCGGTCTTGTTGAAGCCCAACTTTGGTGTTGCCACGAGGACGTCCTCGATGGATCTGAACGGCAAGGAGAACATTGGCCGCGATCCGATGACCACCACTGCGAAGTTGACTGCAGCCGCAAACAACTGCAGCACCGGAAGTGAGAGCAGCTCGAACGCCGTCTGCGCTTCCTTCTTGAACCACTCGGCCTCCTGCTTCAGCCTGAGGATCGGGGTTCGCAACGGATCTGGCTGCGGCAGGGACTCCATGGGAACCGAAGCCACTTCCTGACGAATCGTATCGCGCGCCAGGACTGCGACCAACGCCGGTGTTCCGTAGCGTCCGAACAGGAACCAGGTCATGCCCCGGACGCCGACCCAGCCGAACGAAGCGAGCAGAAGGGTCGAAACCAGCCCTAGCTGTAGCCCCTCGTTAGTCTGCTGGGCTATCCAGGGCGTGATCGCGTCAATGAGCTCCCGGTACAAGAAGATGACTTCGAAGAACATGACGAACATTTCGACGAACGTCATCTGCAATATCTGCATAATGTCCTTCTTCCGCATGGCCTCCGCCAAGGCGTACACGCAGGCGAAGCTGCCCAGCACGAGGAAGAACAGGAAAAGCCACAGAATGGGCGCCAACATGGCTGAGTTGGGTTCGTAGCCGGTAATGCCGGCCAGTACCTCGGTCAACGTGGGTCGCAGCGTGTACATGAATATCAACGCTTCGACTGCCGACCAGATCAGCAGCGCCAGGAACGCAAGCCACGGCACCCCGGGTTTGAAGTAGTTCCTCGATGTCCAATCGAGCACTCTCAGTGGTGACTGGAATGTGCTCCTAATGACGGCTCCGGCCATTCCGAATCCGAGTCGCATCAGGCCCCATGTCCAACCCACAAACAGAACGACCAGACGTACGAGGCCGGCCCAGTAGAACCATGCGCTGCGACCTGCGTCCCACCAGGAAGTCAGCATCGCTGTCACGAACCGGACGCGATTGGAGCGGAATGGAATCGTGTAGAGCGACAGCATCGTGATCCAAATCGCACTCAACAACAACATCATCGGTAACACTAGAACAACCCGCTTGAACATGACTTCCATTATGGAGTCACCGTACCAGGCGAAGTTGACCATCGCTGCATGCCAGCCCGGGACCCAAGATACCGGAGCCGCGAGCGCCTCAACTGCCCCCTGCCACTCGTTCGGAACGAGGGCTTGGATGGAGTGAATCATGAAGCCACTCCTCCTTGCAAAAGATCGGGTAAAAGACAAACGCCGGAACGGCGGGAGGGCCGTCCGCGGCACGTACCAGTCGCGTTGCTGTGGTGCAACGGTGCGACTTCAGTCGGTCGACAACGATGACTCAAGTCACATTATTTTGGGTCAAAGGTCTCGGGATATATTCGGTTTGTAGTTCAGAGTACGAACGGTAACATGTTGTCAATTATAGGTTTAGTGGGCCTGAGGTACAGTGTTACCTGTGGCGATGGGCCCGAAAATCCCGGCCAAGGAGCGGGACGGCTGGGGAACCGATTCTGGGGATTACCGCTG
>JBDGXD010000100.1:0-12732 GCA_039584755.1 Gemmatimonadota bacterium
GACAGATCGAGCAAATCCAACCTGGCGAACGGAGTGTCGGGAATCCGCAGCGGCATGCCCGTCCCCAGACCGAAGCGCTGCACTCCCATCGTATCGATCAGCTTGGCCAGATGGTTTTCGGGCGGCCCCCAGATCCACGAGATATCCCATAGCACTCGTGTCGCCTCAGATGGAGTGAGGCCAAAGTGCACCTCCTCGACGAATGCGCGGTCGGCATGGGTAACGATGACGCGGACATCGGGATCGCTGCGCACGAGTTTCCTGACCGCAGCCGGCGGAAGATCCGGCACCGTGTCGAGCGGATGTCGCTGCCTCACGTCCTCGAATCTGACGGTGAGCAACAGCGCGATTTCGGCCGCCGCTAGCGCCGCCGCTAGCACTCTCATCTCCCCACCGGCAGGGTCGAGACCTTGGTGCAGTGGATAACTCCGCACAGCCGGTGCGCCCATCGCGACCGCCCGATTTGTGTCATCCTCCCAGCGTGGTAACGCAGGATTGACTACGGGCACATGCACCAATCTCTCACTCTGGTTGACCAGGGCGTGTTCGAGTGCCGCGTTACCTGGAGCAGGGTCCTTATAGAGAACCGAGGGGAGATGTCCCACCCAGGCTCGATCGATCCCCAAACGGTCCATTTGGGCCAGCAGCCAATCGGTAGTACCGTGGGAGATGGAGCGGTACGGGTACTCGCCCACGAACGCCGCAACATCAATCACCGTCACGGAACACTCCTTCGGGAAAGATGCGGAACGCGTTGCCGAACTTGATGAGATCGAGCGATTCCTGATCCAGCCCGCGCGATTCCAGATAGCGCAGTTTGGCCCAGGCGGTGTCCAACGTAATGTCCGCACCCCACAGCATGCGTTCCGGTCCGACTGTGCTCAGAACAGTATCGAGCATGTCCACGTCTACGCCGCTGCCGGAGAGATCAACCCAAATGTTGGCTGTGTCACGCACAACGCGTAGCGAGTGGGCCCAATCCCCCCCACCACCGAGATGAGCCATGATGAAATCGGTGGAAAGATGCCGTTGCGCCAAAACCGCCAGCTCCACCGCATCCGACGCTTCCTGACCGGACCACTCGTGACGGCGATGGTGCCACACATGATGCAGTAGCGGGATTCCCCGCTCGCCTGCCAGTGCCGCTATCGGATCCAGCAGAGTGTCACTGGCACGACGGCTGGCAGCGAGCTTCACACCGATCATGCCCTGTTCGAGTCTTTGCTCGATCTCACCCAACGCGTGGTCGGTGTAGTTGGGATTCACCACGCAATAGCCATTGATCTCCCGATGCTGCTTGAGCAAGCCGACCATTCGCTCGTTGGCGTGAGTCACGTCTTCCGCCGACGGGAAATACGTTGGTGAACTCGCTCCCCAAGTCCCGAGTATCGAGGCGACGTGCGAAGTCACACCGATCTTCTTGCCAGCCTCGAGACGCGCCTTGTTGACGGCCTGCCAATCTGCACGGCCCGAACGTTCGGTGTAGAAATGGGCGTGTACGTCTATCAGCATGTTGCCTCCAGCTCAGTGGCAACCTGGTCGATCTGCTGCAACACTCGTTCTATAACATGGTCCGAATGCGCCAACGACACAAAGTTGTAGGCCGACAGCTTGACCAGGACTCCGCACCGTGCTGCGCCGACTGCCACCGACTGCGAAACACTCGAATCGGTACACTGCAGATAACACATCTGTGGAATGCCACGCACAGCCTTGAACACCTTGGGATGATCTCGCGCGAGTTTGTCCAGACCGTGCATGAACTGCGAACCGATCACGTGCAGGTGCTCTACCGTCTTGCCGTCACCGAACACATCCAACACAGCCAGCGCCGCGGCCAAGCTGACAAACTCGGTTGCCAGCGTAGATGAGATCCATGTCCTGGTGGCCGCATCCATCACATCCTTGGATCCACACGTCGCGGCTATCGGAAAACCGTTGCCAAGCCCTTTGCCAACCACCATCAGGTGCGGTACGACTCCGAAGCGCTCGGCGGCGCCACCGGTCGCTATACGGAACGCGGTCTTGATCTCGTCGAACACCAATACGGCGCCCGATCGATCGGCCAAGCGGCGGGCGGTATCGAGCCACTCCACATCGGGTGGACCGTCCACCACCGGTTCTAGCACAATCGCTGCAACGGGTTCGTCGTCACCAACGGCTCGGTTCAGGGCTTCGATGTCGTTGAATGGGATCTCCGTCCTCAGTTGCGTTACGGGGTGCGGCACGCCGGGTTCTGATTGACACCAATCCAGCCAACCGTGGTAGCCACAGGTGATCACCCGCTCACGACCAGTGTACACCCGCGCGATTCTCACCGCGGCCGCAACGGCTTCGGCACCCGACTTGAAGAAACGCACACTCTCCGCACCCGGCATTGCGGCTGCCAGCCTTTCCGCGACGGCGAGTTCCAATGTCGGTGGCAGCGACCCAACGGTTCCCGCACTTACGGCATTGGTTGTTGCGGCTACCACGCGTGGGTGTGCATACCCCAGTGCCACCGCCCCCAATGCCATGATCATGTCGATGTATTGGTTCCCATCGTGATCCCACAGCCGGCAGCCCTCACTTCGAATCATGGTCTGCGGACCGCCGGTCAGACTGCCAAACAGGGCCTCCGGTCTCTTGCTTCCGGTTGAGGTGAAGTTGGGGATCGTCATCGAACACCTTTCCGTTCGAGGAACCGTATCACCTCGACGCACATCGCCTTGATGAGACCGACTTCCCGTCCATCCATGGGAGCGCGATGCGCTACTTCGCGCACCGTGCGCATGATGCTGTCGGTATTCCGCGTCTTGAAGAACTCTATGGCATCGAGCGCAATTTCAGCGCGCGCGAAGAGTTGCTCCAACTCATCGTGGGTTGCGGCGGCCGCATAGTGGCGCGCACGTTTGAACTGTGGTTCGCAGCGGGCAACAAAGAGTTCATACGCCATCACCACGAACGCATGCGAGAGGTTGAGTGCAGCGTAGCTCTCGCTGGTGGGAATGGTGACAACCCGGTGGCAGCGATCGAGTTCCTCGTTGGTGAGCCCTTTGTCTTCCCGCCCGAGAAGCAACGCAGCCGGACCGTCCGCCGCAGCCTGTAGCAGATCGAGGGCGGCTTCACGTGGTCGCTGCATGTTGCGCTTGGCCGCACGCTGGCGTGCCGTCATGCCGGCGACGTAAACACGATCGTTCAGCGCAGCATCGAGATCGTCGAAGATCTCGATGCGTCGTACGAGATCGTCACTGCCGTGCGCGATTCCTGTGATGCGACGTGGCTCGAACTCCGCCGGGGCCACCAGCCTCAAGTCGCGCAACTCGAAGTTCTTCATTGCGCGGACTACACTGGCAATGTTCACCAAGTCCTGCGGACTGTGCAGCACGACGACCAGGTTCACAATACCTCCGCGATCACGGCCGCCCTCGGGTGTTCCCGATCTCCTCTCAAATAGACCCAGCCACCACCACCGGAAAGCACCAACTGCCCGGCTCGCCTCACGCGATCCGGGTACATCTCATTCACAACGAGGTTGACCGGCAAGTTCTCACCGCTCTGCAATGGTCGACCCACGTCAACCGACACCAAGATGCGATACCCTGCCTTGGTGCGCCGCCAGGTTCCCCACGCCCGGGCAACCTCAGCTCCGGTTCCCGCAACCGGAAGGATCCTGACGTCTTCAGATTCTGCATCAGGCACTGCGAGAAATCCGCTCCACTGCCCCATTGCGACATAACACTGAATCCCGTCGGAGTGAATATCGGGCGACTCGTTGTCGAGTGCCGGATCCACAGCGTCCCGCGGTCTCAAGTGAAGCTGTTTCTTGTGAACATGTGCTGCAAAGCAAACCGTGCTGCCGGTTGTGAACACGGCTACGCTGGCTCCGAATCCACCACGTGCTCCGTAGTGCTCTTCCGATCGGCGGTAGTGCTTCTTGCCAAGTTCGATCACCGCTCGCTCGGCCAGGTGACGTTCCCACTCCGCTACGTCGGGGCAGTGGTCGAGGCGCAGACAAAGAATGCGAGTTTGACGCACCTTGGATGTGATCGGTGGTTCCGGTCTTTCACGCAATCCGGTCAGCTTGTGCTTGTCACCGGCACGGCCGATGATACGGCAGCCGTCCTTGCCGATCGTGATGCGATCACGCGTACCGTCGGAGTACCGTAGTTCTATGTCGCGCTTCTGACGGCGCACACCAACCGCTCGATCCGCACCCAACAGGTAGTATTGTTGCCAGATACCCGGTCCCCGCGCTCTGCGCAGCAGGAATGTGAGCGGCTCTCCGTCGGCGAATTGATCGTCCGGCGGACCCGGTCGTTCCACCAGATACAGTTGCTCCTCGGCACGTTCGCCCAATAACAGACTGAGATCTGCCGTATCCCAAGTGAGATTGTCCGCAACAACGATGTTGCTGGCTTTCCCCACACCCACCACGTCTGTCTCTTCCCAGTCTCCACTCGCGCCCGGCCCGGCCACCGCGAAACGAAGTTGACTCACCGGATGGATCGGCAGGTCGACTACAATATTCTCATCCGCCGCGATCTCTAGCGTGTCGATCACACATGCGGGACCCACAACAACTGTACGTGTGGCCAGCGTTCCGTCTCCTAGCACCTCTGCTGCCGCGCGGCACCATGTCCAGGGGCCGGAGGTATCGAAGGCTGCACACCAGGCACTCACGCCCAGCTGTCCCCTGCCCGCCACCCCGGGAGCGTTGTGCGCCAACGTGGAGCGGTACCAGTGCAGCGACGGCGTGACATAGGATGCGGTGCCAAAGTCCATCAGCAGCGGTTTATTCCAATAAAGGGTGAGGTGCAACAGGTCGGGATGACCGTGCCCGCCATGTCCGCCACCACACTCGACGCTGATGTACCGATCCGGTTCGGTGCGCATGACCGCAACGCCGGCACCGGGCAACAGCGCCGATCCACTGCGCCACAACTCAGTTCCGGCGTCGGGTAGAGTACTGCGCATCCAACACAGCGCCTTCCACCCCAACAGCTGGCGACTCATCGCGCGAGCGGGCCGGTTCTGCTCTTGTTCGGCAATCTCATTCATCCCCGGGCCATCGTCATCCGGTGCCGCGGCCGAGTAGAGATGACTCAGCAGGCTCTCGAGTCTCTCGTCTCCTGTGCGGGCCCAGCCTATCTCCCACAGCTCGGCAAACCGTGGCTGGAGCAGCGAGACACCGTAGGGTGAGTCTCCCCGCGCGGGAAGAGTCAGATCGGGCAGCACCGTGTGCAGCGGAGCGACAAACATGTCACTCAATCGAGCGGCAGGCGCGTCGGCACCGTAGAGATCGATCCCTACAGATCGCAACAGCTCGGCAGCCAAGAGGAAGCCGCGCAAAGCAAAGAAGTGGTAGTTCTCACCCTCAAACCAAAGGCCTTCATTGCCAACTGCCGTGACTAGCTGTGCCCGCAGACCGTGGGGGCCGTTCAGTCCCATCACAACGAGCGGCTGCGATAGCGGCCCCCGGCCATCGGGTCGTGAAAGCCACAGGCCGGCAGCCACCATGGCCGTGTTGTTCCACACCTGCCGGTTGGACCAGCCTTCGTCATACGACGCGATGAGACCGGCAGACTCTTGAACCACACTATCGAAAGCCTCCCAGTTCAGTCCCAGCGTCGCCGTCGCTCCCTTGTTCGTCTTCAACAGTGAAGCTGCAATGGTCAGCTGGATCAGCCAGATGGATTCGAGATAGGTGGAGAAGAACAGCCGGGCGGGACCGAGTACGTTGTCGCGGTTGGGAAAATCGCGGTACCGCTCCACATATAGACCGATGATCTGTGCAGCTTTCTCTGTGAGGGTTGCATCGCCACGGAGCGCACCGAGCAGTGCCAGATGAATGGCGCGCTCCGACAACCAGAGATGGTAGTGCCAGATCCAGGCGCGGTGGTGCAGCTCTCCTTGGAACACGGCGCCACAGTTGGGGCAGCTGTGGCAGTCTGGACTCGAGGGATCAAAGACCAGGCGCGCACCGTCATGCTCGCATGACCCACCGACCCGAGATAGGAGGGACTTCCGCTCGGGGAAGTAAAGCGGATCCCGGACCAAGGGATGCGCGAGATCTTCGATACGGGTTGCCAGGTCCCTCAACTCTGGCCACCGGTCGAGCTCGCTCCGTCGTCTGCTCAGCTCGTTAGGGTTGATCAACAGCATCGGGTTGCTGCCAGACTGCGACACCTTCCGAGGTAAAGTCGAATTCCAAGATCGTACCGCCGCCCACTGCGACCGCCGCGGTGACGTCGGCTCGCTGGTTTGGTGAACAGACGACCAACAAGCAGCCACCTGCACCGGGGCCAACTGCCTTGAGTCCCCAGGCACCGGCCGCCCGAGCGGCCGCTTCGATTCGCGCCGTTTCCGGCGTCACCATTGCAGCGTCGAGTGACTGTTGGTTGTACCCGTCTTCATCCACCAACGTCGCCAACCGCCGCCAGTCTGCTGACTCGAGCACCGCTGCCAGCTCGCGAGCGACATCATTCGTGGCGCGGATGGCACCGATCACCGCAGGGTCGCCCGCTTCGAACGCCGCTAACACGCGCTCGTAGGTCTGCCGGTTGAAATGGGTGTGTCCCGTGTACGCCAGGACGGTGTGCTGCGCCAGCTCAGCTGCTGCTTCACTTGTTAGCGACAGCGGTCTCAGATTCGCCTCATCCTGCTCCAGTCTCAGTTCGAGGAAGCCACCGCAGGCTGCAGCGTATTGGTCCTGCTTCCAGGCATACAACCCCAGCTCAGATGTCTCGAGCATGAACCCGAGTTCCGCCAGCTCGGTGTTCTCGTAGTCCTCTTGACGACACCGAGCCAGACCGGCCAACAGTGCCACATTCAGCGCGCCGGAACCGAGCCCGGAGCCGAGCGGTGCATCGGACTGCGACAGCAGCTCGATTCCGCCGGTTACCGGCAGCATGTTGAGAGCGGCCTTGTGATGGTCCAACTTCCCGTCGTAGGTCAGCAGACCAGAGGATTCAACGGTCGCACGATCGCCGGTATCCTCTGCACGCAAGCGGATTCTCCGATCGCCTAACAGGAAATCGACCCGTGCCTCGAGTGTTATGGCCGCATTGACAACGGTCCCCGACTCGCGACCGGAGTGTGCGGCCAGTTCCGACCATCCCCCGGCAAAGTCGACTCGCAGTGGCGCGCTCGAGTGTACCGTCATGGCCGTTGCTCCAACCGCCAGTTGGCTATGCTGGCCAACTCACCACGCAGGTCTACAACGACATTGCTGATTCGCAGGTTGGCACCCTGTAGTCCACGGGCGTGATACAGCCAGGTCGTGGGAAGATCGCGCGCCAAGATTCGTTGCACCTCCACCCATGCCGATCGGAGATCCGACTCCGTCTCAGCCTGCTGCGTCCTGTGAAACGCCGAGTCGAGTTGGTCACTGGTATATCCGGAGTAGGCCAGCGGACCGGGGTCGGTTCCGGGAAACATCGCAGCAACGTAGCCCAACGAGAGATCTCCAGGAACTCCCGTGACGAGGGCATCGAAATCCCGCTCTGCCGCCTGCGCTCGAGCGAGAAAGCTGGTGAGTTCCAGCTGCCGGATACGTACTGCGACACCTACTTCCCTGAGTTGCGCCTGGATCATCTGTTCCAGTGGTGCGTCACCACTGCCGACGGTCAGCAAATCGAAGCTCAGTGATTGTGAGCCTCTGCGCCGAACACCATCGTCTCCCACTTGCCAGCCGGCTCGTTCCAACAAATAGATGGCCTCCGCCGGGTCGAAGGGAACGGGCTCAGTGAAGGAATACCACAGATGCTGGACCGGCACCGGTCCATCAGCGAGGGTGCCGAACCCGTAGAGGTAGGCGTCTATGATGAGTTGCCGGTCGAGCGCCAGAGTGAGTGCCCTGCGCACACGGACATCATCGAACGGCGGTCTCCTGGTATTCCAGATCAGCGCGTTGACGAACTGAATCGGATAGTCGATCGTGCCGAGCCGGGGATCTTCCCGCACGAACGCGGCGTGAGCCGGGCTGATACCGGCAAAATCGAGTTCTCCCGATGTGAGTGCCGCGAGTTTGGTGGATGGTTCATCCACGACAACTACCACGAATTGCTCGACCTCGGGCCTGCCGAGTTCCGCAGGGAAGCTGGCGGAACGCCTGAACACCCACCGCTGATTGGGTCGATACTCTACAAACTCGAAGGGACCGTTCCCAACCGGGGCACGGTTGAAATCGGCCGCTCGTATCTCACTTGGCTGTAGCCCCCCCAACAGGTGAGCCGGCAGGATGGCCAGGTCCGTCAAGACGTCGGGAAACACCGGTTGAGACCGTTCGAAATCGATTTGGACCGTGAACGAATCGACCGCAGTGACCGCGACGATCCCGAGCAGGTCCCTGGCTCTGGGATACGCGGTCTGCGGGTCGCGCGCCATTGCCATCGTCCACACGATGTCCCGCGCGGTCGTCGCCATCCCGTCATGCCATGTCACGTCGGTTCTGAGTTGGAGCGTGAGGACGGTGCGGCTAGCATTCCACGACCACGCCGCAAGGCGGGGAGCCGGCTGCAGCGCGATGTCATACGACGCTACCGTCATGAACAGGAGGTGCTTCTGTACTGCTTTGGCGAGCGGGTGCACCGCAATCAGAGGATTGATCGACTGGAGGTCGGCGCCCGAGGCATAGACAACGGTCGTTCGCCGCGTCTCTGGGACATCCACAGTACAGCCGATCAACCACAGCGACAGGACGATCCCTGCCCGCCAACCGCGACGCTCCCTTGACGACCGGGTACATGTGGAGCCACAGTAGCCCATGATTCGCCTGCTCGGCCGCAGACTCGCGTTAGGTCTTGGCATCGTATTGGTCGTCGTCACGGTCACGTTTCTGCTTGTCAACCTCGCGCCCGGAGATCCGGCACGACTGTGGGTTGCTCCCGGAGCAGGCCAGGCGGAATTGGAGACTGCACGCCGCGCCCTGGGTCTCGACCGCCCGCTACTCGTCCGCTACCTGTCCTGGCTGACAGCTTTCACTCGGGGCGATTGGGGCGTGAGCCTGGTGCAACAGCGACCCGTGCTGCGGGTCATTGCTGACGCCCTGCCTCACACCTTGGTGCTCACTGGAGCATCACTGCTCCTAACGTACATCGGTGGCATCGCGGTCGGGTTGATTCAAGCGTTCCGGCATCGTACTGCCGCCGACACGGGACTCACCGTCACAACACTGATAATCTACGGCATGCCGGCGTATTGGCTCGCGATAATGCTGGTGCTGGTGTTCTCCTATGCGGCCGCCCGCTACGGATGGCCAATTTGGCTGCGGTTCCCCGCGATGGGAGTCACCTCACTGGACGCCGAGTTCCTGAGTCCATGGGGCCGGTTTGTCGATCGCATGCGCCATTTGGCGCTTCCGTTGATGACTCTCGCTGCCATCGGAATTGCCGGTTCAGCACGATTCATCCGGGGGGCGGTGCTCGACGTCAAAGGCCTTCCCTTCGTCCGCACCGCACGTGCGAAAGGCGCAGGCCGCTTGGCTGTTGCGCTACGCCACGTGTTGCGCAACGCATTGCTGCCAGTCATAACACTGCTCGGCCTGTCACTTCCGGCACTGTTCTCGGGGACGGTATTCGTCGAAGTTATCTTCGCCTGGCCAGGAATGGGTCGTGTGATGGTAGACGCCGTAGGTGGACGCGACTACCCCGTCGTGATGGCGACTACCGCGATCTTCGCGGCGCTGGTAGTGATCGGGAATCTGCTGGCCGATATGCTGTACTCAGTCGCGGATCCTCGAGTGGGGAGCGAACGTGAGTAGCATCAAGGCGTTGTGGGGCGATCGTCGGGCTGCCGCCGGACTGCTGATCCTCGCTGCGCTGTGCGTCCTTGGCATCCTGGCGCCATTGATAGCACCCGCCGATCCGGTGGTTCAGGCTGATGTGCTTCGCACCCGATTCCTGCCGCCCTTCGCTGTAGGACCGGACGGTACTCTGCACTTGCTGGGCACTGATAGGTTCGGCCGTGATGTGTTGTCACGACTGGTGTACGGTGCCCGAATCTCGCTCGCCGTGGGGCTCCTGTCTGTGGCCGTCTCAGTGGGATTGGGAACCGCAATCGGCTTGGTGTCAGCCTATGCGGGGGGATTGGTGGAGCGCGGGCTCATGTCACTGACTGACGCCGCGCTCGCCATGCCGCGGCTGGTGCTGCTGCTAGCTCTCGTAACCCTCTGGGAACCGAGCTTGATCCTGGTCGTCCTGGTACTGGGATGCACGGGCTGGATGGGAATCGCGCGGCTGACTCGAGCAGAGGTGAAGGGGCTCATGGGACGTCCGTTCGTAGCTGCGGCACGAGCAACCGGATTGGGAGACTTCAGACTGTTGCAGCGTCATCTGCTACCCAATGCTCTGACCCCGGTGTTGGTGGCAGCTGCATTGGGTGTGGGTAACGCCATCATGCTCGAAGCCGGCCTCTCGTTCCTGGGTCTAGGCATTCCGCCACCGTCTCCCTCTTGGGGCAACATGATCGCAGGTGGGCGCGACGCTCTGGTCAACGCACCCTGGATCGTCACCTTCCCGGGTATCATGGTGGTACTCGCCGTTGTGGGATGCAATCTGCTGGGCGATGGGGCACGGGACGCACTGGACCCTACGGCCCGGTAGGCCGGGCCACCCGACCCAACCAACGGCCTGCATTCTGCACTCTACATTCTGCATTCTGCATTCTGCATTCGTTCGTTAGTTATCTTGTCCCCCATGAACATCGAGCCTCCGATCGACACATCGCCGATCTCGCAGGATATCGACGCTCCCGAGCTGTTCGAGCTCACTCAACAGACCTTCCGTGACATGCTGGACGTGAAACGTCTGGTTGCGGCGTCGCGTGAACGGGCATTGTTCGTCGTGCGTGACTCAGTGCTCAAACGAGAGGTCGCCCTGCGGGTGCACCTGCTGCCGGATAGCACCAGTCGCACATGGTTCGAACGTGAGACCGAGCTGTTGGCCAGTCTGGATCACGGTGGCATCCGAGCGATCTATTCCGCCGGGTACCGCGGCAAATGGGCCTATCGAGTGGCGAAGTGGATTGACGGTGAAAGCCTGGAGGCGGCGGTGCAACGAGGACCGCGGCCGCTACCCCGCGTTCTGCGCATCGCCCGCACACTGACCAGTCTGCTGGAGTACATCCACTCCAGCAACATTGCGGTGCGACGTATAGTGCCGGGTTCGGTGATGCTCGAGAAGACTGGCCGGACCGTGGTGATCGATCTGCGGTATGCAAGTGTGTGCGTCGATGTAGCTGACCCGTGGGATCCCGAGGGTCTTTGCTTTCTGGCCCCGGAGATTCGCGACGGCAGCACGGGGGCTCCCGGCAGTGATCTATACACGGCTGGGGCTCTGATCTACTACGCGTTGACAGGCACCACACCGGCAATCGAACCGCATGACATCATCCCGCCGCGAGAGATCAGGCCTACTTCACCAGTGGTGCTCGACCGCATCTTGGCCCGGGCAATGGATGCGGATTCCACCAGACGCTACTTCTCCGCGGCTGAGATGCGGGACGAGCTGCTCTCCGAGTTGGGGGACGCTGGGTTGCAGATTCCCATCTCTCCGCACATCGGGTCAGCGGAGGAGGACGCCTCAGCTTGGGAGAAGCACCTACGGCGGGCGTTGGGCGACGACTATGAGCTGCTGGAGGAACTGGGTTCGGGTGGTTTCGGTCGCGTGTATCAGGTACGTGATCTCGAGTTGGAGCGCGAGGTTGCACTCAAGGTACTGCACCCGTTCCTGACTTCTGATCCGGCCGTGGTAGAGCGGTTTCGGCGGGAGGCACAGCTCGCTGCACGCGTTGTGCATTCCTACATAGTGAACACCTACGACATCGGCGGCCGTCTAGGGCTGTTGTGGTACACCATGGAGTATGTGCCCGGCGGCAACCTGGGTCAGATCGTGGAGCGCGACGGTCCACTGCCGTTGGAAAAAGTCACGCGCCTCATGTTCGAGACTCTCGATGCGTTGAAGCACGCTCACTCTTATGGGCTGGTGCACCGTGATCTGAAGCCGGAGAATATACTCATTCACGAATCGGGCAGGGTGATGATTGCCGATTTCGGACTGGCGCTGGCACTGCAGCGACCCGACTGGTACGGCGGAGCTTCGTCTCATTCGGGTACACCCGAATTTGCGGCACCGGAGCAACTGCTGGGCGAAGACGTCGACGATCGTGCTGATCTCTACTCTCTCACCCTCTGTGCCTATTTCGCATTGACAGGTTCGTCGCCGTTCGGTGGCGGCGGCACACCTGCGTCGATCCTGGCGCGTCACACTGTGGGTTCCCTGCCGGATCTCAGGGCAGCCAGGCGGGACCTGCCGGAAGATCTGGTGCGCGTACTGGCAAAGGGCGCCGCCCGCGAGCCTGACGACCGTTTCGAATCGGCCCTGGCCTACGAGCTCGCTCTCCATGCAGCGTTGAAACGTGGTTGGTCGACCTCGCTGCGTCGCTGGCGACAAGGCATGTCACGCTGGGGCTCGACGTAGCCCGGTGCACTTCGCCATAATCTCAACAACCCCCCACGACGTTTCCCAGGGCAGTGGCACGTTCGTCACCGGTGTCACGTTAGGCAGAGCATTACAGCAACAGGGACACACCGTGCGGAGCATCGGGCCGCAGCGTCCGCCAGGCCCTATGGGGCACACGCTGCAACGTTACGCGTTCAATTTCAGCCTCTCACCCGATCAGGTCGCCGAAGCAGATGTCGTGCTGGGCCTGGATATGGATGGATTCACATTGGCGGGCCGGGTGCGACCGTTC
>JBDGXD010000101.1:0-12683 GCA_039584755.1 Gemmatimonadota bacterium
CCAAGAGGTACACGCCCCTCATGACTTTCGAGAACCGAATGCCGAAGAGGTACTCGGCCTGCTTCTCACCGAAGAAGATGACGACGATGATCGTCGATATCACAAAGAGCATCAGACAGATTGTCACTATCCCACCGCCGAGACCGTCCCCCAGCAATTGTTGGAACGCCAGTGCCGGCATCGATCCCGCTTGTGCGGCCGGCACAGCCGTCCACACATCCGTTACCAGAACCACGATGGCGGTGGTGGTGCATATGATCATGGTGTCGACCGTGATTCCGAAAACGCCCCACATGGCCTGACGGGCAGGATGATCTGTCACAGCTGCGGCGTGAGCAATTGAGGCCGTTCCCATGCCGGCTTCGTTGGAATAACAACCGCGGGCAACTCCCCACCTCAACGTGGCGGCGATACTCGCACCCGCAAAACCACCAAAAGCCGCAGTGGGCGAGAAAGCGTGCTCGAAGATCATCAGAAATACGCCCGGTAATCTGTCGATGTTGATGAGGATTATCACAAGCGCCGTCGAGATGTACAGCAGAGCCATGAACGGAACCAACCGGCTGGTCACCTGCGCGATCCTCTTGATTCCCCCAACCACCACGAGCCCCACCAACGTGGTCACGACCAAACCGGTTACCACATTGGGTACCCCTACGCTCGAAGCTGTCTGAACCAGGTTGACCGTCTGCGTGGATATGCTGGGTACGAGTTCGATCATGAGAAAGAAGGCGTAGACCGCGCCGAGGAAGGGCAGGCCCAATCCCTTGTTGAGATAGTACATGGGGCCACCGACGTAGGTGCCCTCCTCGTTCTTTTCCCTGTACTTCAGGCCCAGCGCGATTTCCGAGAATTTTGTGGCAAAGCCGACTAGAGCGGTCACCCACATCCAGAAGACTGCTCCCGGGCCTCCGAACGCGATGGCGACGGGAACACCGATGATGTTCGATCCGCCAATCGTTGACGCCAGAGCAGAGCACGCCGCCTGGAAAGGTGAAATGGTCCCTTCGCCAGTAGGTTCTGTTAGGATCCTGCCGAAGGTCTGCTTCACGATGAACGGGAAGTACCGAATCGGGAAGAAGTCGAGACGTATGTTGAGCCAGAGACCTCCGCCCACCAGCAGTATCAACATCGGTGGGCCCCAGATCCACGCCGATACCGCAGCCACGAAATTCATGGACGGTATTTAGTTGCATGGTCATCTGAGAACCAGTCCCGATGCGGAGGTCAATAGGATCTAGATAACAGTGACACGGATGGAACATGGACGCCGTAATGCAGTAGCAAGTGAGTATAGAATCTCACCAACACACCGGAACGAGAGGGACGTCCCTGCTGGTCTCCTTCAATGCAGGGAGTTCGTGGACCATCAGTTATACTCCCGTTGTTTAGGTCGGTTTGAAGGGATCGTGATTAGGCGTGCAAGCCCGGCCCGGGCAAGTACCGGACGCGGTCCAGACAGGCCGGCCAAGAGGATAGACTGCCGGCGGCCTGTCGAGTGGGACGGGAGGAGCGGAAAAGGAGCTGACGCGTAGTGGATTGTCATCACACGTGCCGGCCGTGGCCACGAGATGCCAAGTGGGGCGCTGTGGCTTATCGCACCGGACCGATATAGAATTGAGTGTGCACCCGTTCCTTTTCACTCGCGGTGCGGTCTTTGACTAAAAGATGTACACCTGACTTCCGCAAGAAATGACAGATATCAACCTCCTTGATCACCGCGGTCTGGCTCTCCTGGCAGATGTGAGTTCGCATCTGGCTCGCGGTCTCGGTCCGGAGGAGATCCTGACGGGTGTGGCGGGCGCTTTATGCCGTGGCTTGAGGAGCGATACCTGTCGCATTTGGGTGAGAACACCCGACGGAGCTGCGTTTCGTCCCATCCTGGCGGAAGGCATGCCGCTGCCTCCTGCTGACCGACCCGACCAGGTACTGCGGTGGGTACACGGAACGGACGTGGAGCAACTGGTAGACGGCACATGGCTGGTCCGCACTCCGTTGGTCAACGAAGGTGAGCGTCTGGGCTTGCTCGAGGTATCAGTGAGTGATACGTCAGAGGCTCCCATGTTCCGCAAGGTAGTTGGGATCGTTGCCAACATCCTCGCTCCACTGCTGGCCTCGTTCGAATTATCAGAGGACCTTGCAAGTGAGGTGGCGCTTCGCACCAGAGAGACCGAGGCGCAGCGTCGGTTCACGTCGAAGATCATCGATTCACTTCCTGTCGGTATGTATGTGGTAGATCGGGACTACACCATCCAGGCTTGGAACCGCAAAAGGGAGACTGGCCGGCAAGGGATCGACCGGACTTCGGCGGTGGGTCGATCGGTGTTCGACGTGCTCCACCGCCAGCCACGCGATCTGTTGCAGCGGGAATTCGATTCGGTCTTCCAGACCGGCCGCATCGAGCAGGTCGAGGTTCAATCAAGTGCAGACGGTGAGCCACGCCACTATCGTATCACCAAGGTACCGATGCGTCTGGATGACGATGCAATCACCCACGTCATCACCATCGGTGAAGATCTGACTGCCTGGAAGACGGTGCAGCGCCAGGCTGCTCAGACCGAGAAGTTGGCCGCAGTAGGCCAATTGGCGGCCGGGGTAATGCATGAACTGAACAATCCTCTTGCCACGATCGGTGCCTGTATCGAAGCCCTCACACTCCGCAGTGAGGACTTGGCTGAATCGGAGAGATCATCAGTCGAGGAGTACCTGCGAATCATCGAATCTGAGCTGGGTCGCTGCACGGCCATCGTGAACGGATTGCTCGATTTCTCACGACCCAAGTCACGGGCCATGCGGGTTGTACAGGTGAATCAGGTGGTTGAGGACGCCCTGTTCTTGGTGAAGCACCATGACAGGTTCAAGCGAATCAGCCTGGAGCGGCAGCTTGGCGCCAACCTTCCGGACATAAACGCCAACGCGGAACAGCTGGTGCAGGTGTTCCTGGCTCTGATGCTCAACGCCATAGACGCGATGGAGGGAACCGGTGTACTGACGGTGAGCACCGCAATCGGTTTGGAACGGGAAGGTGAGATTGTTGTGGAGTTCGGCGACACTGGTATGGGTATCCCAGGTGACGAGATCGCCAAGATCTTCGAGCCGTTCTTCTCAACCAAGCAGCCAGGTAGGGGCACAGGACTAGGGCTCTCAATCTGTTACGGCATAGTGCAACAGCATGGCGGCCACATACAGGTCGATTCCGCGGTAGGGCACGGCTCCACTTTTCGTGTGTACCTCCCGCTGTATGGCCTGCCGGAGCAGAAGTGAAGGTACTGGTAGTAGAAGACGACCGATCTGTCGGACAGTACGTCAAGCGCGGCCTGGAAGAGCAGCGGATTCAGGCCGATCTGGTGGCCGATGGCAAGGAGGCATTGGAGCAGGCGTCGCAGGCCGAATATGACGTGGTAGTGTTGGATCTGCGACTGCCCAGCCTTTCAGGTCAAGAGGTACTGCGGACTCTGCGTGACAGGGGAGTAGACACCCCCGTTCTGATTCTCACAGCCCAGGATGCGGTTGAATCCAAGGTGCAGGCCTTGCGCACCGGGGCCGATGACTACGTGACGAAGCCGTTCGCCTTCGAGGAACTGCTGGCCCGCGTCGAAGCGCTGTATAGACGCCCAAGAGACATCGCCCTGCCTGTTCTCAAGGTTGAAGACATGGAGATCGACACTGGAAAGCACGAGGTGCGACGTAACGGTACCGTTCTCGACCTCACGCCCAAGGAGTATTCGGTGCTGGAGTATCTGGCCCGGAATGCGGGCCGCGTGATGACCCGTACGCTAATAACCGAGTACGCCTGGGGTTACCATTTCGACCCTGGCACCAACGTGGTGGACGTAGTAATCAACCGGCTACGCAAGAAGGTGGACCGTGGCTTCCAACCCAAGCTGATCCACACCGTACGCGGAGTCGGGTACGTCCTGAAGGCATAGATGCAGACCATCCGCGGCCGGCTGGCCGTTTCCTACGCAATCGCCATGATTGCGACCCTGGGTGCCTTTGCTGCCGCACTCTATTTGTCTGAACGCCCCGTGAGCTACCAGCAGGTTGACGCACGGATGCAAGCTGAGGCCGACCTGATTAATGCCATCTTGGAAGAGGCATATCGGTCGCGCGACTCGTTGGTCTTCGCGGACCCGTTGGATCAGGGAATGAGCCTGGATCGGGAGGTGGCGACGCTCTTGGAAGCGGTCCCAGACTACTTGTTGGTACTGGGACTGGAAGATCCAGTTTTCATTTCAGGCAACACGCGAACAGCGCTTGCACAGGAACCCTTCGCCGTCTTCGAGACCGCAGCGCGTGGATTGATCCGGGAGGGTGGAACCGGGCTGGTCGACCTGGGTGATCCCAACGGCCGGGTCAGGTTTGTCGTCCGACCCATCACCAACGCTGGTGATCACATAACTGCCGTTGTGGCAGGTGTTTCGACGATGGGTTTGGTCCTACGTCCCCAGAGGCTTCTCTCTGCGATGTTGCTCATAGCCCCTTTTGTGATCCTCGCATCGACTGCGATTGCCTACGCGCTAGCTGGCCGAACCCTCCAACCGGTGGACAACATAGTCGACGAGGTGGAGGCCATTACCGACGGCCGGAGCCTACACAAACGGCTAGCCCAACCAACCACCGAAGATGAACTGTCCCGGCTGATCAGTACGCTGAACGCCATGTTCAATCGCTTGGAGACCAGCTTCAGGGCACTGCGTCGCTTCACCGCTGATGCGAGCCACGAACTCAAGACACCGCTGACCGTGTTGCGCTCCGGCATCGAGCGGGCCATTACACACCCTCAAGTGAGCCCCGAAGTCCTTGAAGTCCTGGAAGAGACACTGCTCGAGGTGAAGCGGATGACCGAGCTAGTTGACTCGCTTCTCACCCTCGCACGCGCAGATGAAGGGCGGGCACCGCTACACGTGGAGCAGGTCGATCTTCGGGATCTCATGAACGAGACGGCAGAGACCGCCGGAATACTCGGGGAACAAGCCTCCGTGTCCGTCTCCGTGGCGGCGCCGAGACGATCCCAAATCCTATCGGTTGACCGCAACCGGATCCGGCAACTCCTGATGAACCTGCTGACCAACGCCATCAAGTACACACCGGCGGGTGGCAAGGTCACGTTCGACGCTAGCGTCAGGGAAGGCAACGTCGTTTTCACCGTGAGTGACACCGGGATAGGGATAGCGCCTGGTGAAATGCCACATGTGTTCAATCGCTTTTGGCGGGCAGATCCGGCTAGGAGCCGTACGGGTCAGCGTTCAGGAGCCGGGCTTGGGTTGGCGATCAGCAAGTGGATCGCTGAGGCCCACGGCGGATCGATCCAAATCAACAGTCGCGCCGGCAAGGGGACGACAATGATAGTGACAGTTCCGCTCAGCTTGGACCAAGACCAGTGAGGCCAAAGACTTACGACACCGCCCAACCAACTGCCGAGTACAACACCATCACTGACTGAGCCACCCTACGAAGGTGGTTTACCTCCCCCTTGCGGACCCAATTGTGACGTGTAGGTTATCGCCCGCGTGCCGCCCTCCAAAGTGTGAGGCACGTCACATTTTTGTCATCGTTTTGTAATGGTTCCACCACGCTGTTGCCAGCCTTGCGTTGGCATTGTGGGGTAGAATTACTACAAACACAGTCGGAGGCGAGTCGTGTTTGACAACCTCATGGAGTCAAATCCATCACATGAAGGTCAACTAGGGCGCTTGTTTTCCGGTTCGAGTGTGTCGGTGATCCTTCACACCGGACTGATCTACTTCGCTGTAGTCATGACCATGGGTGGTCTGGAAGATGTGCAAGAAGTCGTCGCTGATACGACGATGATCTTCATTCAGGAGACGCCTGAAGAGGATGAGCCACCTCCTCCCGAGGTGCTTGATCTGCCACCGCCGAAAGGCTTCCGGACTCTGGCAGCACCCATCAACATCCCGACGGGCATTCCCCCGATCGACCTATCGCAGCAATTCGATCCGCGCGACTTCAGCGGGATCGGTGTTGAGGAGGGTGTGTTCGAGGGAGTTGAGGAGGGGCCGATCGACCTGGCCCAAGTCTTCACCGAGGCGGTAGTCGACGAACCGCCCGAGCGGATCTCCAGTCCGCCACTTGAGTACCCTCGCATGATGCAGCAGGCAGGAGTCGAAGGCTCGGTTGTACTACAAGGTGTTGTCGACACGACCGGTCGCATCGAAGCCAATTCGATTGCGGTGATCAGTTCGACCAACAGAGCGTTCGAGGGACCTGCTAGACAGCTGCTCAGGAGGAGCCTGTTTCGACCCGGCCGGGTGCGGGGACAGGCGGTGAGGGTCCTGATACAGCTGCCGATTCAGTTCACGTTGATCGGCGGTTCATGACCTGACCGGTTCGGACAAGAGGGCCGGTAACTGACATAGAGTTAGTAAGCGATCTAAACCCATGATGGAGGCCTGTTAGGCAATGGAAGTATCCCTACTTGCACTTTGGAACGACGCCGGGACGTTCGCCCGGTTCATCATCATCTTGCTGCTGGCCATGTCGATTTTGTCACTGTCCGTGGCGGCCGGAAAGTGGTGGAGATTTCGTCGCAGTCGTAAGGCGACACGCAGGTTTGCACCGGAGTTCGCCCGTTTCCTCCAGGAAGAGGAACTGGATGCGGCGATCGAGTTGGCAGAAGCTGAGAAGACATCGCACGTTGCCCGAGTTCTCGGTGGGGCATTGGCTGAGGTGAAGCCGCTGATCCGTGATCGTGCCACCATCACGGCTGCTGACATCAACTCGGCCGAGCGCGCAATTGAGCGGCAGAGCCTGATTCTGTTGTCGGATCTCAAGAAGGGCATGGCGATTCTCGGGACGGTTGGCGCAACGGCACCGTTCGTAGGTCTGTTGGGCACCACAATGGGTGTGGTGAACTCATTTACCGGTATGGCTTTGACCGGCTCGGGTGGACTGGCCGCGATTTCTGCCGGTATCGCTGAGGCGCTGATCACGACTGCGTTTGGTCTCGGTGTGGCTATTCCGGCGGTGTGGCTGTTCAACTACTTCACGGCCCGGATCGAGAACATCACGGTCGAGATGACCTACACATCGAAAGAGTTGGTTGACTTCCTGATCAAGAGCGTCGGCAGTGAGTTTGGCCGCTCGATCTTCACCAAGGAGTTCAAGGCTCAACAGGCTTCTGCCACAGAGCCCCAGACTTAACGGTCCTGGACCAGTCAAAAAGGAGATCTGGTCTTATGGAAGTATCAGCTGAGTTAGCGAAAACTGGCGTAAAGACTGAACCCAACGTCGTTCCGATGATCGACGTCATGTTGGTGTTGCTCATCATCTTCATGATCGTGACTCCAATCATCTCTGCCGGTTTCCAGGCGACGATGCCGTATGCC
Organism: Gemmatimonadota bacterium; assembly: GCA_039584755.1. Classification (GTDB taxonomy): domain Bacteria; phylum Gemmatimonadota; class Gemmatimonadetes; order Gemmatimonadales; family GWC2-71-9. Next base: position 7,350 of record JBDGXD010000101.1, read on the forward strand.
AAAGAGATCGAGAATCGGCCTGAAGAAGACGGTGACATCATCCTGGGTATCGATACCAGAGGGCAATACTTCCTCGATCCTGGTACCAAGCAGATCGGGATAGTGCCCGAAGGAGCGCTCGAAAGCATGTTGCGGGCGATATTTGACGCTCGCACCAAGGACAAGATTCTGTATCTCAGAGCTCACAACGACTTGGAATACGGTGATATCCAAGACGCGGTTGAGATCTGTCGCAGCGCAGGCGTACGGGTGCTAGCCACCATTGCCGAGGAACAGAGAGTGATGCCCGGGCAAGCCCGCACAGTCAGAGAAGGGGGGGATTAGGCAATGGGTATGCAAGTAGGCGACAGCAAAGGCGGAGTACTCAACGAGCCCAACGTCGTTCCGATGATAGACATTCTGCTCGTCTTGCTCATCATCTTCATGATGCAGATACCCCTCCAGCGCAAAGCGATGGATACACAGGTGCCTCCGGTCGAGACGCGGGAGCAACAGGAAGATGCTGGAGAGAGCGATCAGATCGTACTCGAGATCCTAGCCAACGGGGCCCTGGCCATCAACAACGAGCCGGTCTCGGAAGCAGCGCTCGATGGCAGGCTCCACAGCATTTACGACGATCGACCGGCAAAGCTGATGTTCTTGAAGCCGGCACGGAATCGTAAGTATCAGGAGATCATGCGAGTTATGGACATTGCTCGTGGGGCGGGCGTGCAGGTCATCGGTCTGACGCCCAAGGAGGCCGACCAGGCAGAACAATAGAATACAAGCCCCCTCTTCACCGGGGCTGCAGTACAACAACGGGTGTGGGGGCCGAAACAGTGAGGCTTCCGCGCCCGTTTGGTGTATTATAGGAACATGAGGCCCCCAATCCGCATCCCCAACGTGACTCTGCCACGGTCCGACAAGCAGTTCTTTGGCGGAACCGCAACGTCTGTGGTGTTTCATGGGGCCTTGATCCTGATGATCGTGCTAGGGGAACGCGCTTCGTACGAGCTGTTCCACGCTGGAGGTGGAGATGGGCCGCCCGGCGGTGGGGGTGGCGGTGGTGGCGCATTCGTCAGATATGTCGAGCTTCCGGCGTTCCCTGCGGCGTCTTCAGCTGTCGACGAAGCCACGGTGGAGCGTACCGTGGAAATAACCATACCCGAGCCCCAGCTCAGACAGATTTCCGCAACAGAGACTACCCTCAGGTTTGCTCAGCCCGCCGAGCACTTGACAGCACCGAAGGTCGGTCGTGGTGCTGGTTCCGGCGGTGGGCCGGGAAGTGGAACTGGGACCGGCGGTGGTGTGGGGACTGGTCAGGGCACTGGTGTTGGGAGCGGGGAAGGCCCGGGTAGTGGGGGCGATGGTGGCAGTGGATTCGCGCCCCAGTCCAAGCAGATGCTGCTCCCGCCGGACGCTCCAGGATCGATCAAAGGTACGGAGTATCGGGTGCGGTTCTGGATCAATGAGCGCGGCAGGGTCACAAGGGTCGAGGTCGAGCCCCGCATCGCCGATGCCGGCTACCGTAAGAAGTTCATGGACAAGATGCGCCAGTTCACCTTCCACCCGGCCCGCACGGCAGATGGTACGCCAGTGGCGGCGCAGTACGACGTGCTGATTACTCCCTGACGCTCCTCGCCGCCATCGCTAAAGCACCCACAGCCGCATCAACCTCCACGTCAGTGATCTCAACTCGTGGCGCTGCCTCGTGAAGTTGTGATACCAGCGAATGCCGCGTCGAGGTATCGGCCTTCAAGAGGCCACCTCCCAGTGCTACCGGCACGTCCGAATCGGCAGGGAAATGGCGCACGAGCGCGAGTACCAGACTGGCCAGATCCTGAGCAATGGAGTTCACCAGTCGTGCGGCAACGAGATCACCCTTGCCGGCGGTGTGGTCCACAACAGATGCCAGGTCGATGATGGCTGTCCGCTCGACCGACCGGGCCCAGCGGATGGTCTGCTCAACGGTCTCGGTTCCCGCTTCCTTTGCAAGGGTGGCGGTCAACTCCGTTGCCGGGCCTCGACCGTCTGCCGCGTGACCGATTGCTGCGAGCGCTGCACGAGCCAACGCATACCCGCTGCCCTCGTCACCGAATTGCCAGCCCAGTCCTCCGGCGCGCCACAACACGCCGGATTGGTCTCGTGCGTAGGCTATCGATCCGGAGCCGGCGCACAGCGTGATGCCTGGGTCATCACCGAACACACTCTTGAGAGCGATCTCGCCATCGGTCGTAACCGCCACCGAACATTGGGAACACAGGGCGGCACGAAATGCAGCTTCAGCGGCATCGCGCACAGCGTCGTCGCCGGCACCCGCTGCCCCGACTACCATGGCCGCCACATCTCCGTCGAGCCTGGCAGATCTGAGCGCAGTCGTGATCGACTCCAGGATGGATTTGATCGAGTCCTCCAGGTCGTCCACGTTGAGGACCACCCCTGGGCCCTCGAACCGTGCCGCTGGTTTCAGCCAATCCTTGGCGACTACCACTTCAGTGTGGGAGGCTCCCGCGTCCACACCCACCAGAACACTCATGCCGCCTCCAAGTGTGATCGGATCCAGCTGGTAGACAGACCCACTGCGACGGCGATAACCGTTCCCAGTGGTACGTACCAGGGCCAGGCGAGGTCTGCGAATGGTCCGGGCTTCAGCAGTACGATCACCACCATTGCGGTGGTCGAAGCAACGATGGTCACTATTACATCGAACTGCTGAATCTTCTGTGAGATCCCACCCAAGATATACGTTCCCAGCAGACCACCATATGTGATCGACGCTATCGAGAGCGCGAGTACGACAACCGGCTGGTCGTTCGACTGAAACGCCAGGGCCCCACCAGCCAACACCACGGCCCATCCTAGAGTCGTCCAGCGGCCCACGACAAGCAGCTTGCGGGGATCACGAGTGTCGGTCAGAGGCGCGTAGAAGTCATGGGTCGCGGCCGATGCCAGGGAGTTCAACGACGAACTGACCGTACTCATCGCGGCAGCGAAAATGCCTGCAATGACCAATCCCGAGAGCCCGGCCGGGAGCAGGTCAACAACGAACGAAGGGAACAACTCGTCACTCGACAAGGTCCCGTTATCGGCACCAGCACCCCAGATAAACGTTCCCACCAATAGGAAGAGGGCGAACTGGACGATCACCAGAATACCCGATCCCACCAGAGCTTTACGGGCGTCGTTCAACGATCGGGTGGCTAACAACCGTTGCACCATCAAGTGATCTGTCCCGTGAGAACCTGCGGACAGGAGAGCGCCTCCTATGAGACCACCCCAGAACGTGTACACATTGGAAAAGGAAAACTCCCAGTCGAAGGTCCGGAGCTTTCCCGCATCCAGCGCTTCTGATAGGACCTGTCCGGACCCTCCGGCGAGGCTTGCCGCCACCGTGATCGCGGTGACACCCGCCACCACATAGAGCGCCATCTGCATCACGTCGACCCAAATCACCGCCTTGATACCGCCGGCCAAGGTGTATGCCAGTGTCACAGCGGCCACGATCACGACGCACCAAGGTATCGACAACCCGGTCACGATGTGGAGCGGTATGGCAGTGGCAAAAACCCGAACGCTGTCACCCAACGCTCGAATCGTCATGAAGACCGCTGACGCGAGCTTCCTGGTAGCCGGGCCGAATCTGGTCTCGAGTCTGGTGTAGGCTGTCTCCTGTTCGCCGCGGAAGTATCCGGGCAGTAGCCAGATCGACACGCCAATGCGACCTACCAGATATCCCAACGGTATCTGGAGGAACGTGAGGTCGCCGCGCGCTGCTATGCCGGGGATCGAGATGACGGTGAGGGCCGACGTCTCGGTGGCAACCACCGAAAGCATCACCGCCCACCACGGTATGTCGTGCTGACCCAGGAAATAGTCGCGGGCGTCCCGCTGCTTGCCCGTGAAATGGGCCCCTATGGCGAGGACGGCGGCGAAGTAAAGCGCCATCACGGCCAGATCCAGTCCGGTCATGGGCCCTGCCTAGCCGCGGAAAGAGAAAGGGCCTGCACAATAGCAGGCCCTTTTGTTGCCGTAATGGATCTCAACCGGATCAGGCGGTGAATGATTCACCGCATCCGCATCCACCCGTTGAGTTCGGGTTGTTGAACGTAAAACCCGATGCCTGCATTGTGGACACGTAGTCGATCTCGGTACCGTTGAGGTACTGGGCGCTGAATGCGTCGACGTAAATGCGCAAGCCGTCTTGGTTCACTGTCATATCGTCCTCCATTGGACGCTCGGCGATTTCCAAGCCGTACTTGAAGCCGGAACATCCGCCCGGCATTACTGACACCCTGAGACCAGCCGTCTCCGCAGGTACATCCTGCTCCTCGATGAACGACTGAACTTGCTCGAGCGCTGCTTTGGTCACCTTGATGTCACAGGTGGCCTCGGGACGCTGTGTTGTACTCATTGCTTCACCTCCGTAGCGATCACGGAACTTAGAAGGGGGCTGGCATCTAGTCAACAAGTGAACCGCAGAAATTGTTCCGTTACAAGAACTTAGGGATGTACGTTGAGGGATTGGGAGGTGAAGGAGGGGAAGGGGACCTCCCCGCTCCGTCCACCCGGGTGAGGTGGTGGGCCTTTCACCTTTCCCTTTTTGCCTTTCCCCGTCGTCTCACTCCGACCACCACCGAATCCGCCACCGGCCCCCGAAGCCTCAGAATCGCCCGGTTTTCCCTCGTCGGGTGCACCCTGTTTGTCAGCAGAATCACGAATAACTCCGCCTCCGCGTCTATCCATATGCTGGTTCCCGTGAACCCGGTATGTCCGAAACTCGAGCCGCGCGACATAATCGTACCGGCCGAGCTGCCGGTTTCCGAGGGTGTGTCCCATCCGAGTGCCCTGGTCGAACCCGCCGGTCCCGGCTGACGGCCGGTGAAATCCTGCACCAACGCGGCGGGCAGAAACGGTTCGCTCTCCTCTGGGAGTCGAGCGTGATACGCGTCCAGCATCCATTGGGCAAACTTGGCCAGATCGGGCGCTATACTGAACAACCCGGCATGGCCGGCTATTCCCTCCAGCCTGGCTGCGTTCTCGTCGTGCACCTCCCCCCGCACAACCTGTTCACGCCAAGGATCCAGTTCGGTAGGTGTGATACGATCGATCCACTCGGGTGGTGGGCGATACCGCGTCCACTCCATCCCCAACGGTCCGAATACACGATCGACCAAGAAGACATCGAGTGGCGTACCCGATACCTCTTCCACAATGAGCCCCAGTGTGATGGCACCGAAGTCGGAGTACACGTAGCGCTCACCCGGCGCACTCTGCAGCGTCGCTGCCATGATCGAATCGATCGCTTCGGCCCTCGTTTCGGTTTCCAAGCGCAGTGGCCGCCAGGCTTCCAGACCC
>JBDGXD010000102.1:0-22345 GCA_039584755.1 Gemmatimonadota bacterium
GAGAAACGGAGGACCGGTGCTGACCATTGCAGCATTCATCTTCGTTCTGGGCGTATTGATATTCGTCCATGAACTGGGCCATTTCCTGGCGGCTAAGGCAGTTGGCGTTGGAGTTCCCCGTTTCTCGATCGGATTTGGGCCGGCTACGCCAATCAAGTTCACAAAGGGGGAGACCGAGTATCAGGTGGCGTGGATTCCTCTGGGTGGCTACGTGAAGATGGCCAGCAAAGAGGAACAAGAGGCCATGTCGGCGTTGGAGGGCGGGGAACTCGAGGAGGAATACCCGCCTGAGCAACTATTCGAGAACAAATCGTTGGGGGCGCGGATTCTGGTCATCTCCGCTGGAGTGATGATGAACGCGATCTTTGCCTGGGTAGTCTACTTCCTCATCAGCCTGGCATACGGCAGAGCAGAAGATCCCACGACGCAATTGGCGGGAGTAGATCTCGCGGTTCTTCCAGCAGCCGCGCTGGAGCTGGCTGACGTACCGTACGGCAGCCAGATCACCCGCGTGAATGGTGACACGGTTGCATCGTTGAACGCGATTCGAGAGGCAGTGCTGGACGTTCGCACCGAGAGTCTGCGGTTTGAGTTCGCTGGCGGGCGGGCCCCCATTGTGGTAGCGATCCCGGGAACGGATGCGACGGCGCGAGTTGGCCTGCACGATGCCTTGATCCCGCTCCATGAGGCCCGAATCGGTCAGCTGGCAGTCGGCAATCCGGCGCAAGAGGCCGGTCTGGAGCCCGCCGATCTAATCGTACGCATGAACGGTGACACGATACGTACCTGGTATGAGATGGTTGACGTCATCGAAGCTGGTGTAGGAGACACCATAGCCCTGGAGGTGCTGCGGGCGGACAGTCTGGTCGACATTGCTGTGGTACCAGAGGAACAGACCATCAGAGATCCGATCACCGGTGAATCGCGTCAAGCTGGGAGGATCGGCATCGGTCGCGCCCTGGTAGAGCCGATTCGGGTCGAGTTCGGAGTCGCCGGTGCTTTCGTAGAGGGCGGGCGCCTCACCTGGTACGACGCCAGTCGAGTGCTGTATACGGTTTGGGGGATGGTGACCGCCCGGATCTCGCCGCGCGAGCTTGGGGGGCCGATATACATCGGCCAGGTCTCGGGACAGATAGCTCAAGCTGGGCTGTTGCCACTGCTGTTCTTCATGGCGTTCCTATCGGTCAACTTGGCGGTTCTCAATCTGCTGCCGATACCGGTGCTCGATGGCGGACACCTCGTCTTCCTGTTCCTGGAAGGGATCCGCGGCAAACCGCTGCCGGTCAGCTGGCGGCTGAGGCTGACCCAGGTTGGCCTCTTCGTCCTACTCGGAATCATGGCGTTTGCTCTGGCAAACGATTTGTACCGGGCGTTCGGCAACTAGGCAACTTCAGACTTTACAGCAAGATAGCCGTCGGGTAAATTTGAAAGCTAAAGAAAATTGCAGGCATCGGGGCAGTCATGCCCTTGGCCCCGGAGGATATTTCATACATGAGTTTTGACAAACAAGCAGTGGTCCAAAAGCATCAGCAGCACGCAAAAGACACGGGATCCACGCGGGTCCAGGTTGCGGTGCTTACCGAGCACATCAATGTACTCACGGGCCATTTCCGCACCCACGCAAAGGATCATCACGGACGGCGCGGCCTGTTGGCCATGGTCAGCAAACGCCGCCGTCTGCTGAACTATCTCAAGCGCACCGACCTGGAAGGCTACCGCCAGCTCATCGCTGAGCTGGGGCTCCGCTATTAGCGATGGGTGTGGACATGGGGTGTGCCGGATGAGCACCTCGGGCACCCCTGTTCATTTCTGAGTGCTCTCACAAGGAACATCATGGTAAAACACGTAGAGCGGCCGTTTGCCGGGCGGGACCTCCGAGTTGAGACCGGACGTCTGGCGAGACAGGCGGCTGGTAGTGCCATAGTCCAACATGGCGAGACGATGGTATTGGCGGCGATCACTGTTGCCAATACCGAAACACACCTTCCCTTCTTTCCCCTGACGGTTGAGTACCGCGAGAAGAGCTATGCGGCGGGCAAGATTCCCGGCGGCTTCTTCAAACGCGAAGGACGCCCGACCGAGCAGGAGATACTAGCCGGTAGACTGATCGACCGGTCGATCCGACCCCTATTCCCGAAGGGCTTCAAGAACGAGGTCCAGGTCTTCGTATACGTCCTGTCGGCCGACAAGGAGAACGACGCAGATGTTCTCGGCCTGACGGCCGCCTCGACGGCGCTGGCTCTTTCACGAGCCCCTTGGGATGGCCCTGTTGCAGGTGTCAGAATCGGACGTGTGGACGGTGAGTGGCTGGTCAACCCCACCTTTCAGCGGCTCGAGGAGAGCGATCTCGATGTGGTGGTGGCCGGGACCGCCGACTCGATCACCATGGTTGAGGGTGCTGCCCTCGAGCTAACCGAGGATGAGGTCGCTCAGGGTCTGGAAGTGGCTCAGCGGGCGATCTCCGAGTTGATCGAGGTGCAGGAGGAAGTGGTCCGAGAGCACGGGGTTCCCAAGATAGAGTGGACTTCCGCGGACCTGCCGGAAGAGGTCGTCAGCAAGGTCACCGAGCTGGCTGCGGAGCGGGCAAAGGAAGCGCTAAACCTCCCCGAGAAATCCGAGCGAGCCCAGGCTCTGGCATCGGTGCGTTCCGAAGTAGTGGAACAGCTCTCGGAAACGTTCGCTGACAATCTGGCTGACGTGAAGCAAGTGCTGGATCAAATTGAGTACCGGACCATGCGCGACCAGGTGCTTGATCATGGTGAGCGTGTCGATGGACGTGATCTCGATACGGTCAGACCGATCAGCTGTGAGGTGGGTTTGCTGCCACGAGCGCACGGAACGGCACTGTTCACCCGAGGGCAAACACAGGCCCTGGTGAGTGCCACGCTTGGCACCGTAGCCGATGAGCAGAGGATCGAGAACATCCAGCTGCAGCAAGACACGACCAAGAGCTTCATGCTCCATTACAACTTCCCGTCATTCTCGGTTGGAGAAGTTCGGCCGATCAGGGGAGTATCCCGGCGAGAAATCGGTCACGGAAATCTGGCCGAGCGCGCTCTTCAGGCGCTGTTGCCATCGTACGATGAGTTCCCGTACACGATTCGGGTTGTATCCGACATACTCGAGTCGAACGGTTCGTCTTCCATGGCAACTGTTTGTGGTGGATCGCTCGCCTTGATGGATGCCGGAGTGCCAGTCAAGTCCCCGTGCGCTGGGGTGGCGATGGGCTTGATCAAGGAGGGCGATCGAGTCGCTGTGTTGACCGATATCCTGGGGTTGGAAGACCATCTGGGTGACATGGATTTCAAAGTCGCCGGAACCCGCGACGGTATAACGGCGATCCAGATGGACATCAAGACCCAAGGCCTCACTCTCGGCATCCTGCGCGATGCTCTCGCAAAAGCCAGAGAGGGACGGCTTCATATTCTCGATGTGATGGCTCAGACCCTTGCGGAGCACCGTGGTACACTCTCGAAGTACGCTCCGCGGATCATCACGATTCAGATCAAGCCCGATCGGATTGGAGACATCATTGGTCCCAAGGGCAAGATCATTCGTGGCATCCAGGAACAGACTGGAGCTGAGGTCAACGTTGAAGACACGGGAGTAGTCACCGTCTCGTCGGTAGATGGGAAGGCCGGCGAGCGGGCTCGCGAAATGATAGAAGCGATCGTCCAGGAGCCTGAGGTAGGCACGGTCTACGAGGGGATAGTCAAGAGCACTACCCAGTTCGGCGCTTTCGTCGAGATCATACCTGGGGTGGAGGGTCTGCTCCACATATCCGAGTTGCAGCACGAGAGGACCCGTCGAACCGAGGATGTCGTCAACAAGGGAGACTCGGTGCGGGTCAAGTTGCTCGAGGTCGATTCCCGGGGCAAGATGCGGCTGTCGCGTAAAGCGCTGCTCGATAAGCCCGAACCCGAGGCCGAGAACAGCTGACGTCACATATGAAGACCGTCAAGCTGGACGAGAGGCTGTATCGTACTGAGGCGGCCAACGGTGTAACTGTGTTGTCCGAGCTGCTGCCGGGCGTGCGCTCCGTGGCTGTGGGTATCTGGGTCACGACAGCCTCGGTCCACGAGCAGGAACGCCAGATGGGTGTGTCTCATCTGCTCGAGCACATGGTCTTCAAGGGAACAGACCGTCGCAGCGCCCGAGACATCGCCCTCGAGTTGGAGGTGCGTGGCGGGGCGTTGGACGCCTATACATCGCGGGATCACACATCATTTCAGGCACGGGTGTTGGATGAAGATCTGCCCCGGGCGCTGGACGTTCTGACAGATCTAGTGCGCAATCCGAGTCTGCGAGAGGGTGATCTCGATCTCGAGCGCAAGGTCGTGCTCGAGGAGATCAACTCAGTCGAGGACACACCCGATGACATGGTGTTCGAGCTGCACGCAAAGACACTGTGGCCCGGCCATCCGTATGGTTTTTCGATCTTGGGAACCAAAGAGAGTGTATCGGGTCTTGAGGCGGATGATCTGCGTGAGCTTCACACACGTGCCTACCATCCACGACACATCGTTATCGCGGCCGCGGGCAACCTCAATCACGAACTACTGTTGAAGCTGCTCGCCAAGTGTGGATGGTTCACGTTTGATGCCGGGCCGGAACTCCAAGCAGTTGATACGGTACCGCCGGCCACACGTGCCAGCCTGAAGGTTCAACGCGATTCGGCGCAGATGCATGTGGTATTGGGTACGGACACCTTTCCCTACAGAGACAAACGCAGGTACCCTCTGATTCTCCTGACGACGGTGCTCGGGGCGGGAATGTCGAGCACGCTGTTTCAGAGAGTCAGGGAGGAACTGGGCTTGGCATACTCGATTCACACCTACCAGTCCTTCTACCGGGAGACTGGAGTCGCCGGAGTGTACGTTGGTACCCATCCATCGGTAGCGGAGCAGGCTGTCGCGGTTATCTGTGAGGAACTTGGCAAGCTCGCGGCTGAGGGATTGCCGCTCGATCGTCTGGGAGAGGCAAAACAGCAGTTGAAGGGCCAGGTCACGTTATCTTTGGAGAGCCCGTCGGCTCGGATGTACCGGTTGGCAACACTCGCCCTCTATGGTGAGCCGTACCGTACAATCGACCAGTTGCTGACGGAGATCGATCGCGTGAGTCCTGAGCAAGTTGCACAAGTGGGCCACGAGTATCTCAACCCGGATCGCCAGACCGTGGTTTGGCTCGGTCCGAACTGATTCAAACCAACTCACTTGATACGAGTCCGATGCGATGATCATAGGTGTCCCTAAGGAAATCAAAACGAACGAAAACCGTGTAGCCGTTGTGCCGGCCGGAGTCGAAACTCTGGTGAGCGACGGGCATCAAGTACTGGTGGAAGACAAGGCGGGAGAGGGGAGTGGCTTTCCCAACGACACCTACGAATCAGTGGGTGGCACAATAGTCAATAAGTCAGCTGACGTTTGGGCCAAGGCGGACATGATCGTAAAGGTCAAGGAGCCGATTGAGCCCGAGTGGCCCAAAATGCGTGAGGGGCAGGTCATTTTTACCTACTATCACTTCGCGGCCAGCGAGGAGCTGACGCGGGCGGTGATGGACTCCAAATGCGTCGCAATTGCATACGAGACGGTGGAGTTGCCCAACGGTGAGCTGCCGTTGCTCACGCCAATGAGTGAGGTGGCAGGGCGGATGGCGGTGCAGGAAGGCGCAAAATACCTGGAGAAGCACTATGGTGGCCGTGGGCTCCTGATGGGTGGTGTGCCGGGGGTGTTGCCGGCCGAGGTCCTGGTTCTGGGAGGCGGAGTAGTAGGTACCAACGCGGCAAAAATGGCGTCGGGGTTGGGTGCGCACGTCACTCTGTTTGACGTGTCACTCGAGCGGCTGCGCTATCTCTCTGACGTGATGCCTGCCAATGTGGATCTGGTGTACTCCAACCGGCTCAATATTCTAGACCAGTTGCCCCAGGCCGACCTCGTAGTCGGTGGGGTCCTCATAACCGGCGCCAAGGCTCCACACTTGGTTCTGCGGGAAGACTTGAAGCGCATGAAGCCGGGAGCCGTGATCGTCGACGTGTCGGTCGACCAGGGTGGCTGCATCGAAACCATCAAGCCCACCACTCACGAAGAGCCGGTATACGTGGTAGACGGAGTGCTGCATTACGGTGTGGCCAATATGCCAGGCGGCGTGCCGCGGACGTCGACTCTCGCGTTGACCAATGCAACGTTTCCCTATGCCAGGACCCTGGCGGGGTCGGGTTGGCGGGAGGCCTGTGCCGCGGACCGGGCGCTGTTGTTGGGGTTGAACGTGATCGAAGGCGAGGTGGTATATCCGGGTGTCGGAGAGGCATTCGGCATCGACGTGGCAGATGCCGAGGCGGTCCTTGACCGTCGCTGAAGTCGGTAAGTAACCATCTTGTTTCAACTTACGGCATTCATTATGTTAGGGCGCCTCAACGGTATCGGGGTGCCCTAATCACGCGCCCACCTTACTTCACCCTTTGCTGAATGCGGATGCGCTGGCCTAAACTTTCGCTAGGCAGTCTACTGCCTGCCAACGAGATTGCCGTCGATCTAGGCACGTCGAATACCCTCGTGTATGTGCGCGGCGAGGGCATCGTTCTCAACGAACCATCCGTAGTTGCCGTGGAGCAGGCGACCTCGAGAATCACGGGGATCGGGCTCGAGGCCAAGCGAATGCTCGGCAGGACTCCGGACGGGATCCTCGCCGTGCGCCCGCTCAAGGATGGTGTAATAGCCGACTTCGACGTGACGGAGAAGATGCTCCGTTACTTCCTCGAGTCGATAATCCAGAAGCACGTCTTCAAGGTGAAGCCCAAGGTGATTGTCTGTGTGCCCAGTGGCATCACCGAAGTCGAGAAACGGGCCGTCCGCGACAGCGCCCATTCTGCCGGGGCCAAGGAGGTATACATGGTCGCCGAGCCGATGGCGGCGGCCATTGGTGTGGGCTTGCCGGTCGAGACACCGACCGGCAACATGGTGATTGACGTCGGTGGGGGGACCACTGAGATCGCTGTAATTGCGCTCTCGGGCATAGTCAGTGACACCTCCATCAGGACGGGAGGTGACGAACTGGATCAGGCCATCGTTCAGTTCATGCGCAAGAACTACAACCTTCTGATCGGCGAGCCGACGGCTGAGGTGATCAAGATTCAGATCGGATCTGCCGCACCGATGGACGGTGACAAGGAGATGGAGGCCAAGGGACGTGATCTCGTGTCGGGAATCCCGAAGGTTGTTCGCATTCACTCGAGCGAGATCCGCGAAGCGATCCAGGAACCGGTGCAACAGATCGTGGACGCAGTACGACGGGCGTTGGAGATCACACCGCCGGAACTCGCCAGCGACATAGTGGATCGCGGCATTGTGATGGCGGGTGGTGGTTCCCTCATTCGAGGGCTGGATATCGTGCTTTCGCAGGAAACCTCATTGCCGATCCGGGTCGACGAGGATCCGCTCACCTGTGTCGTGAGAGGAACAGGCCGGATTCTAGACGATCCCGACAAGTATCGGTCGGTACTCACCAGTTAGGTCGCCGTGCAAATCGCGCCGGAACGCTTCGCGTCACGCCGCGACACTATCGCATTTCTCATCTGCATCGTGTTATCTGTCGCAGGACGGGTGGCACCGGTAGATGTCCAGCGGGACATAGCGTCGGCCATCACAAGTACGGTTCTGGCTCCGTTCCTTGCCATCCAAGAACAGGTTTCGCTGGCGCTGGGAGCGAGAACCGATTTTCTCGAGGATGTCGCGGTCTACGATTCGATTACGGCCTTGGCTCAGCAGACACGGTTGCTGGCCGTTGAGAACGAACGCCTGCGAGAACTGCTGGATCTCTCCGACCGGCTGCCGGTGCAGCATGTGTCGGCCGAGGTGCTGTACCAGGCAGACCCGAGGGACGGGCTTGCGTTGGTGATCTCTGCCGGCAGCATTGATGGTGTCAAACTGGAGGACCCGGTGGTGGCGCCCGGCGGGATCGTCGGGGTGGTGAAATTGGTGCAGTCGACCACGTCTACGGTTCTCGTGTGGATGGACACCGAGTTCCGTGCCAGCGCCGTGATAGATGTCGGCGGCGAAGAGATCTTTGGTATCGTCGCAGCGGGCGGTAGCGCGGGTCTCGACACGTGGTTGATGGAGCTGCGGGGGGTTGCATTCCGCGGGGAGGTGCCTGTTGGTGCTACGGTGCGCACTTCGGGGCAGGGCATCGTGCTGGCTGAAGGAATCAACTTGGGGGGAGTGTATCCTGCTGGCATCCCCATCGGTACGGTGACGGATGTGGGGGAGGAGCGGGAGGGTTGGTCACGCACCTACCAAGTCAAACCGGCGGTGAACCCCCTGTCGCTGTCGCACGTGATAGTGCTCACCGGACCGGCATGGGAAGTCGGAGTCGCCTTTGAGGACAATAGGCCATGAGGTTCATCAAGCAGCAGTGGCAGTTAGGTGCCGTGTTGCTCCTCCTGGTGGTGCTTCAGTTCGCTGTGAGGCCGCTCATAGGGGACCCGCGCATTGAGCGAGTAGCCCCGGATTTCTTGTTGTTGGCGTTGCTGGTGTATGCAATCCGAGCGAGGCCGGGCCAGGGGGCGATAGCGGGATTCTTCGTTGGTATAGTGACTGACTCGCTATCACCGACGGCATTTGGCGCCGGCGCGTTAGCGCACACGGTCATCGGATACCTGGCGGCATGGGGCAAGGTGGTGTTCTTCGCCGACAACTTGTTCGTCAATGCGGTCTTCTTTTTCGTGGGGACGTGGTTCCGTGACGTGTTCGTACTGCTGATTGGCCATCACGCGCAGGGCTCAGCGTTCTACTGGCAGATCCTGTATCTTTCGCCACTCAAGTCTCTGACGACCGCAGTGGCCGGTGTCGTGATACTCGTGATATTCCGCCGCTGGCTGAACATCAGGATCCACGAATGACCTGGTTCCATCCCCACCAACTAACACGCCGAGCCGAAGTCGGTCGGTTGTTTGTTATTCTCATATTCCTGGTTCTATCGGTCGCGTTCTTCCGTATCCAGATCCTCGGAGCCGACCGATACAAACCACAGTCTCTGAACAACAGGCTGCGCCCAATACCGCTTCCCGCCCCCCGTGGATTGATCCTCGACCGCGATGGTGTCGTGTTGGCGGAGAACGTACCAGGGTACACCGTCGCCCTCGTGCCGTCGGATCCCACCACGCTGCGCAACACTCTCACACGCATCGCTGCGATCGCCAGTCTCGATTCGGCGGGAATCGAAGCGATCCTCCGCCGCTATCGCAATGAACCGCATCAGCCGGTTACGGTGTTGCGTGACGCCCCATTCCCTATTGTCTCAGCTCTGGAGGAGAGCCGAGTGACGGTAAAGGGCCTCATGATCCAAACCGAACCGAAGCGCTCCTACCCGTACAAGGATAGAATCGCCCACGTCGTTGGATACGTTGGTGAGGTTACGGAGGAGGAACTGGCGGCTGATGAGTTCGGAGGTGCCCGAATCGGGACCATCGTGGGAAGAGATGGGCTCGAACGACAATACGACGACAGACTGCGCGGTACCGACGGACAGAGGTTCATCGAGGTTGATGCGTTGGGCCGCACGGTCAACGACCTCGATCGTTCGACTTGGGGGGAAAAGCCGCATCAGGGTGACACCCTGAGGACGACGATCGACATCGAGTTGCAGTTGTTCGTGGCGAGCGTGTTCCCGGATGGATGGCGCGGTGGCGTTGTGGCGATGAACCCCAAGACGGGTGAGATCCTGGCGCTTTACTCATCACCCAGTTATGACCCCGACGCCTTCGTAGGCGGAATGGATCCAGAGGAGTGGCGGATACTATCACAGGCAACGGACCACCCGTTGTTCAACCGTGCGGTAGAGGGCCACTATGCACCTGCATCTCCATTCAAGCTAGCAGTAGCTGCGAGTGGCTTGAGCCGAGGCATCGTCACACTCGACTCGCACATGGAGGTTCCCTGTGAGGGGGGAATGCTCTACGGCAATCGATACTTTCGTTGTTGGCGAGAGGATGGCCACGGTGAGCTCACACTGCGGGAGGCGATATATCACTCCTGTGATGTCTACTTCTATCAACTAGGACTGCAGCTGTCGCTTGCCCACCTGTTGGATGACGGTGTGAAGATGGGGTTCAGCCGGCCAGCAGGCATCGATCTGCCAGATGAGCGCACACCGGTGTTTCCCGAATCGATTGAGTATTACAACAGACGCTACGGCCCCCGTGGGTGGACATCCGGTGTGACGTTGAACCTGGCGATCGGGCAGGGCGAGCACGCACAGAGTGTGATCAACATGGTGAAGTTCTATGCCAAACTGGCTAACAAAGACGGTGTCGCGCGGGACCCCTATTTGGTGGCTGGGAACGAATCTGAGGAGTCCGGCTTGGATTTGGCGGCGGCTGACCTTGCAGGATTGCGTGAAGCACTGGAAATGGTGGTGGACTCGGGCACAGCGGTGGGAGCCAGGGTATCTCAACTCAGAATCGCGGGAAAGACGGGCACGGCGCAGAATCCGCAAGGGCTACCACATGGTTGGTTCATAGGGTTTGCTCCGGCTGAGGACCCCGATATAGTCGTCGGAGCGATCGTAGAGTTCGCCGAACACGGATCGTCGGTGGCGCCAATGGTCACCAACATCATTCAGCGGCATCTAATTGGGAGCGAAATCGAGCCGTCTCGTCTAGTCGAGTATCTGCTGCCATCCGACTCAGCTCCCCAGCCTACACCGTTACTGCCAGACACATCTCTCATGCGCCGGACACCATCCGAGGCGGGGGCAGGTGGAGCGACACAGCCTCGATAGATCCCTCATCGCACTGGTGGTGGTGCTACTGGGAATGGGCCTGGCCGCCCTGTATTCGGCCGGGCAGACAGACGTACCCTCGGTGGTGGCAGATGTGTGGAAGCGGCAGTTGGTGTGGATCGGTCTCGGCCTCGTCGCTGCCTACGTTGCATTCAGGTTGTCTCCCCGTCTGCTGGAATGGGTAGCGCCCGCATTTTACGCGGTTTCTGTCCTGTTGCTGTTGATGACGCTCTTCTTTGGCGTGGGTGCCGGCACGGCAGCGGGGACCAAGTCGTGGATCGGCCTATTTGGCGTTCGCCTGGGTCAACCGGCGGAACTCGCCAAGCTAGCCACCATACTCATGTTGGCAAGAATGTTGGGCGGACGGCGTCACCCACCTGGTAGTATCTGGGAATCGCTTCCTGCGGGTGTCATTGTGGGGATCCCCTTCGCACTGGTTGCACTCCAACCCGACCTCGGAAGTGCGATCGTGTTCATCGCGATCCTGTTCGGCGCACTCTATTGGGCTGGAGTGAAGCCCACGTTGTTGATATTGCTCCTCTCACCCGGAATCAGTGTGTTCATGGCATTCGGAGCTGTCACGTGGAGCGTCTGGATATCACTGTTCACCATCTTCGTCTTATGGACTCGGCCCTACATTGTCGAAGGGCTCGCAATCTGGTTCACCAACGCGATTATGGGCTTCGCAGCCCTGCAACTGTGGGATCGACTGCAACCATATCAGCAGAATCGCTTGCTGTCATTTCTCAATCCCGATGTCGATCCAAGGGCCACCGGCTGGCACATCATCCAGTCGAAGATCGCGGTCGGTTCTGGGGGGCCCTTTGGAATGGGCTATCTCGAGGGAACGCAGAAGCGTCTTGCCTTCCTGCCAGCGCAGCACACGGATTTCGTTTACTCTGTTGTAGGTGAGGAATTCGGCTTCCTGGGTGTTTTGGTGACCCTCACTCTGTTTGGGACCCTGGTGCTGCTGTTATTGCGCATTGCCAGCAAGGCTAACGACCCGTTTTCCAGCATGGTCGTGGCTGGCATTACCGCAATGCTACTCGCACACATCGTGGTGAACGTAGGTATGACGGTTGGCCTCATGCCGATAACCGGCATTCCCCTGCCTTTCTTCTCCTATGGCGGGTCCTTCATGTTGACCTGCTTCGTTGCGATCGGACTCACACTGCGCGTCTCGTGGGACTCACAGGGGTTGCGATATCTCAATGTCTGAGTACCACGGGGCTGGCGAAGCGGCCCATGGGCGGCGATCTTCTTACGTCGCGGTTTGCCGGGTTTTAGGCAGACACCTCACTGAATGGGAGAATGGTTGAGGGATGGCGTGGTTTCGCAAAGACCGTAAACGACGCAAGGCGCAGCGCGAGCGTTTGGAGATCCCACCAGATGCCTGGGACAAGTGCGAGCGGTGTGGTCATGTGGACCTGACCGAGAACTTCGACCGGGCGTTGCAGGTATGCCCGGAATGTGAGTACCACCGTCGCATTGGAGCGCGGCGGTATGTAGAGATCATGACAGACGATGACAGCTTCGTCGAGCTGTTCTTGGAGCTGCGTTCAGTAGATCCACTGGAGTTCGAGGGATATACTGATCGGGTCGTCAGGGCAGAGAAGCAGATTGGGCCACAAGACGCAATCGTTACCGGGTACGGCACGCTCAACGGCATCGATCTCAACTTGGGTGCCATGGAGTTCGCCTTCATGGGTGGCTCGATGGGCTCTGTGGTGGGCGAGAAGATCTCGCGGCTGGCCACTAGGTCCGTTGATGAGCGCGTGCCGTTGGTGTTGATTTCTGCCTCAGGGGGCGCCCGGATGCAGGAGGGAGTTTTGAGCCTGATGCGTACGTTTCCATCCTGACCAACCCGACCACGGGTGGCGTGACAGCTTCGTACGCAATGCAGGGTGATGTGAATCTGGCAGAGCCAGGGGCGTTGATTGGGTTTGCTGGTCCCAGGGTCATACAACAGACGATTCGGCAGGATCTGCCTGAGGGCTTCCAAACTGCCGAATTTCTTGCCGAGCATGGGATGGTGGACCGTGTTGTCTCCCGCTATGAATTGCGCGACACGACGGCTCGGCTACTCAGAATGATGCAGGGCCTCGAGCCGGCGGAGGCCGGAGGCTGAGCCGCACATTTCAAGAAGCCTGCGAGTACCTCTACGCACGTCCTGCGGGTGGCAAGAAGTGGTCGCTGGATCCCACCCGTGCTCTTCTCTCCAGCTTGGGCAATCCCGAACGGCACTTCGACACGGTCCATATCGGAGGAAGTAACGGCAAGGGATCGGTGGCTGCGATGGTTGCCGCCTGCCTTGCTCGAGCGGGACTCAAGGTCGCGCTCTACACATCACCCCATCTCGTGAGTGTGCGCGAGCGTATGCTCGTCAATGGGCGCCCGATTTCTGAGGCTGCCTTCGCACAATGGACCGACGCGTTGCAGCCACAAATCGAGGACAGTTCTGCCAGCTTCTTCGAGGCAACCACTGCCATAGCCTTGGCCGATTTCGCCGCGCGCGGAACGGACATCGCCGTTGTTGAAGTAGGTCTCGGAGGTCGTTTGGACAGCACCAATGTGCTCGATCCTCTGGTGAGCGCTGTTACCTGTGTGAGTGTGGAACACACCGACTATCTGGGCGAGTCATTGGAGGAGATAGCCCGCGAAAAGGCTGGGATTGCCAAGCCGGAAAGGCCGTTCGTGATAGGCGAAACAGATGAGAGCGTAATCGCCGTGCTGAAGCGGCAGGCAGATGCCGTCGCTGCCGAGGTTGTTGTGGTTCCTCGCGAGGCAATGTACTCCGGTGCGGTTGGCATGTCAGGCGTGCACCAACGACGCAATGCCATGGTCGCGTCAGCGGTACTCGATGTTCTTCCCACCTACATGCGGCCGGCGCGGCAGGAGAAAGCCAGTGGCATTGCGGTTGCGAAGTTGCCGGGGCGGTTTGATCGCAGAGGCAAGTGGTTGTTCGATGTGGCGCACAATACGGCAGCCATTGCCACGCTGACTGCCGGTATCACACAAGTTGGAATTGAACGGCCACTTCATGGATTGGTCGGACTGCTGAGGGACAAGGACCATGCAGCGATACTCAGCTTGTTACTGCCAAAACTGGATTCACTGTGGTTGACGACACCTCCCTCTGCGCCGGAGGACCGCCGGTCTGATCTCAACATGATGGCGAAGTTAGCACCTGGCGAGGTGATTGTGGAACCGGATTTCGCACGAGCGCTCGACGGTGTGCAACGTGGTGCGGCTACAGTATTGGTGACCGGGTCGTTTCACACTGTGGGAGATGCCATGAGCCGCTTGCCTGGCTTCCCGCCGCTCGGGTAGATTGTTGCGATGCAATCGCAAGGACTGCCCGGATTCCGGGATTTCTCCCCCGACGACACGGCTCTCCGAAATCACATCTTCTCAGTCTGGCGTGATGTAGCCAACCGCTACGGATTCCAGGAATATGACGGCCCGCCGCTAGAGCCGCTCGAACTCTACGTGAAGAAGAGTGGCCAGGAGATCGTCGGACAGCTTTACACGTTCGAGGACAGAGGAGGCAGGTCGGTCGCGTTTCGTCCCGAGATGACACCGTCGCTGGCTCGCATGGTCGCGGCACGCGGCCAAGCGATCAAGAAGCCGATTAGATGGTTCTCGCTGCCGCAGCTATTGCGTTACGAACGGCCGCAACGGGGACGTCTCCGTGAACACTTCCAACTCAACATGGACATCATAGGAGAGCCCGGTCCGCTTGCCGACGCAGAGCTGATTGCTGCTGCGGTGGACATAACCCGTGCACTCGGGTTGGGGCCCCAAGATGTGCGGGCGCGAGTTTCCGACAGGAGAGTGCTGCGGGCTCTGGTGGATGCGCACGGTCTGACAGACACGCAGGTCTCGCTCGCGTTTCAACACATCGATAAGATCGAACGGGAGCCACGTGAGGTCCTGACTGACAGCCTGGTTGAGTCAGCCAACATCTCCTCTGATTTAGCGGCTAGAGTGCTGTCATTGGGAGAGATCAGGGGATTAGATGAGGTACACGCGGCGTTGGATGAGGTACCCGGTGGGTTGGATGCGGGAGAACCCTTGAGCCAATGCGTGGCTGCGCTCGACGCTCTGGGGGTGGGAGACTTCGTGGATATCGACCTCGGTATTGTGCGTGGCTTGGCGTATTACACAGGAGTAGTGTTCGAGTTGTTTGACGCACATCAATCTCTGCGTGCAATCTGCGGTGGCGGACGATACGATGGTTTGCTGGCTGCGTTGGGAGGGGTGGATCTACCCGCCGTAGGATTCGGAATGGGAGATGTGGTGTTGAGCGAGTTGTTCTCGCAGATGGGTGGCAAACCCACCATTCAGATGGGCGTGGATGCGTTTCTAGTAGCGGTCACGGGCGAGGACCAACCTCATGTGTTGCGACTGGCAGGCCAGCTGCGAAACAAGGGACTCAAGGTTGAGTATGCACTGAAGCAGCAGTCGATAGCGAAGCAGCTAAAGCTGGCTGCGGCACGCCCGGCCAAGCGGGCAGTTGTGATGGGTCCCGATGAAAGAGAGAAGGGGGAAGTGGTGGTCCGCGACATGGGTTCAGGCGAGGAGGAGCGAGTCGAGCTCGACCGGCTCGTGGAAGGGTATGTGTGGAGTTGATCTTCCCTTAGGGTGATCTCCAACGACAGAATCGTGACACCGGAAAGGAACTGGGCGCAAGAGTAGATGAGCCAAGAGCGTGGTATTACTCCAAGAGCTGAAGACTTCAGCCAATGGTATAACGATGTGATAATGCGAGCGGAGATGGCGGATTACTCGCCAGTGCGCGGATGCATGGTCATAAGGCCGAGGGGGTATGGTATCTGGGAGCTGATGCAACGAACCCTCGACGATATGTTCAAGGAGTCCGGGCACCAGAATGCCTATTTCCCGCTGTTAATTCCCCAGAGCTTTCTAGCCAAAGAAGCGGAACACGTAGAGGGTTTCTCACCCCAAACAGCCGTGGTGACGCACGGAGGTGGCAAGGAGCTGGAGGAGCCACTCGTCGTACGTCCGACATCTGAGACAATCATCTATGCCATGTACGCGAAGTGGATTCAGAGCTATCGCGACCTGCCGTTGCTGCTCAATCAATGGGCGAACATCGTTCGGTGGGAGATGAGGACTCGGTTGTTTCTCCGCACGACGGAGTTTCTTTGGCAGGAGGGTCACACGGCTCATGCAACAGATGACCAGGCACAAGAGGAGACGCGCCTCATTCTGAGCATCTACCGGCGCTTCATGGAAGAGTGGATGGCCATGCCGGTTATCACCGGGCTCAAGACCGAATCGGAGAAGTTCGCGGGCGCAGTTAGGACCTATGCGTGCGAAGCGTTGATGCAGGACAACCGTGCGTTGCAGGCGGGCACGTCGCACCACCTGGGGCAGAACTTCGCCAAGGCTTTTGATGTGCAATACCAGACTGCTGAGGGTGGGTTGGAGTATGTGTGGAGCACGTCTTGGGGGGTCTCCACGCGCATGATCGGTGGTTTGATAATGAGCCACAGTGACGACAACGGTCTCGTGTGCCCACCAAGATTGGCTCCGACTCAGGTTGTGATCGTTCCCATCTGGAAGACGGACGAACAACGGGTCGATGTATTGGCAGTGAGCGATCGTCTCGCAGGAGAGCTGAAGCAGGGTGGGATCCGAGTGGAGCTGGATGCAAGGGACGGCCTCAAGCCTGGTGCGAAGTACTATGAGTGGGAGGGAAGGGGTGTACCGGTCAGGTTGGAGATCGGTCCGCGTGATGTGGCAGAGGACCAGGCGATGCTTGCGAGACGCACCGGTGGCAAATCGCCGGTCAAGCTCGCCGGTATGATCGAGTCGCTCCACACAGCGTTCGCAGAGATCCAAAGCGGTCTCTACACTGCAGCGATTGCCCGGAGAGATGAGAACTCGGTGAGGTCGGTATCCAAACAGCAGTTGATCGATTTGATGAATGGACCGGGGGGATTTGCCTACGGCGGCTTCTGCGGTGGTGAACGCTGTGAGATCGACATCAAGGACGTTACGAAAGCTGAGATCCGGGTGTTGCCGGACGAAGAGTTCCGTTCCGATCCGATGCCGAGCACTTGTGTCTGGTGCGGTGAGGAGGCCATATCAGAGGCCGTATGGGCCAGAGCTTATTAGAAATACCGGCGGCTACCCTTGATCGTATTGCCGTCGCGGTCGACACGCCTGCGTACGTCTACAGTGCAGACACGATACGATCCCAGTATCGCGAGCTGAGCGCGGCGCTGTCGGGCGTTCCGCACCGCATTCTCTACTCTGTGAAGGCCAACAGCAATCTCTCCGTGCTGCAGCTGCTGTGTGGCTTGGGTGCCGGCGTTGACATAGTCTCCGTTGGTGAGTTGACTCGGGCGCTGCGTGCAGGGTTTTCGGCAGACGACGTGGTTTTCAGTGGTGTCGGCAAGACCAGACGTGAACTGATTGAAGCAATCCGCCAACGTATCGGATTGATCAACGTAGAATCTGAAGATGAGCTGACACTGTTGGACCAAGTGGCTCGTGAGCTTGGCACAGTCGTGAGGTTTGGATTTCGAGTGAATCCCGACGTCGCTACCAACACGCACCCCTACACGCAGACCGGCGAGCGTGGCATGAAGTTCGGAGTGCCAATGAGAGAAGTGGTCCGGTTGGCTCGCTGGGCCAACGATAGAGGGTCGCTCTCGCTGACTAGTGTGGGCATGCACATCGGCTCGCAGATACTCGATGCCGCACACTATGAGCAAGGAGCAGCCAAGCTAGGCGAATTGGTTGTTGAGCTGCGCGAGGCAGGAGTCGCTGCGATCCGCAGTGTGGATGTCGGGGGTGGAATGGGAATCAGGTACACTACGGAAGATCCGCTCGATCCTGTGGTCTATGCCAAAGTCATCAAGCGACTGGCCGACCAAACGGGCCTCAGTGTCATGCTGGAGCCGGGTCGCTTCCTCGTTGGCAACGCGGGTTTGCTGCTCACGCGTTGCGTGCACTGTAAGCAGTCCGGAGGCCGCAATTTCGTAGTGGTTGACGCTGGAATGAACGATCTGTTGCGGCCCAGTCTATACGGAGCTGTACACGACATATGCCTGGTAACCGATGAACCCGGTTCAACAGCGGAGTCGACCATCGTTGACGTGGTCGGTCCCATTTGCGAGACGGGTGATTTCCTCGGATTCGAGCGTGATTTGCCTGGTGTGACACGGGGTGCTCTTTTGGCTGTCCAAGGTACGGGAGCCTATGGTTTCACCATGAGCTCAACGTACAATTCGAGACCGAGACCGCCGGAGGTTCTGGTTGACGGTGACCGTTGGGCGGTTATTCGCGAACGGGAAACTGTGGAAGATCTGATGCGCGGTGAACCTGCTGCCAGCGGAGCGCAGCTCGACTGGCATACAGGTAGCGGATCCGGGGTCGTCGAGTAGCAGGGCAGATTACTCGCTAGATGTCCTTTTGGCCGAGTAGGTCTATGAAATTCCCGGGCGAGTCGAGCGTCGCCAGCTGCTCGGGAACGTCGGGTTCTTTGGCGAATTGTGCCACTTTGCCCAGGACAGGGAGGTAGGGCTTGCGTCCAAACGCCACGCGCAACCGACTCACCACCAACGAACGACAATGGGGAATCGCTATCCCCCGTCCGATTCCGGTGGAACCCAGATTCTCGCGGCGCTTGAGCATTTTGTAGAGCATACCCTCGGATTTCTCGTCCAGTGCCAACAGCGATATGAGTTCCTTCAGGATCTCGTCCTTTGTGGTACCCTCGAGACGGAGCCGTATGGCATCAGGAGAGAAGAATTCTCGTAAGTGCATTATCTCTCAGCTGTATAACGTGGTTTTGAGTACAAGGGCACAAGCTAACGGGTTCGCGGCGCAACTGTCAAACATGTTGCTTGCTGGCTCCGCCGGCCCTTGTTATGATCCCTCACTATGGACTTCCCCTTCCGTGTCGCTCACGAGATACCGCTCTTCCTCGCTCCAATGGCAGGAGTCTCCGAACCACCCTTTCGCTTGTTGTGTCGGGAGTTTGGCGCTGACGTTGTCGTATCCGAGTTCCTCTCGTCAGAAGGACTGCGCCGCGGACTCAAGAACGTGCACGACGGGGCGTTCTTCACGCCGCCGGAGAGACCGATCGGTATTCAGCTGTACGGAGCCGACCCCCACGGAATGGAAGAGGCCGCCCGACTGGTTACCGAGCACTACGAGCCGGATTTCATCGACATCAACTTTGGCTGTCCGGTCAAGAAAGTGGTCAGACGCAACGGTGGCTCGGGTTGCCTCAAAGACCTCGACCTCGTGCAGCGAATCATCCGATCGGTTCGGAAGGCGACACACCTTCCTACTACGGTCAAGATCCGGAGTGGGTGGGACGAATCCCGGCGTGATCCGGTGGAGATCGCACTTCGATGCCAGGAGTCAGGAGCCGCAGTCCTGACCTTGCATCCGCGCACTCGCGCTCAGATGTACAGCGGGGTAGCGCGCTGGGACGAAATCGCTGCCGTGGTGGCGGCCTTGGAGATCCCGGTGGTTGGCAACGGAGACATAAAGTCCGGTGACGATGCAGCGCTGATGCTACGTCAGACCGGGTGTGCCGGCATCATGATCGCCCGCGGATCGTTCGGCAATCCGTGGATCTTTCGGCAGGCACGCGAACGTCTCTCGGGCAGGCCACAAAGCCCCATCCCCGACGCCGAGCAGCGATTCGCGGTGGCCCTGAGGCACGCCAGGCTGCATCGGGAGATCAAAGGAAACGACCGGAGGTCGGCTCTGGAGTTCAGAAAACACCTGGGTTGGTACACCCGGGGGCTTGCCGGATCGGCCGCCTTGCGTGCCCAATTGCATTCCATAGAGTCGATGGACGAGATAGAGTCGATATTCCACGGGTATCTCGAACAACAGGCGGTTCCATTATGAACGAAGCCGGGCTGACCGAGCTGCTTGCCGCGGTGGAGCGAGGAGATGTCTCATCCGGCGACGCGTTGGCACAATTGAGCCGGTTTCCGGTGGAGGACCTGTCGTATGCCCAGGTCGATCACCTGAGGCCACTGCTGCAGGGTTTCAGCGAGGTCGTCTTCTCGGAAGGCAAGACTCCGGAGCAAGTGGTGGGTATCTGTGAGTCACTGGCCCGCCAGAACGACTCGTTCCTCGCCACCCGCGCGGACGCTGAGACGCAGCAGGCCGTGCTAGAGAGGTTCCCGACAGTCCAGGTCAACCCGCTGGCTCGTACCCTATATCTGGCCCCAGATCCGGTACCAACGCCCACTGGGCGAGGAACCGTCCTGGTTGTGAGTGCAGGGACCAGCGACCTCCCAGTTGCCGAGGAGGCGGCCGTGGTCTGCAGGGTGCTCCGGAACAGGGTGGACACGCTGTACGACGTGGGCGTTGCGGGGATACATCGACTCTTGGGCCGGACGGACCAACTGCAGCAGGCGTCAGTGGTGATCGTAGTAGCCGGGATGGATGGCGCGTTGGCCAGTGTTGTGGGGGGGCTGGTGAAGGTCCCTGTAGTTGCCGTTCCCACGAGCGTCGGGTACGGAGCGGCGTTTGGTGGTATCTCAGCCCTGTTGGCAATGCTCAACTCCTGCGCGTCCGGCGTTTCAGTAGTGAACATCGATAACGGCTTTGGCGCTGGAGCGGCAGCTTCGCGTATCAACCACCTAGCTTGACGGCCAGTCGTTCGTCCGGCGGGGTGTCGCTAAGTGGCTCGGATAGATAGATTTAGCATGAGGGGGCGACAGGATTCGACGGGTCTGGTGAAGATATCGTTGCGTGTCCAGGTTCTCAGTCACCTGGTAAAACAACTGGGAAACCATAACAACTGCCAATACTGACTTGGCCATGGCAGCGTAAGCAACTGCTTGCGCTCCTGCCCGCGTTTGCAGCCCGCCTGAAGCGGCGCGCGGGTATCGCAAAATCAGGCTGGCACTCGGTAGCGCTCCCGTGCCCAGTGTGAGATCTCTTGGGAGCTAGTCCGGTGGTTGGATGGCTACGCGCCAACCGCTGGAGACAACGAGCGTAGCCTACGCACGTAGCGGCGATTTCGGATCGAGGTTCGGACCGGGGTTCGATTCCCCGCGCCTCCACTGGGACAGGGAAACACAAGCCGTTGTAGGTTGAAGGGTTAGCCGTACCGTACTGGTGCGGATTTTTCTGTTTGCGGGTCGATTGTGGCTGAGCCCCGAGCGTCACGCGGCGTTCGGGGCTTCTCTCAATGCATCGAACGTCCGACGAACGACCTAGTTCCTGATGGGGATTCAGAATCTCACTGGCCTGACCAGCCTCAGACTCGCCGACAACTCGATCAGCGACATCAGCGCGTTGAGCGGGCTCACGAGCTTGGAGAGACTCAACCTCAACCACAACCCAAACCTCAGCGTCATCCAGCCTTTGCTCGACAACACAGGGCTCGGAGCGGGCGACAGGGTCTATCTCCTGTCCACAAGCGTGAGCTGCACGGACGTGGCTGTCCTGCAAGCCAAAGGGGTGTCTGTGTCGTCCGACTGCCCCTGAACCAAGCAGCGCGGGGGCTCGTGGTCGGGCGGGTGATACTGTGAGATGGGCTAACAGCTTGTCAAACGATGATTTAGGACGTTTTGGGCAGTTCTTCGGAACGCCGTTTCGAAATTTCGATCGACCGTTTCCAAATTACGACAAGGCGTTTCGAAATTCAGATCGGTCATAGCGGAATTCCGATTCGTCGTTTCGAAATTCAGATTCGCCATTTCGAAATTCAGATTCGCCGTATCGAAATTCAGATTCGTCGTTTCGAAACTCAGATTCGCCGTATCGAAATTCAGATTCGCCGTATCGAAATTCAGATCAGCCGTATCGAGATTCAGATCAGCCGTATCGAAATTCAGATCAGCCGTGCCGAAATTTGGATCAGCCGTGCCGAAATTTGGATTGCCCTATCGAAATTCGATTTGGCCGTGCCCCGCGCGTCCATTCTTTTCCACAGACGCTCTTTGTGGAAACTCGTGCGTAATCGACTATGAACATCGAGTAGACCTCGACTCACAATCGCTAAGCCATTGATACGTAGTGGGTTGAGGTCTACTCGTGACGCTCTACATGATGTGGACAGTCTCTGTGGAAACCGTGCAGCGCCACCGCGAGGTTATCCACACACATCAATCGCGCAAGGTCGCCTGAGCCGCTGCCAGTCTGGCGACTGGGACACGAAACGGCGAACAGGATACGTAGTTCAGTCCGGCCCGATGAAAAAACTCCACCGACTGCGGGTCCCCACCGTGTTCACCACAGATGCCCATCCTCAGCACCGAGTTGGCCTTCCTGCCCAGCTGCACCGCTACTTCCACCAGCTTCCCCACCCCTGCCTGGTCCAGCGACTCGAAGGGGCTGTCCGGCAGGATTTCTGCTTCCAGGTATTGGGGCAGGAAGCGACCGGAATCGTCCCGCGACATTCCGAATACGGTCTGAGTCAATTCGCTGATATCGAACGAGAAGAAGTCAGCCAGAGGCGCGATCTCGTCGGCTGTGAGCGCCGCACGTGGTAGCTGGATCATCGCGCCGACGACGAGACCCACCCAACGATTCTTTTCTTCGAACACCCGTTCGGCAGTCG
>JBDGXD010000103.1:0-15925 GCA_039584755.1 Gemmatimonadota bacterium
ATATACGAACGAACCGTCAGTGAACACCGCCGAGTTGAGTGCCGCGAAGAAGTTGTCAGTGGCGGGCACGACCGAGCCGAGGTGCTTGCGCACCAGGTCTGGATGCTGCTTGACTGCCTCTGAAAACGGCAGGAAGATCACCCCGTGCTCGGCCAGTTTTTCCTTGAATGTCGTAGCCACTGAAACGCTGTCGAACACCGCGTCGACCGCGACGCCCGCGAGACGCTTCTGTTCTTCCAGCGGAATCCCAAGTTTGTTGAAGGTCTCCAGGACTTCAGAGTCGACCTCGTCGAGGCTGTCCAGCTTCTTTTCCTTCTTGGGCGCTGCATAGTATGAGATGGCCTGGTAGTCGATTGGCTCGTATTCGACGTTTCCCCAGCTTGGCTCAGCCATCTTGAGCCAGCCGCGGTATGCCTTGAGCCGCCACTGCAACAACCACTCGGGCTCTTCCTTCTTTTCCGAGATGAGCCGAATAGTGTCCTCGCTCAGTCCCGCTGGGACCCGGTCTGACTCGACCTCGGTCGTCCAACCGTACTTGTACGGCTGACTGACGTGTTGCTCTACACTACTCGTCATTGCTTCTCCTGCTGGGCCTCATCAGAAGCCGCTTCAATTGGAACGGACAGAGACACCATTGGACTGATTGAGTACTGGCACGAATTGCAGCCTTCGGGGATATAGGAGTCGCGCTTGATCTCGCTTTCCAAGATCTCTCGGAGGAAATCAGCCTCCGCCGCGCAGATCTCAGGGAACTGTTCGACCGCGTCACGCACGGCACAATTGTGTTGTGCTAGGCGAACCTCTCCAGATTCCTCGGACCAAGCTGCCATGAACCCCTGCTGCGTGAGCAGCTTCACTACAGCTTCGACCTTTTGCTCCAGCGTAGCATCGGCAAGCTGGGTACGAAGCTGTTTCGAGAACGCACCGAAACGTTCGGCGAACATCTCTCGCACCTTCTCCCGTCCGCTATTCTGCGCGATGAAGGCGAGAGCATGCTGCAATGCCTCGCTATACTGCTGGGGAAACACGGCCTCACCGTTCTCGCTCAGCCGGTACATGTAGGTGGGCGCGCCCGTTCCCCGCTGTTCCCGGCCGTAAACAACGAGGCCCTCGGCTTCTAGTTCTTTCAGGTGTCGCCGAACCGCATTGGCGGACACGCCGAAGACATCGGCCAGCTCCTTGGCCGTCGCCGGCTGAGCTTTCTTCAGCTCGAGCAGTATCTCACCGCGCGGTCCCTTCTGACCGGCGAGTCCAGGCGTGATCGGCTTCATGGGGTACGAATCCTAATCACGGGCACGCCTTTTCGCAACTAATTCAACGTTTTTGTTTATAAACACCCGTGGGGCAATTTCCGAGATTCTCGTTCCCCAGGTTCCTGGCTGATCCCCCTTCCTTGACACTCGCCGGATCGTGCCTATACTTACTACAGATAAGTTTGCATTACAAACTACTATGCATCGCCCACGCATTTGCGCTGGTTCAAGGAGAATGGAGGTCAACTGATGACAGAGAATGCAGATCTCAAGCGACTTGAGAAGAAGGCGTGGACGTCATACCACCAAGATGGACTAGTGGACTTCTTTCTCGGCTTCCTACTCATTGCAGGCTTCCTGGGTTACAGCGCCGGCGATTTGGGGCGTGTATTGGGTCCCGTACTGCAGCTAGCCTCGGCTGGTTTCCTCGTTCTTTCAAAGAAACTGATCACTGTCCCGCGGATGGGCCTGGTGGAGTTCGGTCCGGGGCGGAGAGCCAGAAAGCGCAACACTGCGCTCATTGCCACCTTCGCTGTGGCGGCCACCATCGTCTTGCTGGTACTCACTATCACCGGGAATGTGGGATGGATACGGGACAATCACACGGCCTTCTCAATCCTACTCGGTGTCGGGATCTGGCTGGTTTTCAGCTTTTTCGCCTACATGCAGGATTTTCAACGGCTATACGGGCTCGGGGCACTATTCGCGACCGCAGTCATGCTCAGCGAGCTTCTGGATAGCCCGATTCCCATTCTGGTCGCGGGGGTCGCAGCCTGTGTCTCCGGTTTGACTCTGCTTAAGCGTTTCTTGAGGCGGTATCCACTACCGACAGACGCGGAGTTGGGAAGCAACGGATGACTGACGACGACAGAGGAATCGAATCGCTGGCCAGCATCGATCGGCTGATTCACGAACCGGCCAGGTTGATGATCATGGCATATCTATATGTAGTGGATAAGGCCGACTTCCTTTTTCTTGTACGACAGACTGGTTTGACGTTGGGGAACCTGTCGTCGCACATGAGCAAGCTGGAAGCCGCCGGTTACGTTGACATTGAAAAGAGATTCGTCGGCAAGAAACCACATACGATGCTCCGTCTCACTCAACAAGGACGTGCAGCATTCAGTGAATATCATGGTAGCATGAAGAGAGTACTCGGAGAGCTGGACGTGCCGAGCACAGAGCGAGCCGAGGTTGGGTAGCGGGCGCTTTGCGGAATTGACGGTCGTAGCCTACGCGGTCAGTCTCCGATTCTGAATCGCTCTTCCCGAAGCAACAGGTCCTGGTATGCTCCCGGAGTGTTGAGTTGATCCACTACCGCTGGATCACTGACCGCAATGTTCAGTACTCGGTCCTGTTTGGCTCGCACAACCCCCCTGGCACCCTCAGCGTTGGGAACCGCTAGCAGCTCGCCAAAGACGGGTCGCCCGAATATCACGGGGTGGCCCCGCCGCTGCTGATAGCATGGCACTACTATGTCACCAGTGCCCAGTTTGAATGCGTCGATCAACACCCGTGCGGTCTCGATGGCCACATGAGGGAAATCCACCGGCCAAATCAGCAAGCCATCGACAGGGTGCTCGAGAACCTCCTTCACAGAAGCCCTGATCGATCCGATTGGCCCAGCGTCCATATCATCGTTGTACAGAACTCGTACGTCACTTAAATCGTTCTCGGACAAGATGTTATCAGATCCGGGCCCGAGCACGACCAGCCGCTGAACGCCGAGTGCCGCCGTTGCGTCCAAAATGGTTTCCAGGAAAGTCCTGCCGTGGAACTCGAGGAGAGCCTTGGGAAAGCCCATGCGGGACGAAGTTCCCGCCGCCAGAATTGTGGCCGTAATCATCTCAAGATCTTACATTGGTGGCCCCCGTTCAGGGAGGGAGTAATGGCTATCCGTCCAGTTCGCCTATTGGGCGACCCTGTATTGCGCAGTGAATGCGAAGCAGTGAAAAGACCCCAATCGTCGGCCGTGAAGCTTGTTGCCGACGATCTACAAGAGACGTTGCGCGATCTGAGAGCGAGATACAGTTATGGCAGTGGACTCGCCGCGCCTCAAATCGGCGCACCAATGCGACTCGTTTACGTCGAGACCGACGCACCGCTGTTCTTGACCAACCCGCAAGTCTTGGACGTTGGGACTGATGACTTTCAGGTTTGGGATGGTTGTTTCTCGATCCCAGACCTGCTAGTGCGGGTACAGCGGGCCTACCATATTTCGGTCGGTTTCCAGAACCTCAAAGGGGAGCGTCACCAGCTGGATGCCCAAGGTGAATTCGCCGCCCTGCTGCAGCACGAGATTGACCACTTGGATGGGGTACTCACGGTCGACCGGCCCTCCGGTATCGATGCTTTTTGCCTGCGCCAGGAGTGGAACAAGCATCACGCCGCGAACGGAAGCTACGGGGAGCCGTATACACGTAAGGTGCCCTAACCTCGGTGGTGGAACGGAACACACCGGTACGTCAATCGACGCCAGCCGGGCACCGCTGAATTGAGCACTAGATTGTGGTCCGCGCGCCCGTGCTCGCCGCCGCCGATTGGGGGCTACAATAGACAAATCGCGGCGGTCACCCCTGCGGTTTTAGCTCCCACAGTACGTTGATGATCACCCACTGGCCGTCGAACTTGCCGATATGCAAGTAGTCGATCCAATCCCGGGCCACAATCTTCACAACAGCCACATTTCCAAATATGTCCAGGATCGTGATGTCCTTCTGTTGTTCGTTGTCGGGTGTCTGTTTCCCGTATCCACCCTTCGTGGCCTCAACCAGCTGCTTGGCTGTCATGTTGCTCAGTGAGCTGGAGCCGTCCTGTCCCATCCGTACAATCCGTTTGGCGAGGTCCGGATGTAGGGCGCGTTCCATCCGCGCTGCATCCCCCGCGTACCATCCCTCGATGTAGTCCAGCGCAGTGGCGCGGATCGCGGAGGAGTCTGTACCCGACTGTGCCGGTAGTGCTGCAGCGGCGCACAGGCAGGTGACAAAAAAGGCAGCCGTTGTTCTCATTGTTGCCCCCATGAGTTTGGTTGTAGCCCACCACCAATGCCTACTGCGTAGGGACAGTCCAGGTTTCAGCCTTGCCGCGCGTGAGGCCACGATAGGAACACATTGATGCCTCAATAAGCCACCATCATAACATAGTAGGTACATTCACTCTACACTATCCGTACGTTGGCTCACGTAAGTTGTTATTAATTAATCAGTTACACTTTGTCGACATTACTCTGGCCGTGCGTGTGGACAACCGGCCGTTGAGCCAAGCCCGAAACCCCTTGACCAGTCTGGCCGGAACGCCTTTTGGATCTAGCGCTCCCTGGTGATGTTACATCGACCGTGGGACGAAAACCTCAGAATAACTCACCGCAGCTGATAGCTGACGCGGACGCGCTCACAGGGCTTGTGAACCGGCTTGAGCGGGAATCGCGCGTTGCCCTTGATACCGAAGCCGCCTCATTTCACCGGTATGTTGACCGCGTGTACCTGATCCAGCTCAGCTCCGACGCGGAGACTGCCTTGGTGGACCCACTGGCGGTGGATGACCTCGCCCCTCTCGGTCGCTTGCTCGAGGAGCCTCGCATTGAAATCGTACTGCATGATGCCGATTATGATCTGCGCATTCTCAACCGCGACTACGGATTCACGGCCCGTTGCCTGTTCGATACACGGATTGCCGCGCAGCTGGCTGGAGAGCCGGCAGTCGGTCTGGGTGCCCTGCTGGAGAAACACTTTGGGGTCACGGTAAACAAGAAACTCCAAAGAGCAGATTGGTCGCGGCGTCCACTCACAGCCGAAATGATCGAGTATGCGGCGGCAGATACCAGCTACTTACCCCAGCTGCGCGACATGCTGGAGAGCCAGCTAGACGCGGGCGGACGGCTCGAGTGGGCCCGAGAGGAGTTTCGAGTACTTGAAGGGATCCGGTGGACCCAGCCGGCCAACAGCGCTGAAGCCTATCTCCGCATAAAGGGAGCAAAGGCCTTGTCGCGCCGTTCGCTTGCAGTCCTGAGAGAGCTGTTCCAGTGGCGTGAGTCTGCCGCAAGAGAACTCGACCGCGCCCCGTTTAGGGTGCTCGGCAACGCCGCATTGCTTGCTCTGGCCAAGGCCTCGCCCCGCACCCAGAACAAGTTGAGGTCGATTGCCGGCGTACCCGCTTCAGCCGTGGCCCGCTACGGCCCGCAACTAGTCGAATCAGCAAAAAAGGGTTTTGAGGTATCTCCAGCTGACCTTCCCGTCGTGAGGCGACAGTCTCGACCGGAGCATGACCGAACTTACGACAGGAGGCTCGACGCGCTGAAGATCTTGCGGAACCGGCGAGCCAAGGAGATAGCCATGGAGCCAGGCATGCTGTGCCCCAATGGAACGCTACAGGCGGTCGCGCGGGCTGCGCCGACTGCCGAGAAACACCTGTCAGCAATAGTGGAGCTGCGGGAGTGGCAAGCCGATGTGCTGGGCAAGAAGGAGATGCTCGCGGCGATAGTTGAATGAGGATTCAGAATCCCAGATAGGCCCGCAGCTTCGGATCGACGCGCTCGGGTGTCCAGTATGGCTCCCACACCAGCTCGACAGACACGTTTTGCACCCCTTGCACATCACGAACCGTCGCATCGGCTTCGGCCACCAACTGGCCGCCGACCGGACACCCCGGTGAAGTCAGCGTCATCTGGACGACGACATCACCCCCCACAACGTCTATCGTGTACACCAAGCCGAGGTCGACGATGTTCAAGCCCAACTCGGGATCGTTGACCTTGCGCAGGGCCTCGCGGATTTCTTGTACTTCCAGCGCCATCAGTTCTTCTCCAATTGGGGGCCTCAAGGTAACCGATATGGCACCATTGGTGCGAAGGTCCTAGCGTCCGCCTGGTTCTAGCCTACCGGGCCAAACCGGCGAGCGATCCAGGCGTACATCCGAGCCGCCAGTGGCATGAGTCCGGGGATTCTCATGGCGGATCCCGGGATCGCACCGCCAGGCAGATAGCCGAACAACTCCCGCGCCGCCGCGGCGCCAGCAAACACCACCCCGTCGGTACGCACTAGATGCACCGCCTGTTGGAGGTCCTCTCTTCTTCTACCAGTGAGGCCCGGAGCTCGGTTGTCCTGGAGTGGCAAGTAGTAC
Source organism: Gemmatimonadota bacterium (assembly GCA_039584755.1). GTDB lineage: Bacteria > Gemmatimonadota > Gemmatimonadetes > Gemmatimonadales > GWC2-71-9. Next base: position 6,372 of record JBDGXD010000103.1, read on the forward strand.
ACGGCTTGACCTCGGTCCCAGGACCTGATGCGGTCTACCCAACGAGCACAGAAGTCACAATCCGCGTCATAGATGAGTATTGGCAGCCGTAAGGTCTGCGCGATGCGGCCGACCTCACCTTCGATCAGCATCGTCTCCTGGTCTTGGCTCCGATCACTACGGAAGAACACTCCTCGGCCCTGAGAGACACAGCGGCATCTGCGATCTTTCCCCGGATGGCTTTCAAGGTACTGATCGAGCGACCCGTTCGGGGCGCATAAACACGATTCGTCAGAACGATCACAAACAGATCACGAACCGGATCGATCCAGATCGAGGTCCCCGTGTATCCCCCATGTCCGAACGAACTGTCAGACAGCAACTTGCCTGTATTGGCCACGTCCGTGGTGTCGCGCATCTCCCAACCCAACGCCCGGTTACCTCGTCCCCGTAGCGTGAAGAGCGACACGGACTGCGGGCTAACCCATCCGACGCCACTCGCGTCGCGGCCCCGGTTCAGATACATCTGGGCGTAAAGAGCAATGTCTCTGCCAGTGCTGTACAGACCAGCGTGCCCTGAAACTCCTCCCAGACGGACCGCGTTCTGATCGTGGAGTTCTCCTGCGATGACATGACCGCGCCACAATCCAACGGGAGCTATCCGGGGCCTCAGGTTACGGGACGGCGTGAACAACGTCTGCGTCATTGCGAGCTGCCGGAAGACCTCTGCATTGGCATACTCGTCGAGGGACATGCCCGTTGCGCCCTCCACGACCCAACCCAGTAGTATTGCATTGAGATCACTGTACTCAACGCGAGACCCAGGCTCCCGCCGAAGTGGCTCTGTCACCACCAAACGGCGCGCCTCCACCGGGTTGGAACTCCGATCGTTGAGAGGTAGGAAAGCCCGCAGGCCTGAGCGGTGCTCCAGCAAATGGCGCACGGTCACCTGTTCTTTTCCGGCTCCGACAAAATCAGGGAGGTATCGTTGTACCGAGGCAGACAGATCAAGCAGTCCTTGGTCGACCAGTTTCATCGCCGATGCTGTCGTTGCGACGACCTTGGTCAAGGATGCCAGATCATATAGGGTACTATCCGCGTCCGGAACACTGCTCGCGGCTGAATAAGTGAAGTGACCATAGCCTTTGGCCAGCAGTACCGTGTCCGCGGTCCCGATCACAACAACGGCACCGGGAAACGCTCCGGCACGGATGCCGTCGGCGACTGCGCGATCGACTTCGCTTACGGCACCGGCCTGGAGCAGCAATAGCATCAGGTAAACGAATGACATCCGATCTCCCAAACCATTATTCTAGTTCTGACATCCAAGACCACCAAACTCACTCATCCATACAGAGGAGTCTAATGCGACGGCTTCACTGGCTCTTCATGGTTGCGTTGGCCGCGGCGCTACCAAGAGCAGCTGCAACAGCACAGGTCGAGATTGACACTCTGGCTCTGAAGGCGCACACGTACTTCCTGGCTCACGATCTCCTACGCGGTCGGGCCACCGGCACAACGGGGGCTGAGCTTGCAGCAACCTACATAGCCAGCGAGTGTCGCGCGCTGGGTCTCGTTCCAGCCGATTCCAACTATCTGCAGAGCGTGCCGCTCGAGGAATCCATCATCGAGGCAGGCACAGAGATGCGTGTGGCCCACCGGATGCGCGAAGCGCACTTCGGCTATCCAGCTGACTTCACACCGGACGTGGGAAACCGGGCTTCACTGGTCGACTTCTCGGGTTCGGCGGTCTATGTAGGCCCCGTAGGCGAACTGCGACCAGAATCTCTGCGGACTCTCGAGCTGCAGGGAGCCGTGGCCGTAACAGCCGGCGCCCGGGTTAACAACGAGGTGGCTGCGGTCCTCAAGGAGCTGGGTGCGGTTGCCGTCGTACACCTGCTCGGGGACAACAACACGTACCAGTTGTACCGACGTAGCCGAGGTGGGGCACGGCTGTACCACGCCGACCCAACCGTCAGGTCTTCGTTCCTGCCACCCATCGCGTCAGTGCTCGCCGGCCCCAGATTATCATATGAACTCGTATCCGGCACGCCGCTCGAGCGAGGCCAGCCGATGGCGCCTGGTCCGTTGGGGCGGCACATAACGTTCGAGATCCGACTGAGCCCGCGAAAGATCGCGGCCGCGAACGTGGCGTGCCTGCTCCCAGGCCGCGATCAACTAGCGCGGGATTCACTAATCGCATTCACCGCACACTACGACCATCTCGGCGTGGGGGAACCGGACGCTTCGGGCGATGCCATCTACAACGGATTCTCCGACAATGCAGCGGGCGTTGCCATGTTGCTCGCAATCGCACAGACAATGGCGACAGGCCCCACCCAGCGCCTCAGGCACTCGGTTCTCTTCTTGTTCCTCGTGGGAGAGGAGCGCGGTCTGCTCGGATCGGACTATTTCGTGGCAGACCCCATCTGGCCACTCGATCGCATACAAGCTGTCATCAACATCGACGCTGGTGCTCCTCCCGGACTGCAGGTCAGCTGGCGACTGGCCGGAGTCGATTCAACCGGATTGGGTGCGCTGGCAATTGCGGTAGCAGAGGATCGAGGTTGGAGCGTGACCACATCGCCACCGCGGGCCAACTCCGACTACTACCCGTTCGTCGGGGAGGGCATACCGGCAATCTTTGTCATACCTGGGCCCGACCCGTTTGAGGGCCTCTCGGCAGACAGCACGGCCGCGTTACGCAGTAGATGGGATTACTACCACAAGGCGGGCGATCACTGGACTGAGGATTTCCCGTTCGTCGGAGTTGCGCGATATGCCGAATATGGCTTCCTGATCGCAGAGGCAGTGGACACCACTTCGACTCCACTACCGCGGCCCGAGCGGCGTTAGGCTAGGGGCCCCGAACAGACCCCGGCGGCAGCGCATACAGCAGTCGGGCGGTACGACGGTCGCGGGCTGTCAGATCATGCACCGATGTGGACGGGTACATCAGGTCCGCGGGGTCATCAGAATGACCCAATCCAAGCAGATGCCCGATCTCGTGTAACGCCACCGTATAGGCCACTTCGGGCGTGACAACGCGGCCGTCATTCGTGTGGGTCGCCAGGGTGAGTGTTGCATGAACGAGCCAGCCCTCGAAATCCCACACGACGTCGGCCTGGCCCGTTCTTCTAATCGGAAACGACTCGATCCACTTGACTACGACTTCGGCCCGAGCAGAATCACGGACGAACTCAAACGCTACCGGAATCGCTCCCACTCGCTCCCAGCGCGTGAAGGCATCTCTAGCTGCCGAACCCAGTGACTCGCCGTATCCCATCACTGCCGCAGGTGCAAAGTAGACTGGCAGCGGCCGGGTGGAACGATCCCGCCACCGTCTGAGCACAGAGTCTACCTCGGCAAGTGAGTATCCAAGATACGTATCCGACTCGGCAATCCGGCGGCGGACTCGCTCGCGAGCTGCCACTCCGTCTTCACCCGCTAGCGAGACAGCGGTAGTGCCTGGGAGTGAGGCACCGGTTGGACCAACAGAGGATTGCTCTTTGCGGCCCAGGCCGAATGCTAACGCGACCGCAAGCAGGAGCAGGGCGGCGACCGTAAGGGGCCTCATGGAGTCAATATGCCGTACCCAGCCTGCGTCGCGCCACTGGCCCCGGCTGGCGAACTGCGTCTGCTACGCCTATCATTCTCACCCCCTATGACATCACAACATTGACTCGATGCTCAAGGTAATTCTGGCTTGGCCAGCAGAGAGCCGGGCGGAGGGATCGCGCCAACAACCATGGTGAGTTAGTGATTACACCTCCGGCCCGCCTGATCATGAAGTTCCGCGCACTGATCTTATTTGCGTGGGCTGTCGCGGCAGTTATTGCATGGCCACGGGCGGCCAGGGTCCAAGATGATCTCCGCGTCGAGGGGCAGCGGATACGATCCTCAGAGTCGCATCTCGCAACTAACCTGATCAGGGAGGCGTTCCAACAGCCGGTTGCGGATTTCTTCGCCATAACCGTGTCAGGACCACTCCCGATCGACAGCGCACCCACCAGACGAGTCATCGAGACGATTAGCGAAGCGGCTAGTCAGCTTCCGTATATCACCCGGACAATCTCATATCTCACGCTGCAAGACTCTACTCTCGTGAGCGATGATGGGTTGATGACCTTCGTCCTGGCGACGGTGGAGGTGAGGGATGGCTTCAGTGCCACCAACCACGTCGCAGAGTTCCGCGCCACGGTGCATACCGCGGTGGCGCGGCTCCCCCAGTCGGATGCATACGAGGTCTTGGTCACTGGCAGGCCAGCTTTGGACTACGACGTCCGCACGGTGAGCAAGGAGGACACCAGGTTGAGTGAGCGCAGGGCGCTACCGTTTTCGGGGTTGGTCTTGATACTGGCGTTCGGAGCACTGGTAGCAGCCATAATGCCGCTGGCGGTTGGCGTACTGGCGATTATATGCAGCCTAGCCGTAATACAGATCGTGTCGGGGTTCTATCCAACTTCGGTCTTCGTACTCACAATAGTGTCGATGGTCGGACTGGCAGTCGGTATCGACTACTCCTTGCTCATAGTGACCCGTTTCCGCGAGGAACTGAACCGCGGCAGAGGCAAACGCGACGCGGCCCACAGGGCTATCGTAACGGCCGGTCGTGCAGTCGTGACCAGTGGAATGACTGTCGCTGTCGGATTTGCGGCATTGCTGATTACGCCAATCACCGAGACTCGCTCCGTGGGTATCGGAGGTTTAGTGGTGGTGACCTCGGCAGTATTACTGAGTATCACCGCACTGCCGGCTGCACTGTCATACTTGGGACGGATAGTTGACGTACCCCGTATGCTTGCCCGCAAGCTAGCGTGGTACCACGCGCCCACTAGCTGGGAACGCTGGGCCCGCTGGCTGGTGTACCATCCTTGGCGCGCGATTGCCTTTGCAGGAATCGCCATCGCACTCATCACCTGGCCGCTGGCCCATATCAAGATCGGGCTACCGCGCTCAGGATGGTTCCCGCAGAATACGGAGTCTACGGACGGGCTGGAGGCCCTGCAGCAGTTGGGCGCAGGCGGCACTCTTCAGCCAGTTAGAATCATCATTCAGGTTCCCGAAGGTGAGCGCGTCGTCAGCTCCAGTTACTTGCGTCCCCTTATGCGGCTGTCTGATTCGATTCGGGCCGACGCTCGTGTCGCCCAAATCCGCAGCGTAGTCGACATACAGCCCGGTATGTCAGCTCTTGCCCTTGCCATGTTCTACGGCGACATCGAGCGAGCTCGTGCTCGGTCTCCCGACTTTTTTTCGGCCTACTTGTCCGCCGACAATCGCACAACACTGATGGACGTGATCCTCTCAGATACCACCTCTTTCACGAGTTCGATGGATGTGGTGCGTCGCATCAGGGGAGTTCGTTCTGAGATATCTGGCCTCGATTCCGCTGAGGTACTCCTAGGTGGATTCGCCGCCGCTAGTGTCGATCTACAGGATGACCTACTCGCGCAGTTCCCCCTGGTCATCACACTGATCCTGGTAACGACCGTGATCATGCTGGCCATCGCATTCAAGTCGATACTGGTGCCCGTCAAGGCAGTGGTCATGAACTGCTTCTCGGTACTGGGCGCTTTCGGTGTCACTGTGTTGGTCTTCCAGCAGGGAGTGGGTGCGGGCTTGTTCGGCCTGGATGGACCGACGGAAGCAGTGTATGTCGTTGTTCCGGTGCTCGTCTTTGCGGTGGTGTTCGGCCTGAGCATGGACTACGGGGTTTTCCTGTTGGCCCGCATCAAGGAGGCATTCGACCGATCGGGGCGCAACGACCAAGCAACAATTGAAGGCCTAACCGCCACCGCTTCAGTAATCACCAGCGCGGCTGCGATCATGGTGATAGTGTTTGGGGTGTTCAGCTTCTCGCGAGTGTTGGCTGCACAGATGATGGGGTTTGGACTAGCGGTTGCAGTTGTCCTCGATGCCACTTTGATACGGATGGTACTGGCTCCCGCCATCATGCATATCGCGGGCAAGTGGAACTGGTGGCCGGGTATCCGCGGTCTCCCTCACGTGGCAAACATGGAACCCCGAACTAGCGGCGAGGTACGGCAGGAATCGTAGGAGCCGCCAGTCGGAGACCCAACTCCAAGTACGTTCCCCTGAGATCCCAGTGCCATGCTTTCACTCGCTCCCCTTGTCGAGGATGCTTGAGCGGCTTGAATTGCAGCCATCGCTCGCTCATTCCGAGGAGGCGGCCGGCCGTTATGAGCAGATCGCGATCAGATGAGACTAGGTGCGCCATCTCCTCAGGCAACACTTCCTTCGATAGTAGCTGTGCCTACGGGAGCTGCGTTACCCACGAAGATGTAGCACTGGGTTACGATCTGATTGTGGCTGACAGTCGCGGACCAACCGAGGAACGTGGCTTCATTCACTACAACGGTAGTGCCTGGGCTGGTGCGGAACCCGCTGACCTGTAGCAAGGCGATATCGTCGGTGTAGGTGGCGCGGTCGTAGTAGCTGGATTCCTGGTGCAGCCCCATTGTACGAAGATCGCTCCTCATAGTGGCAACCATTGCACGCCGTCGGTAGCCCTGTAGTCGAGGCAAGACGATGGCCGATAGCAGGCCAATGATTACAAACACTACCATCAGTTCCACGAACGTGAAGCCGCGCCGATTCAAGACAGTCTCCACCCAAGGTCGACTAGAAAAATGCCAACTGTGCTCGACCCCAACAACCTCCTAGGCTTTGGCATCGAGCCAATTGGGGCCAACACCGACGTCGACGACAAGCGGAACACTCAACTGGGCTGCCTGCGTCATCTCCCTGCGCACGATTGTAATCACCTCGTCGACCTCCTCTTCAGGTGATTCCAGAACGAGCTCGTCGTGTACCTGAAGCAACATGGCCGACTTCATTGCGGCATCTCTCAGGGCCGCCGCAACATTGATCATGGCAATCTTCATCAGATCTGCGGCAGATCCCTGCATGGGAGAATTCATCGCTGTCCGTTCGCCAAAAGCCCGTATGTTGTAGTTGCGATCCTTCAGCTCCGGTATGTAGCGACGGCGACCGAACAAGGTCTCCGCGTAACCGACTCTTCTCGCGCTCTCCACAGCGTCATCCAGAAACCGCCGTACCCCAGCAAACCGCGTGAAATACAACTTGATGAATTCCTTCGCCTCTTCCTGCGATACGCTCAATTGTCGCGCCAACGAGAATGGGCCCTGCCCATAGATGGTGGCAAAGTTGATGGTCTTGGCTCTGGCCCGCATATCGGACGTAACCGAGTTCAGGCCCACATCGAATATGATGGCCGCAGTCTGACGGTGGATATCGTCGCCATGTTGGAATGCCTCGATAAAGGCCTCGTCCTGAGATAGATGCGCAAGCACACGCAGTTCTATCTGTGAGTAGTCGGCTACTACGAAACTGCAACCACCCTCCGGTATGAAACACTGCCGTATGAGTTCCCCTCTCGGCGTTCGGATCGGGATATTCTGTAGGTTCGGATCGGAAGAGGATAACCGTCCAGTAGCCGCACCCGTCTGATTGAAGCTGGTGTGGATTCGCCCAGTGTCACGATTCACGCTCTCGGGCAACACGTCCACGTATGTTGACTTGAGCTTGCTCAACTCGCGGTAGTCCAGCAGCAACCGGGGAACGTCAAATCCTATCTCGGCCAGCTGAGCAAGCACCCCCGCATCGGTTGACGGTCCGGTCTTGGTTCGCTTGAGCACAGGTAGCTGCAGTTTTTCGAAAAGGATGCCACGTAATTGTTGGGTGCTATTGATGTTGAAGTCAGTACCAGCCGACTCGAAGATAGACTGCTCGATCTCCTTGAGCTCTGCACTGAACTGGCGTGAAAGATCCCTCAGACGATCGGCGTCAATCCTTATCCCGCGCCATTCCATGTCAGCAAGCACCCCGATCAACGGTACCTCCATCTGATCCAACAATGGGCACGCCGCTGCGGCGTCCAGCCGGGGAGCAAAGACATCATTCAAGCCCAACACAACACGTGCGTTAGCGCACGATAGTGCCGCCAGATCACCGACATCGACCTCCGACAGCGATCGTGCGGATTTCCCCTTCCCGACGAGGTCGGAAATCGTCTGCAGCCGAGTATGGACATGGTCCGCAGCGAGGATGTCAAGGGCGTGTGATCTGCGGCCCGGGTCGAGTACGAAGCTGGCAAGCATCGTGTCATGCGATGCGCCAGCAAACTCCACACCGTTAGCCCGGAGGGCCAACCACGCTTTCTTGTGATCGTGTCCGGCCTTGGGTACAGCCGGGTCCTGCAGGAGTTCCGCCAGAACACTGGTGTCCGGCTCGCCCAGAGGCGGGAGGTTGCAGGGTGGCTCATCGGCGGTGAGTTCGCCGTCGGGTATGCGGTGGCCAAATGGCATATACCAGGCGCGCCCATCCGACAGAGCAATGCTGAGTCCGATGAGCGTCGTGCCAGCAGTCTGGGGCTCTGTTACCACGTCGGTGGCCATAAATCCGGCTGCGCGCACAGCCGCGACCATCGCAGGCAACTGCGCAGGATCATCCACAATCTCGTCTACTGCGGATTCCGGCTCGGTCAGCTCAGCAACACCGCTGGTCCGTCTCTCCAGCCTTGGGATGAGCGAGTTGAACTCGAGTTCAGTGTAGAGCTGTTGCAGAACCGCAGAGTCGAAGTCCGTGACCTTTGCTGCTGCAAGATCAAGCTCTACCGGCACGTCGAGACGAATCGTGACCAGTTCCCGACTCAGTCTCGCCTCCTGGGCATGTTCCAGCAGTCCCTCACGGGCTCGCTTGCCTTTCACTTCGGCAGCACGGGAAAGGATTGACTCCAGATCACCATATGCTTCGATCAATGCGCGAGCCGTCTTGTCTCCAATGCCTTTCACACCCGGGACATTGTCTGAGGCATCGCCGACCAACGCCAAGTAGTCGACCACGCGCTCTGGCGGGACCCCCAAACGCTCCGTGGCGTTGGTGAGATCGGCCAAGCTCTCCCCGATCGGTGCCGGCCCCCCTCGGCCCGGATTGAGCACGACCACGTCTTCCGAGATGAGTTGGTAGAAGTCTTTGTCACCCGACACGATCACGGCTTGCAGGCCTTGCTGCGAAGCTTGTGCGGCAAGTGTGCCGATCACATCGTCGGCTTCATAACCCTCGACCACTACTAGTTTTGCGTTGAAGCCGCACAGCAACTCCTCGACGCGATCGACCGATCGGTCGAAATCCTCCTGCAGCTCCTCATCGAGCTTCTCACGCGTGGCCTTGTACTCCGGATAGGTATCGGCACGAAACGAGGTCCCCGCATCGTGCACCCAGACCAGGTACTCAGGGCGTCGGTCTTCGAACAGGCGGTGGAGAAAGTTGGCGACGCCCCAGATCGCTGAAGTGTTCTCTCCACGACTTGTCCGGAGTGGCCGGCTGATCATCGCGAAAAACGCACGGTAGATCAGTGCGTAGCCGTCTATCAGGAAGAGTCGCGGTCGGATCGATCGGGACATGCCAGAAGATAGCAAGAAACAAAAGCCCCGCCCTTGTATCAGGAGCGGGGCTTCGTAGACTAGGACTGAGAGCCTAGACCTTCAGGACGTTTTGAGCGTTGAGCCCTTTGTCGCCTGTTTTTAGTTCGA
>JBDGXD010000104.1:0-12577 GCA_039584755.1 Gemmatimonadota bacterium
ACTTGCACCGATCCGGAGCCGGTGTCGATGCTCAGGTCTCCGTCTACATCCTGCACGTCGACACTGCCGGAGCCCACATCCACGACCAGGGACCCTCTTATCTCTCGGGCAACCACCGGGGCTGATTGCGTGTCCAAGCGAATCTCACCGTCCACGTTGGCAGCAGAAAGCTCGCCCACAGCGAGATAGATGTTGATCCGCTGCCCCGCCGGTACCGAGATAGTCATGTCGGCGTAGGCCTCGAGGCCATTGCCGTTTCCCGAGATTCTGATGCGATCACCGCTGCTACCCCAACCCTGGTGCGAATCACCGAAAGTGCCGTCATCTCGCACCCTGGTCTCGGTACGGGAGCCACGGCTGATTCCGGGGTAGACGATTCTGTCACCTGGGTAGATCACCCTGAGGGTCTCGATTCCATCGATTGAGCCGGTCTCAACCGATAGTTGATCAGCGTCTGCCCCACCGCCGGTCAGCTCCACCACAACTGCGCTTCCGCCTCCAGCACGGACAGTGATCTCACCAGCGAGGTTGTAGACGGACACCTCTTGGCCGGACACCTCGTAGCTCTGGGTGCGCTGTGCCTCGAGCTGTGTTGCCACGGGCGCGATGAGTCCGATGGCGATGCCGATGGCCAGACCGGCGCCTCTGGCCAAGCACTCTTGCTTTCTCATGAAACCTGCCTCCTGGGTTTGTAACGGGCTCGAACCCGTCGCCTATCTTAGATACTCAGATCGGTCATTCCGTTGAAGACGGGCCTCGACCACTTGCCTGTTCCTATCTACGGTCAAGCGGGCATTGGCGTTTCGTCGGGCGTCCAATCCGGAAGAAGAGCTACCCGATCAGGTCGGCGATGTCGGAGGGCTGGCTCAGCCAATGGTTGGGTGTGTGGATCTCCAACTGAGCGCGGGTGAACGGACCCCAAAGAGCGGCCGCTGTGCTCACGCCGGCAGAACGACCGGCTGCCATGTCATGGGGTGAGTCACCTACGAAAACGGTGCGGTCCGGCTGGACCTGCAGTAGATCGAGAGCCTTGAAGACGGGGACAGGGTCTGGCTTGTGCTTTGAGACGTCATCTGCCGCCACCAGTGCCGTGAACAGATCGTCCAGTCCGCATACCCGCAGGCCGCGCTGGAGACCGTACTGCATCTTGCTCGTGACGATACCCAGTTTCACGCCACGTCCTTTCAGGTCCTCAACGGCGCTCCGAGTGCCGGGAAACGGCCTTATCATCGTGTCGTGATGCGCGAAGTTGAAGTCACGATAGGTTGCCACCATTTGTTCGAGCTCGTCGCCGTCCTGAGCAAATGGCTGCAACTGCTCCCGCAGAGGTGTTCCCAACCCTTCCAGCCATACATCGTCAGCCGGCGCGGTTCCACGGTATCGTGTCAGTGTGTGACGATAGGTGGCGAGAATCAGCCCGATGGAATCGATCAGGGTGCCATCTAGATCATAAAGACAGGCATCGAAGTGGGTCATGAGATGGCTCTAAGGATAATCAAACCGACTATGATGAGAAATCAACGCGGAATTCGGTCACCTGAGTAACGGTCCTGTGGTAGCTTACAACGCTAGGCCGCGTCCATCCCACTCGGCCAGGGTGTTGCAAATGGCACTGAAGCCACTGGCGATTATCAGTTTCATCATGTTGGCCCCGGCTTCGGCCTGGAGTGCCCCCTCTGAATCTCCTCAAAGACCGGAGCCCAGATGAAGAGACACGCGTTATCCTATCTCCTATGTACGACCGTACTGTTCCTCGCCTACCCTCAATCAGCCCACACCCAGCACTACGACGTAGTGATTGCTGGTGGACATGTGCTCGATGGCAGTGGCAATCCGTGGATGCGAGCGGATGTCGGCATTCGCGGTGACAGGATTGTCGCGGTCGGCGATTTGTCTGCTGCCACGGCGGATCGAGTGATAGATGCAACTGGGAAGACGGTTACTCCTGGCTTCATCGACATTCACTCTCATGCTGCGGGCCCGATCTATGGTCCACGTGGTGTACGGAGTCCAGACGCGCGCCGCCGTGCGGCGCCCAATCTCGTGGCTCAAGGCATCACGACCCTGGTGGGGAATCAGGATGGTCGCTCGGTGTGGCCCATTGCCGATCAGAAGGCTGCGCTGGAAGAACTCGGATTTGGTCCCAACACCATTCTACTTGTTGGGCATGGGACGGTGCGTCGTGAAGTGATGGGCGATGATTTTCACAGGGAGGCGACTCCTGCCGAGGTCGATAGGATGCGCAACCTCGTGCGTCAAGGAATGGCTGAAGGGGCCTACGGGATGTCGGCCGGCTTGGAGTATGTTCCTGGTCGCTGGAGTACTACGGACGAAGTCGTGGCCTTGGTGGAGGAAATCGTACCCTATCATGGCGTGTACATCTCCCACGAACGGAGTGAAGGTGCTGATCCAATGTGGTATTGGCCTAGCCAATACGCGGACCGGCCACCTTCGCTGTTGGATGCCGTAATCGAGACTATTGAGATCGGTGAGCGGACGGGAGCCACCGTGGTGGCAAGTCATATCAAGGCAAAGGGCGCTAACTACTGGGGTGCTTCGCAAGCAGTGATCCGTTTGATCAACGAAGCCCGGGCACGCGGCGTGGCGGTGTATGCCGACCAATATCCGTACAATACGACTGGCAGCGATGGTAGTACCGTATTGATTCCAGGTTGGATCTTCACGGTCGACGGGTTGGGAGGTGAGCGAGGCCAGAGGCGTGACTACGCTCAGATGTTGCGTGCCGCTCTCGCGAACGATTCACTGTTGCCATTGATCAGAATGGACATCCAGCATGAGATCGCTCGCCGCGGCGGTGCGGAGCAAGTGGTTGTGATGGATTATCCCGATGCCTCCCATGTGGGTAAGAGCATCGCACAACTCGCCCAGGCGAACGAAATCTCGCACGTCGACATGGCGATCAAACTGCAACTCGAAGGCTATGCCAACCGTAGGGGTGGAGCACGAGTTCGCGGGTTCTCGTTGTCCGAGTATGACATCGAGCCCTACGCCGCGCAACCGTGGACGGCGACGGCAACTGACGGTTGGATAAACCTGCCCGAAGACGGACCGACACATGCACGAGTGTACGGTACGTATCCCCGCAAGATCCGGCGCTACGCACTCGATAGGGGCCTGATGTCCGTAGGTGATGCAGTGAGGTCAGCGACGTCCTTGCCTGCGCAGATATTGGGTTCGGAGGACAGGGGCATGGTCAAGCAGGGCTACGTCGCTGATCTCGTTGTGCTAGACCTGAACGAGTTGAGAGACAATTCGACATTCTTCGAACCACACCAATACCCGAGCGGGGTCGACTTCGTCTTCATCAACGGCACACTGGTCGTAGACGATGGTGAGCTTACATGGGCACTGCCAGGTGTTGTCATTGGACCCCAACAAGGGCCAATTGAGGCAACTGGAGATCTCAACTGAAACAAGTCAAAGGTTGGATTCTGCCACTCTAGCGCTGGATGCGGCGACATGCCGTTCACAATACTGCGGAAGTTTGTGGCGCTGTGATCCTTGTGAGTCGTGAGTAGGTGGTGTTTGCCCACTCACGACTCGCGAGGATGCGCTACGGCTGTATTGGTGGGGGGCGGTGCAGTCTCATGCGCTGCATTTGTCCCATGCGGTGACTCCCCACGAAGCGCCGCCCTCCGCGTTGGCTGAATCCTGCCTGCCCGCGACGCATGGAGGTGGGTCCACGGCCTGACCCCATATAGCCTCTGCTCGCACCTGCCCAGCGAGATCTGCCCGCCAAGGGCCTCCGATCCTGTAGTTGCCTCTGCTGCTGAACCGTTATTATTGCGGCCATATCGTTGTGTAGCTTGGTCAGCGCGGGCCTCAAGTCGCGCTCCGGGTAGTCGTACTTCCGAGCGATACTGTCCATCGCCTCCCACCTGGGCCGTTGCATGTCGGTCCACAGGGCGTCGATCTCTGCGTGCATCCGGTTCATCCGGTCCATGGCTTCGGCGTTTTCGTCTTGAAAGCCCCGAGCCAGATCCTCCAGTTGCCCGCGTTGTTCATCTGTCAGTTCAACTCGTGCGGCTATGCTGTCGACACCGTTCTCGTGCAAAGCCCAGCTTCTCATGCCAAAGCCATACCCGGAGCCGCGGGGGCCACCCTGCGCGGAGGCCAGAGCCGCGCCGGTTGCTACGAGTGCTGCGGTCAGCAGCGAAGTTGTTGTGGGTTTCATGGATCCTCCCTGCCCAGTCCACTGGTTGGTTTCGCCTGCAATACTGTAGACGTCGATCGTGCGAGGTTGTTAAACGGAGGGTGGGGGGTGCAGGGCACATCTCTTTCCCCTGCTGCCCCTCCTAATTAGGGCCGGGGCGGGTGGCTGGGGTGCAGGGTGCAGGGTGCCGATTCGAGAACGCGGCCGCCGGGAAACGGCCTGCAGGCCCCGGGGCGATCTTGGTCATGGCAGGAAGAAGAATGTCACTCCCAGAATGGCGTACACCGCCAGCAGCTGCACTCCTTCCATCCAGTGGCTTTCCCCGTCTTGTGATAGCGCTTCCATGATGCCGACCGCGACTCCGACAGCCACGACTTCCATGGGAGTGAACAACAAATCCATTGGCTCAGGTCCTATTGCGTAGCTGAGGAACACGAGTGCCGGAGCGACGAACAACGCAATCTGCAACGAAGAGCCGATCGCAATGGTGATGCTCAGGTCCATCTTGTTGCGGAGTGCGACGAGGACGGCTGCGGAGTGTTCTGCAGCGTTGCCCACCATGGCAACCAGGATTACTCCAATGAACACTTCGTTCATTCCCAGGGTCTCAGCCGCGTGCTCTACTGACCCAACCAGCAGTTCACTCATCAACGCAACCAGAGCGGATGCCACCAGCAGAACGGTCGCCGATTTGCCGCGCGACCATCCTTGATCATGGTGCTGTTCCTGGCCGGCTGCGCCTCTGTAGAGATGTGAATGGGTCTTGAGCGAGAAAAGCAGAGAAAGGAAGTAGGTAGCGATGAGGATAACTGAGATGAAGAGACTCAACTTGTGTTCTCTCAGTTCGGCGCTATCGCCGACTACCCAGTGAAAGATGGCCGGAACGACCAGTGCGATGGCTGCCAACAGGAGCATGGTCGCGCCGAGGCTTGCCGCTGTCCGGTTGAAGCGTTGGGTCTGAAACTTGATTCCTCCCAAGAGCGCGGAGAGCCCAAAGACTAGGAGGACGTTGCCGATGATTGATCCGGTGATCGAGGCTTTTACGAGATCGTACAGTCCTGCCCGCAGCGCTATGACGGCAATAATCAGTTCTGCTGCGTTTCCGAATGTTGCATTCAAGAGACCACCGAGACCCGCACCCACGCGCTCTGCCAGATGTTCAGTGGCTCGCCCGATGATGCCTGCCAATGGTATCACGGCGATGGCCGACGTGACGAAGACCCAGGTGTCAGCTCCCTCTACCAAGTATTCGAGCGCAAGCGCAACGGGAACGAACACGAGGAACAGTAGCAACACCCTCTCCGGATTGAATAGAGACCTCACCTAGCCATCCTGGTTGGAGTCCACGATCAGTTGCCAGAGTCTCATCGGTCGAGCGCTGTCATCTCGACGGGTTGCCTTGCCGACCGCTGCCTATCGGTGAAGCTGACGGCGCCGAGAGCGGAGTGCTGCGCCGAGTCACCTCTGCCGGGCGACTCAAGAAACGCTGAATGTCGGCTGCTGCCATGGTATGATGCGCTTCTTCCTCCGGCAAACGCACAATGCGAGTTTGTATCATCTCTGCGATACGTCTCAATCCCCATTCGGCTGCAGCGCGGGATTCTACTGTCGCATTCTCATTGGCTGCGAGATCGATCAACTCATCCACCACCACGCGTTGAACAACTCGACGGAAAGCGGCTCTTGGGCCGGTGCGAGGGGCGCCCCAAGTTCGCTCAATCACTCTGGCGATGACCTCCTCGGGTGCCGGCGACTCGCTGTCTCTCGCGTTGAATGCCACTAGCCGCGCAACCCGCTGAGGTGCCAGGATGTTGCCGACCGCCATTGTGGCGATGATGCGAGCTGCGCCTATCTGATCGAAGGCCGGGGCAGCCTTGCTCCCGAAGTACCAATCGTCACTCGAATACCCGAAGGCTTTTGGTGCCATCAAATCCAGAATGTGATCGGGTACGGCCAATGCGTCCGGCTCCAGGGCGTCGAGTGCAGTTTCCAGGGCCTGACGCTGGCGTTCCGGTGAAACAACTCGGGTTGGCGGGAGTCCGTCACCCCGCACCGCATAACGAAACTCCATCCCTCCAATTGCTTTGATTGCGGCTTCGAGCGTATACCTGTGGTGTAGGTATACCGGAACAAACCGTTGATGGAGCCACGCCATCGGCTCGCCCTCGCGGATGGCGTTTTCGTCGAAGTGGTCGATCAAGAACCGACGCACCTCCACCACCCTGGAAAGTTCGCCGACGGGATCCCCCCCGTTTATCCATTGCGTCACCTCGGGGTACGAACTCCAACTGGCATTGTCTCCATCGGCATTGAATTCGATCCCGCTTGCTATGGCGTCCTCGACTATCGCCTGCAAACCCGCTTCCTCCTGGTCGGGTCGGAACTCGGTGTAGGCATAGCGGATTGCCACCGAATCATATGCTCCGGGGCCGTTACGATACGCGTCTGACAAGTCGAGCTCTCCGTCAGTCAGCTTGATCAAAGGAGCGGGGTAATCCATGACAGAGGTCCGCCCACTGCTGGCTGCGATGAAGTTGTGCGACAGCCCCAGGGTGTGTCCCACCTCGTGAGCCACGTGCTGTCGTCGGCGAGCCATTGTGAAGTCGGTGGCGCTGACGTCGGCATCAAGCGATGCGTACCAATCCGAGAGTTCCAGGTCACTCGGCTCGGCCGTTGCTGGCAGCGTCCCTGCGTATATGTTGAAGTCCGTCAGTGAACGATACGAGTCCATGCGGACCGCGGCCTTGATTATTTCGCCGGTCCGTGGGTCGACAAAGGAAGGCCCAATCGAGGAGCCGGGATCGCTGCGGTGCACCCACTGGATCACGTTGTAGCGGGCGTCCATAGGATCCATGTCGCTGGGCATGTCCTCGATGCGAAAAGCATCAACGAAGCCGGCAGCAGCGAACACATCGTTCCACCACATCGCTCCCTCACGAAATGCGCTGCGGTAGGGATCGGGGATCGCCTGATCGAGGTAGTACACGATTGGCTCGACGGGGTCACTCATAGCTGCGTTCGGGTCGGCCTTTGCGAGCCGGTGACGCATGACATAGTGCGATGGGTACTTGGTGTCGAACGACTTGGTAAAGTCGTAGTACCTCACTCCGAACACACCAATGTGTGGATCTCCCCGGCGTGGTTGATAGTCGTTGTCCGGTAGTTGAACCAGAGAGTGATGCTGCCGCAGTGTAATCGATCTGCCATCCGGTGCATGTGAGCGTACCAGCGATCCGGGATTGTCGCTGGTGAAGGTGAGAGATACTTCGACTTCAGTATTGGTCGGGAATCCCCGGGTGTGCCGTTGATAGACAGTGCTACGCTCGTGGTCCAGGCTGAAAGAACCTTGGTTTGCGCTCCGGAGCCGTTGGATCACCCCGACATGGTCGGAGCTGAAATGTCTGGTGGCGTCGATCAGGACCTCACCACTCTCTTCCTCGGCGAGTACCTCGAACGCAGCAATGGTAGACGTGGGAAACGACTCCTCCACCGAGAGAACGAGTGAGGCGTTGGCGGTGTTCTCAGCCCTGAACCGCGGGTTGGTGAGAACCAAGAGCACCTTGCCACCGTGCCGCTCAAACCGCGCGACGAATTGATCCGCGATCATCCCTCGATCCAACCCCAACCGATTGCTGCCGAGTCCCGTTGCGAGGGAGGTGAGGTACAGGAACTCCTCGTCAAATCCGGGGATTTCCAGAAGCAGCCGTGCTTCCGCGGCATCCCAATAGAGTGGGAACAACCCTGCGCGCCGCTCGAAATCCCTGGTGTATCTGGAAATCGACTCTTGGGCCAATGCCTGACAAGGGCTCAACATCCATCCTGCCAACGCGATCAAAACGAGATGGCGCATAGTACCTCCCCGGATTCGTGACTCGACTTGATGGGACAAAAGGAGGGATACGAAGTTTGATTACAGATGTCTAGGGCGCTACAGTCGTCGCTCGCACTTCGTCAGGTGCTGGTCGTTCCTAGTCTTGCTCCGCTTCACGCTTCATCATCGCCTTCATCTGGGCATCCAGTTCCCGTGCCTGTTCTGGACTCAGTGTCTGGGACAGTTCGGCGTGTGCTCGCGCCGCATGGACGTGGAGCATGTTTCTCACTAGCTCTTCCGTCTCACCTGTGGCAACATAGTCGCAGTCGATTCCCATGTCGCGGCACGATAGTGTGATCATTTCCTTCATCCCGTTCGAGTAGCACCGTGTGGAGAACAGTACTCCTGGGTCCAAACCTAGTGACGCGGCGCTGCGGTGCCAGGAGTGCCGCGCTCACTTTGCCACAGCCCCTTGCGCTTATGCAATCATTGTGATATCATATCAATATCATCAAGGAGGTGGGTCATGATCCGCGAAATCGAACGCGAGGTGAGTTCCGGTTTTATAGCCCTCGCCGCATTGCTCATACTGCACGCTGCAGTGACTGCGTGGGCCGTTTCGGCTATCATCGACGAGAACGTAGTCGCAATCATCGCTGCGGCACTCGTGTGGAGTCTGATCTTCGTACCTTGGGCCGGCCTCTTCATTGTCAATCCCAATGAAGCCAGGGTGTTGCAGCTGTTTGGCAGTTACGTTGGCACAGTCAAGTCAGCGGGTCTCAGGTGGGCCAACCCGTTCTACATGAAACACAAGATCTCGCAGCGAGTGCGCAACTTCGAGACGGGCAAGCTCAAGGTCAACGATTCGAACAGCAATCCGATCGAGATCGGGTGCGTGGTCGTGTGGAAGGTGATCGACACGGCAGAGGCGATGTTTGAGGTAGATGACTACGTCAACTACGTGCATGTCCAGAGTGAAGCTGCGGTACGTAACTTGGCCACTGATTATCCATACGACGCTCACGGCCATGGCGACGTAGCGTTGAGTAGTCACACCAATCAGATATCTGAACAGCTCAAGGTCGAAGTACAGGATCGTCTGGAGAAGGCAGGCGTAGAGGTGTTGGAGGCTCGCATAAGCCACCTGGCGTACTCACCTGAAATCGCTGGTGCCATGTTGCAGCGACAGCAGGCCAGTGCAGTTGTAGCGGCCCGAACGAAGATCGTGGAAGGTGCCGTTGGCATGGTGGACTTGGCCCTCGAGTCTCTGTCGGAAAAGAACATCATCGAGCTGGATGAGGAGCGCAAGGCGGCAATGGTGAGCAACCTGCTGACGGTACTGTGCTCCGATCGTGGTACGCAACCGGTCGTGAACACGGGAACGATCTACCAGTAGACTCATGCCTGATCGAAGACCGTTCTTGATACGGATCGATCGCAAGGTGCTTGAGGCCGTTCAGCGCTGGGCAAACGATGATTTGCGCAGTCTGAACGGCCAGATCGAATTCCTGCTGCGGCGGTCTTTGCAGCAGGCCGGAAGGCTCCAGAGTAGCGAGGGAGATCAGTAGCGAGTCATGGACGAAGCTACTCCGACAATCGTGTTCCACGCGCTCAGCGATGACGTAACGGTGCCCTCCCGAGAAACGGAGGGATCGGCAGGCTACGACATACGGGCGTATCTCAGGGGTCGTTCCGTCCGGATGAGACGCGGCGCTAGTGGTGCAACCGACGAGGTGCCGATTGTTGCTGGACGCCTCGAGCTCGAACCGGGGGACACCGCGCTAGTGCCGACCGGTTTCAAGGCGCGCGTGCCCCGGGGATACGAAGCGCAGGTCAGGATCCGGTCCTCGATGGCGTTCAAACGCGGTCTGATGCTTCCCAACGCTCCCGGAACGATTGACGCGGACTATCCCAATGAGTGGCTGATTATGGTGCGTAACGATTCACGCCAAGCTGTGTCCCTCGAACACGGTGAGAGAATCGCTCAGGTGATCCTGAGTCGATTCGCGGTGTTGGATTGGCAGCCAGGGGATGTAGGGATCTCCACCGACCGGCAAGGGGGATTCGGCAGTACCGGTGAGTCGTAGTACAAAGTCCGCTGCGTATCTTGGATCGTTGTCGGTCAATGTACGCGGCGAGCGCCCTGTAAGAGTGCAAGAGGCTGACCCAACTCGATTGGAGATCGTCACTCGGTGA
Source organism: Gemmatimonadota bacterium (assembly GCA_039584755.1). GTDB lineage: Bacteria > Gemmatimonadota > Gemmatimonadetes > Gemmatimonadales > GWC2-71-9. The sequence continues at coordinate 10,182 of JBDGXD010000104.1, forward strand.
CAACCACCATCATAGCACTCCTCGTCGTCCTCCTCATACTGTCGACAGTTCTATTGGGATTGCAGCTCAAGGCACGAGGCAATGTCGATCTCACGTTCCTACAACAACAACTGATCGAGCTACATACTCGGCTCGACTCGATAGCTGCGACGCACCATGAGGTGCCCCGAGCCCTGGCAGAGGGTAGCGCCGAACAAGCCCGATCGTTGGGCGAAGTTCAACAACAACTCGTGCGACTGTCGGAGGCGACTACGCGGCTCGAAACCATGGGTAAGGCTGTCACCGAAGTCCAGGAACTTCTGCGAGTTCCACGGCTGCGCGGTACACTGGGAGAGACTTGGCTCGAAGAGTTACTGCGTCAGGTCTTCCCCACGGCGTTGTACGATCTACAGTACAGCTTCAAGTCGGGTGATCGAGTCGACGCCGTCATCAAGGTCGGTGACAGATTGGTGCCGATCGACTCGAAGTTCCCGTTGGAAGCGTGCCAGCGGATGCTGAACTCTGAAGGGAATGATGAGGTTCGTGAGCGGCGGGCTTTTGTCCGTAGCCTCAAGGACCGGATCGACGAGATCGCCAAGAAATACATCCGGCCCGAAGAGGGAACGTATAACTTCGCCCTGATGTACGTGCCTGCGGAGAACGTGTACTATGAGGCCGTGATCCGAGGTGACAAGGAATCGGAGGCGATGGGCGTTGTCTCCTACGCGCTGGATCGAAAGGTGATCCCCGTCTCACCAAACACCTTCTATGCCTATCTGGTTGCCATCCTGCACGGCCTGCAAGGGATGGAAGTAGAGGAACGGGCTCACGAGATCCTTGACTCACTAGGAGGTCTGCAACAGCAGTTCACTCACTATCAGAGAGCTTACGAGCTGGTGGGTAGACACTTGACTAACGCGCTAAAGCAATACGATGAGACAGAACACCAACTGGGCTTGATCCAGCGGCGGCTGGATCGCGTCGCATCGATTGGCAGCGGATCTGAGACTGACGGCTGATGCTTCCTTTGCTCCGCCATCCGCCATCTTCTGATCCTGGTTGGCTTGGTACCCTGTGCAAATTCGTCCCACTCGATCGTCCTAACTGACGAGAACCGTAATGGATTGATTGGAGGGAGTCCAGAATGTCTAAATGGTATTTGGCTGTAGCGGCTGCACTCTGGTCGGGTGGTCTCGCCGCCCAAGTAGGTGAAGACACCGCCAGACTACAATCGACTGCGGACGATCGGCAGGAAGTCACAATCACTGTGTACAACCAGAACTTCGGGCTGGTCAGGGAGATCCGCGAGATCAACCTGGGAACCGGCCGCATCGCGTTGGAGTTCCGTGATGTTGCCGCACAGATTGAACCGGAGACCGTTCACGTAAAGTCATTGGCGAATTCTGCTGCTCTCAGTGTGTTGGAACAGAACTACCAGTACGATCTGTTGAATCCTCAGAAGCTGTTGGAGAAGTATGTCGGCAGGATCATTAAGGTGTACCGCTACAACTCCAACACGGGACGAGACGAGGAGTACGAAGCCGAGGTGTTGGCGGTCAATCAAGGTACGATTCTGAGGATTGGAGACGAGATTACCTACAATTTTCCGGGTCGGTTTGCCTTTCCGGAGATCCCCGAAAACCTGATTGCCAAGCCAACCTTGCTTTGGCTGCTTGAGAGTGACCGACCTCGTCAGCAGCTCGAGGTGTCGTACCTGTCGCGTAGCCTTAACTGGAAGGCAGACTACGTCCTAGTGGTGAACGAGGACGATTCGGTGGGAGATCTCACCGGCTGGGTGACACTGACCAACCAGAGCGGTGCATCATACGAGAACGCCAGACTCAAGCTGGTTGCTGGTGACGTTCAGCGGGTGAGTGAGGGCAGAATCGGGCGGCGAGAACTGGAGATGATGCGCGCAGTAGCGGAGGATGCCGCTCAGTTCAGTGAGGAAGGATTCTTCGAGTACCACCTTTATACTCTACAACGACCCACGACTTTACTGCAGAACGAGCAGAAGCAGGTGACGCTGTTGGAGGCAGAGCAGATTGGAATCGACAAGCGATTGATCTTCTATGGTGCATCACACTACTACCGTGGCTCCTATGGGCAGGTTGCCTCGAATCAGAAAGTCGGTGTCTACCTGGATGTCTCTAACAGCGAAGACAACAACTTGGGAATGGCGTTGCCAGCAGGGATCATACGGGTATACAAAGCCGACCGGACTGGCGCACAGCAGTTCATTGGTGAGGACCGGATTGATCACACTCCCAGAGACGAAACCGTCAGCATCAAGATGGGGGAGGCGTTCGATGTTGTGGGTGACCGCCGACAGGTTGAGTATCAAGTCGTCAGCAGCTGCGTCTCCGAAAGTGAATGGGAGATCAGCGTGCGCAACCACAAGGACGAAGACGCTGAGG
>JBDGXD010000105.1:0-14011 GCA_039584755.1 Gemmatimonadota bacterium
TCTACTCGGTGGTCCCGCGCGACAAGCAGAAGGAGGCGATGCAGTTTCTGATCGACCAGGTATTCGAGACGCCCACCTGGTTGAACGAGCCCGCTATTCTCACGCGAATCGAACATGCCGGAGCGGTGGATCGGATTCGTAATCTGCAGGTCAGGCGGCTGGAACAGCTGCTCGATCCGGTCCGGATGCAACGGCTCATCGAGGCTGAGGTGTTTTATCCCAACAGGGCCTACGGACTGCTCGAATTCATGGATGACGTGAAGCAGGGTGTGTGGCAGGAGCTGAGTGCCGCGGGTCCGATCGACACCTATCGACGGAACCTGCAGCGTGGCTACCTGGAGCGGATGGAGTTCCTGATGACGGAGGAAATCGAAACACCCAGCAGCTCGTTCATGAGGAGCACTCCGGTCGATGTCAGTCAGTCCGACATACGTCCCGTCATTAGAGGACAACTCAAGGAGCTGCGTGCGGAGGCCAGTCGAGCCGCCGAGCGCACCAATGACCCGATGACCCTATACCATCTCGAGGATGTGGTGGCTCGGATCGACAGGATTCTCGAGGGTGAGCCTCACGGCAACTCGACCGAATAGATCGCGGTCTCTTCGCGACTCGACGCCATCACATAAAGACGCCCACCTGCAATGGTGAGGCGCGCGGATAACAGATCGAAGTCGGCGTCCACGGTATAGAGACCCGTTTCTCTGCCCGGTACGGACAACCGCAGCATGCCGGTCCTTTCCTGACTCATGACGTAGAGCCAGACGTCACCGGATTCTGCCACGACAAGATGGTGGATCAGTTGGTGGCTGTCGGGCACGTTCATGAACAGGGGAGGACCCAGCTCTGCTTGCCGCCGTTTCATTGCCGCGATCGAGTCCGCACCTGTATGTGAGCTTGTACTCGGCGGTCGCCTCGACGATACACGCCGCCGCCCACCGTCCGTTTGGGTGCAGCCGCGGGTGATCGCAGGTGACCGTGTCGGCCAACGACCTGCGCGACCGCGGATTGCCCGAGAGGTAGAACACGGTGGACGAGCCCGGATCCAGCGCGAGTAGGCTGAGACGCGCATCCCAGAACGAGCCCCGCCTAGCGCTTCCTCGCACCGAACTCCCCTCTGTCCGAATAATGTGCCGGCCGCATAGATTCTGTTGTGCCTGCTGCCCTGGATCACCTCAGAGAAACCCTGGCCGATCGCTATCGAATCGAGCGCCCCATCGGACGCGGCGGAATGGCGGTGGTCTACCTTGCCCGGGAGTTGCATCCGGCGCGACCAGTGGCGATCAAGGTGCTGGATCCGCTCCTTAGTGGTGGGATCGGTCGCGAACGATTCCTGCGTGAGGTTGAGATTGTCTCGCAGCTCACCCACCCCCACATCGTTCCGATATTCGCAGCCGGTGAGGTGGATGACCTCCTGTATTATGTAATGCCTCACCTGAGTGGTCAGTCGCTACGGGTCGAACTCAAGCAGAAACGCAGACTTCCAATTGACAAGGCTGTGCGTCTGGTATGTGAAGTAGCGGAGGCGCTCGAGTACGCTCACGGCGTCGCGATCGTGCATCGTGACATAAAGCCGGAAAACATACTCTTTGAAGCCAGACACGCAGTTGTCACTGACTTCGGCATTGCACGTGTGGTGGTCTTCCAATCGGCACCCCGGCCTACATGAGTCCGGAACAGGCCTCCGGTGATCGCGACCTTGATGGCCGGAGCGATATCTATAGCCTGGCCTGTGTGTTGCACGAGATGCTGACCGGGAAACGTACGTGGAGCCGCAGGAGTTACGATGTAACACCGGGCCAGGCTTTATTCAGATTTGCAGGCGCAATCGAAGATCGAACCAAGCTCGTACTCGAGAAAGCCTTGGCCTGGAATCCGGATGATCGGTATGCCAAGATCACCGAGTTTGCAGATGCCCTGGTGGAAGCCAGTGCCGCACGGACCTCGTCAACTGAGCGAACGGTCGGGGCCACTACTTCCCTGGCAATTCCCGCCAAGTCGATCGCGGTGTTGCCCTTTGCCAACATGAGCGTTGACCCGGACAACGAGTATTTCAGCGACGGGATCACGGAAGACATCATCAATCGAGTCGCGAAGATGCCCGACCTCAAGGTGACGTCACGAACCTCAGTGATGCACTACAAGCACAGCAAACGGAGCATTCGCGAGATCGGAGAAGAGCTGGGGGTTGCGACGGCGTTGGAGGGAAGCGTTCGCCGCGTGGGCGATCGCGTGCGCATCACGGCGCAGCTCATTGACACTCGCACCGACGCGCACCTGTGGGCGGAGATCTACGACCGGAAACTGACCGATGTCTTCGAGATACAAAGCGATGTCGCGACACACATCGCCCAGGCCCTCGAAGCAACGTTGTCAACTGCAGTGCGTCAGCGGATCCATCGTAGACCCACCGAGAATGTCGACGCCTACACGATGTATCTTCTCGGCGTACATCACTGGAACAAATTCTCACCGGAATCGGGGCAGAAAGCTGTAGGATACTTCAAGCGGGCGATCGAACTTGACGAGAAGTACAGTCTGCCATACGCCGGATTGGCTGACGCATACTGGGCAATTGGAATCGAACAAGAGTCTCCTCCGGCGAAGATGTTCGGGTATGCCAAGGAAGCTGCACACCGCGCACTGGAAATCGACAGCGACCTCGGCGACGCTCACGCGACGTTGGGAGCGGTGCAATCCTGGTACGAGTGGGATTGGAACGCAGCGGACGAGATTTTTGCGCGAGCAAACGACCTCACCGGTTTTGGAAGCAAGCCTCATCTAAAGTGGGGGCTCCACCTCGCTGCCATGGGGCGACACGATGAGGCAATCAAGCAAGCGCGTGAATCCCTCGTTGTCGATCCGGTCTCACCGCCAGCCAATGCTCACGTTGCACTGCAGCACTATTGGGCCGGTGATCTCCAACAAGCTGTTTCACAGGCTCTGAAGACTCTGGAACTCGATTCAACTTTCCTTCCGGCACGTCTTTGGCTCGGGCTGGCACTGCTGCACCTGGATCGGTTCGAAGAAGCGGTCGACCGTTTGCAGACCACGGCCGAGCTGGCGGGGCGAAACCCGATCTACCTGACTATGCTTTCATGCGCCCAGGCGGCAGCTGGAAGATCCCAGGAAGCTGAAGCGTTACTGGCAGAGGTCCTTTTGGCGTCGCAATCAGCATATGTATCACCACGGGCGCTAGCGCTCATGCATGCATGGCTCGGTGATACTCAGGAAGCACTAGAGTGGTTGGACAAGGCATACCAGGAACACTCCGCCTGGATGTCGTTCATCAACGTGGATCCGATGTGGCGGCCGCTGTGGCCGTTACGTCGATTCCGTGAAACCGTGAGCGCGATGGGCCTGGCTGAAGTTCACTGAAGTGTGGCCGAATCGCGCCACAATCCGCCACCACCAAAACCCGGTTCGGTTCAGCGTCCGGAGCGGGACGCCTCGAGAGCGCTCCAGCGCGACATCACCTCCTGGTACTGAGCCCGCGCTTCGTCGCAGGCCGCGATCTGCCGCATCGTTGGCGCGACATCGGCGACCTGCATCGCCATAGCAGCGTTCATCAACAGCCGCGCCCATGCTCTCGCACGCGGCCCCAGCGTCTTTTGAGCTCCGTTGTCTTTCCGCTGTCACATATAGTCAGCCGAATGCTCTGAGATATACCGCACGCAGCGGAGCAGTTCATCGACTTCTTCCGGCATGTTGTAGAAATGAGTCGATGCACGACAGCCAGTCACGTTGCCTCTACTGGATGTCCGAACGTGGATGTGACCCAAGTCCATTATTCCTTGTCGAACGTTGTCCATCGGCACATCTCTGACGGAGAAGTGCGTCAAACCGGCACCCAGATCGGGATCCATCGATGTCTGCAGTCTCACTCCGGGAATCTCGGTCAGCCCTAGCTGCAGTCGTGTGGCCAATTCGCGAACGCGGGTTTCGATGTTCGCCTTTCCGATTGTATTCTGAAACTCAACCGCCGTCTTCATGCCCAGCGCTGACGAGATGTGCCTCTGGCCACAGTGCTCGTAGCGACTCGCATCCTCGTGCATGACCCAATGCCCGTCTTCCTCATGTCCGTCAGCACCCATCAGGGGCCGAATCTGATCCTGAGTCTCACGCTTGAAGAAGGCAAAGCCGGTACCCGTGCCAGCAAGCAACCATTTCTGACCGGCCGCGGCATAGTGATCGCACCCCATGTCGTGAAGATCGAGAGCTATCATCCCGGGTGGGTGCGCGCCGTCCACCGAGATCAACAGACCTCTACGGTGTGCCATCTCCGATAGCTCTCTCACTGGCGTCAGGAGACCCGTGATGAAAGTGATGTGACTCACCACGATGGCGCGAGTCTTCCGCGTAATGGCATTTTCATACAACTCCACCACTTGCTCCGGGCTTTCGGGAACGACCGGCAGCTCGATCCGGCAGATCTTGATGCCGACGCTCCGCTCGAGCGCCTGGTATGCACCGTAGCCACCGGGATGTTCGTGGCTGTTCATCAACACTTCGTCGCCGGCTCGGAAATCGATCCCATTTGCGAAGTTGTTCATTCCTTCAGTAGTGCTACGCATGTAGGCGATTTCATCTGGATCGGCCCCCACGAACTCAGCGAGCACCGTCTTGTTCTCGTGCAGTTCATCACTCCTGTAGTTGTCGCGCGGATCCTCAGCAAGCTCGCGTTGGATCTTTGTGTGTTCGTCGAGCACGACTCGAGGAGGCGGTCCAAACGTCCCGGTGTTCATGAACGTCAGACCGTCTCGCACGTTGAATTGGGAACGGACTTTCCACCAGTAGGCCTCATCCAACGTCTGGGGTGGTTTCAATGCGTCCAGCGACGAGGCCGGAACGGGCTCCTGCGCAAGCACGTTCCGCGGCAGCGAAACGGCAGCGAGTCCTCCTACCGCGGCTGAGATCGAGCCACCCAAGAACCGGCGGCGGGACACCTCTGATTTCACACTACTCATGATTCCCCCTCAAGTGAGCGATCAACTCCCGAGACGCCAGAACCCTGGCGATCATGGGAGAATCCTAGAAGTGACATTCGTAGCTTGCCCTCGGTCGCCAACTTGCCGCGCAGTGAATGGCCTTGCTCGTAGGTCATCACACAGTACGAAAAGCCCCCGGCTTTCAACGGAGTCGAACAACGGTAGGATGTGTGGATGCTGCAGGTTCGCGGTGACTCTGCAGACCGTGGCCATGCCACCGCTGCCGATCTCCCAATCGATGGCGTAGCGGTCGGCTAATGCAACCTCGAGTTGTTCCAACAGGTCGGCCATGTGATGGCTCTCCTGTGGTCCCAGATTGCTAAGTTAGGGTTCCAGGGGTGCGGTTGCCAGACATGGTCTTGCCACTTTGCTCGCCATACAGACGCGCACCCTTGAGTCGCCCGCCTCTCCCCACTAAGCTTCCCTCCGCCACATCTGCTCAAGTCAGCATCAAGCCGCGCAATCTGTAGCACTGGGACAGGTGGTCGAGTGGTCGAAGGCGCGCGCCTGGAGAGTTAGGCAGCTGAACACCAAAGGGAGGCCGAACGATGAACGTGCTCGTTGACTTCTTGACCCCCGCTGCCGTCCTGGGTTGCGGCCTAGTCGCCGGCATCTTCTTCGCGTTTTCCACCTTCGTAATGAGTGCGCTCGGCCGGCTGCCGGCGAAGGAGGGGATCACGGCCATGCAGGCCATCAACATCACGGTGCTCAACCCATGGTTTTTCGCGTCCTTCTTCGGTACGGCTGCGGTGTGCCTGGTCCTTGCAGTATTGGCTTTGACCGGCTGGAACGGGGCCCATGCGGTCTACCTGATCGCCGGAAGTGCGCTCTATCTACTTGGCACTCTCCTCGTGACCATCGCGTTCAACGTGCCACTCAATAATCGGCTGGCCAAGGTCGACCCGAAGAGTGCGGAAGGCGCCGCACAGTGGACGCACTATCTCGTGCGCTGGAACAACTGGAACCATGTCAGAACGGCCGCATCTCTGGCGGCAGCGGCTGTATACATGGTGGCACTGTTATGAGAAGAGAGCTTCCTCGAGCCTGACGGCGGCCTGTTCCCGGATATCGGGGAGAGCGTGCGGCCCCGGTTATTCGACTGCGAGCGTTCCGGTGAACATGTTCATCGAGCACTGAACGGTGATCGGTCCTTCGCCACTGGGCGTGAACTCGATCGTCGCATCCCCTTCCACTATCGTCTTCGTGATGTCGTATTCAGGCAGCATGACCGTGCGGCTGCAGCCAGGGAGTCCGTTCGGGTCAAAAACAAGTTGTACCGACTTTGCTGCTTGGACGCTCGCTGGAGAGAAGACGTACGCATTCCCCTGCACTGTCACTTGGACGATCTGGACATCCCGTGCAGGTTCAGTGTTGGCTGCAGGTTCGGCGTCGTTTGCGGGCACACCGTCGTTCCCGTCCGGGCCACCGCACGCGGTTGCCAATGCTGCAAGGGCAATCATCGCTAATCGAAATCTCATGCTTCTCCACCTCCGATTTGAGATCTTACTGTGTCCGGCCAGAGCTTCCGATCATCTGAACTGGTTACGGACTCGGCATAGCGCCGCGCATCACTGAGTTCCGCTTTGTACAGCCTCAGCACCTCACGCTTGTGTGACTTGCGTCCGGAGAGGACCGGATAGGCGTCCAGGACAACACACGGCGCCCGCCGGATTCTCACCTTGCCGGTTTGACACGATAGACTATGTTCTCGATGTCCCCGGTGACGTAGATCGCTCCGGACAGTCCAATCGCCACTCCGTTGAATACCCAAGTTGGCGGCGTGCCCGGAGTGCCCGGTGCACCCAACGCCAGACTATCCGCCACGCGACTCACTTCGCCCGTCGCAACATCCACCCTCGACAGCCGTCCGGCACCAGCCTCAACCACATACAACACTCCTTCGGCTGCAACGGCGAGGCCTTCGGGACCCTGGAGGTTTGTTGCTACCACATGCGGATCTGACAACACCTCACCATCCGCAACCAAGTGGAGAATGGTGCCGGCACCCTGGTCGGCGACCCAGAGGTTACCGTCCAACGCCGCGAGCCCAGCCGGCACCCCCAGACCCGCTGCCAGTGTCACGCGGTCTGTCTCGTTGGGACCGGTGATGCGAACGACGCTTGCCGTTTGCAGTTCTGCGACGACCAGGTCCCCTTCGAACCGAATCGCGTTGAGTGGAATCGCCGCGATCTGATGGACTTCAAGGACCTCGCTCGAGCGCGGATTCCACACCTGGACCATAGAACCGAACCAGGATGAGAGAATCAGGTTGTCGCCGTCGGCGGCAACAGTGAATGGGCTGGCGATATCAGAAACCCCAACGGTACTTGACGCGACGCCCGTGATCTCACCCGTCGTGCCGTCGATCTCCTTGAGGGACAGGACGTCGGCGACGTAGACCGACTCACCCGAGCCTGAGGGAAGCACCGCGATGCCCCCCGGTGCCATCACGCCCCCGGTGCTCACGGTGCGGGTCGAGCCATCGGAGAGCACCTCTACAATCGAGCCGTCCAGCCAACTCGACACGAACAGTCGATCCGACGAGTCGAACGCGAGGTTGTCGCCGCCGACCACCGCTGTCGACAGGACCTCCTTGCTCCCTGTCGCACGGTCCACCCGCACGATCTCGCCGCGCTCCGTGTCCAACACGTGCAAACGCCCGCGCGAGTCGAACTTCACCGCAGCCGGTACACTGAAACCCTCGACGACGGTGTAGATCACGCCCGTTTCGACGTTCACCCGGGCCACCAGTCCCTCGGTCCAGATCGGCCCGTACAGAAACCCATCCGGGCCCCAATCCATGCCGTTCATCCACCCCAGGCTCTCGGCAACGAGTCGCGGCGGTTCCTCGAGGGCGGGATCGAGTTCGTACAGAGCATCGCCGAGGAAATCGAGAGCCACGAAAAGTCTCCCGTCGTCGGAGATCGTGATGGGGTTGACCCCCGGGCTCACCGACTGCCCGCGCTTCTCGCCGTCGGGCGAGAGACGGCCTACCTCGCCGGTCAGGAGTGAGGTCCAGTACAATGTCCCGTCCGCATCGAAGATCAGGTCGTCGGGACCCTCGACCCCGCGTTCTGGTCCGATCCGATCGATGATGGCACCGGACTCCGGATCCATGATCACGATCTCCCGGCCTACAACGCTCGCAATGTGCAATCGATCCTGGGAGTCGAAGATGATGCCGTTCGCGCCGTGTATTGCAGCTCCTTCAACGAACGTTTCCACGTCCGTTTGTGCACACGAACTCAAGAGTGCGATCCCCAGGAGTATCGCACCTGCCGATGGTTTCCACCGATGGTCCGCGTTCATTGTGATCACCTCCAGTAACTAAAGCTGCTTCGTAAGAGTGCGCCCGCAAAAGAGACCGGGTAGGCGAAGGCCGAGTGGCCCCCTGTTCCTGGCCTGCGGTTCTCAGTGCTGGTGTTGCGGTGTGCTTCAAGATGCTGGAACGCCAGAATTGTGCACACGCGTCGCGCGCCGAATCGGGATTTGGCGAGAGACGACTGGGCGAAGTCTGCTTTCGATCGTTCCAACAGGTCAGCCATGCGATGGCTCTCCTGTGGTCGCACAGGTCTAAGTTAGGCTTTGGGGGTTGAGGAGGCCAGGCACATAGGGCCGGGAGGCGCGCCAGGCCAGCGCGTGCCAACACAGCAGTGAAGCTGTGGTGGTGGTCGGTTTCAGGTGCTCATTGTCGATGACTCGGACCTCTTGCGTTTCCAGAAATCTTCTACGGTGACCCTTGCGGACGAAATAGCCGCGCAGATCGTCCGAGAGTTCGATATTCGATAGCCTCTATTCGACCGAAGGGACGGCCGGGTCGTGCGATCCGGTACCGCTGGGTCCCACAGGCTGTCCCTCTCTGCATCCTGCCCACCCTAAGAGACGGATTTAACAACTACTCTGCTCAGGCCGCGGAGCTTGCAGGCGCGAAGCTTCGCAACGAGTCTCGTCAAAATCTTGACGCTTCTAGCCACCACGCAAACCGGATATCAAATTCCTGTGGGGCCGTTCCGTCAAGGAGTGTCAAATGCCGCTAGACAATGCCCTCCTGTACATGCGCGACTTCCGCGCTGCTGCCGTGAGTACATCCGAGCGAATCCTGTTCACGAAACCAGGGGAGGACTCCCATCTGTTTGCCGGTCTCGATGCTGAGTCAGTCTCCCGTGTGTGGGAAGCTCTCTCTACTCCGACTCCAGGAGCGGAACTCGGGCGGCTGGCTGGGAGCGCATCCAAAGTTGTCTCGACAATAGTAAGCACATTGGTCGAGCATGGTTTCGTATCGGCTGGAACAAGTGAGGAGCTGGCTGAGGACGGCGCACAACTGGTGGAGTCAAGGTCGGCGCAGCGCGTGTGTGGCCATCTCGTACTATGTGTGAGTGGTTGTGCGCAGGCTGTGTTCATTCCGCACTACGTAGCGCAGCTGCTCGATAACTTTGCTGAGAAGCTGGATGTTGTGTTGACTAGCGCAGCGCAGGAGTTCGTTCGCGGCGACGCAACAGCGCGCTTTGGCGTGAAGGTGTGGACGGACCCGTTCGACCTACGCGACGACGTCACTGTGCCGCACGTGCATCTTGCCAAGTCGGCCCGGCTTGTGTTGCTGCTGCCGGCGTCAGCTCACACCATCTTTCGCCTCACGCACGGTGCGTGCTCCGACCTCGTCTCACTAGTAGCGACGACGACGGAAGCACCCGTCGTTGTCGTCCCGAGCATGAATCCCGCTATGTGGCGCCATCCGGCGGTGCGCAGGAATGTGAGTACACTGCGCGCAGACGGCGCGTTCGTCGTGGAGCCGGGGCTCGGGTTCGAGATTGCCGAAGACAGGCAAAGCCAGCCCAAGCTGGGCCCCGCAGCCCTCGGACCCGATGGCGCCAGTCTGCTGTGCACGCTCCACGCCGTGCTCGACATGGCTACCGTCAAAAGCTAGTCCACGGTCGATCAAACACAGCCGCGCACCCGAGTGGTCCCGAATAACCTGGGCCCGCTAACGACAATCCAGTGCGAGCCGTTCGATGTTGGCTAGCAGCAGATGAATTGCGGTCCGACCTCCGGCATCACCGTTGGGATGACGACGTGTTTCACATCATCGTCGTCGAACACAACGTTGATCCTTTCTATGCGCCCGAGTTGCTCTTTTTCCGCGTCAGTGACCGCGTACTTCGCGAGCACTAACTTGGGGTCACTCTTGAGATCTTCTGCAAGAGCCGGGTCCGCTCTTACGTCTCGGATTAACTTCTCATAGTCGCCACAGTGATCAATTGCCATCTTCCACCTCCCGGTGGTTGAGGGTTTGTTACTTACATGAACAGAGGAACCGGATTGAGCTCACTCTCTGTGTACTTGTGCCTTAGCCATCCCATCGCAACCGGAGTGTCGTACAGACGCCCCGGTGCCAGCCGAGCCCAAAAATGGCGCAGCCCTGGAACGACGACCTTCGCCACGGGAACACCAATATCCGGACGCGTCTGGTCGAGCACCAGCATCTGCATCCCGCGTTGTTCCACAACCCGACGGCAGAGCCTGAGGTCCTCAGTGAGGTCCGCCTGCGTCAAGCATGGAACGTCGCCTAGTTGTCGGGTCGGTGAAGGTTCTGGTAACAGGTAGTGGTGATCGTCGACGCTCTGATGGAGCAGCCACTCGTCAACCTCAGAATCCAAGGGTAAGTCACCACGCCGACCGGCCACAGCCACCGCAAGCACCTGGTTCAGCTCGTTCAGGGCTCGCATCAGTGCCACCGCCGGGTCGAGGTGCGCCCCGAAGCCGAGCACAACCTGGTCCCGAGACTCGGTGAGCCGTGGTGAGACTGCGGCGAACGTGGCAATGCCGAGATCACTCGTGACGTCGAGCACCCACAACTCACGCTCTATAGACCTATAGTACTCCAGCAGGTTCGTACCGTAAGAACTCTCGGCACTGGCAAGATCGAGGGCGGGGCGCTGGATGCGATTGTACCACCAGAGAGCCACACTGTCCCTTTCGACCAGCTCCAGGAATCCGCGAAGAGTTGCGTCTTCGAGCGTCGTACCGGCTGCATTTCCGTTGGAGTCGGCTCGGCAGAACTCGCGATCGGCAGAGACGGGGCAGTCATAGTACAAGTGAGTGGTTGGCAGGTACCTATGTCTCTGTTCCGTTAGCGACCAAACCGGGGTCCACTCCATCGGGGCATCGGGATCCAGCGGCAGTGGGATCTGCTTCCAAAACGAGTGATGAGCGTTCCACGCGTCGCGGTGCTCGTACTGCTCATCGCTTATCAGCATGCAACTGTTGGGGTCCACGGCTTCATCACCAAGATCATTCGCCGAGGCGACAATGCGCGGCTCATCCCCCTGAAACACACCGGAGTATCGTTCGATCGTCTCAAAGATGGCGCAGGCTCGGGCCTCGTCGTCCGTGGCGCCTTTCCCGCAGCACTGCTGACGACTCCGAACTAGCGGCTCAAAGTCATCGTGGCGGAGACCGCCACCGTACTCCGCGATGTATACGTGGAAGGAGTCGGACCCTTCGGTTGCGAGCTTCCGCAGCCGCCTTACGACTCCAGCAACGGGATTCAACAGACCGGCACCCGGTCGTTCGAGGTTGGACAGCTGCCCGATTGCGCTCAGTTCTTCGGTCCTGGAGTGACTTGGATCTTCGAACGACCGTGTCACCTGATGCGTGTAGAGAGTTGCGTCTCCGCACGCCGGGCACTGAGGCCGCTGCGGTACGAAGTGAGACCGCAGCTTCAGTTTAACCGTGTCGAACGTGCTCACAGTTCCAACCAGGCGATCGTGCGATCCCGTGACCAGCCACCAGCAGAGCGCTGCTGCTACTTCATGCAGGGCGCCTGCTTCAGTAGGATGAGCGGCAGATAGCAACAGCTGATATGACCTTGCCGCATGGTTTCCGTCGAATAAGAACGCGTCAATTGGCCGGTTGCGACCCAGTCGATCGGCGAGGCAGCGCCAGCAGGCGGTCTCGCCGGGGACGAAAAGAGGACCCACCCATGGGATTGTGCCGCCCGCCGACGCGAGTAACCATGGATCTTTCGTTTGAAGAGCCCGCTCGTTGAAATATTGCAGATCGCTGCGGAGGTAGTTGTCGGTAAGAACAACCGTCAGCTTGCCGGCCTGGCTCACGCTGAAGCCGTACCCCTCGAGTGCTGCAGTGAACCCTCCCGGCTCCAAGTTACCGACAGAGTGGACGGTGATGGGAAGGTCCGCCAATCGACGCGTGGCTATCGCTGGGTCAACGCCAAGTGAGTCCCAAAACGCCGCGACCGAATCGGGCATCACTGAGCCTGCCTCGGTCAGGCACCCTGCCTCCTCCAGCTGCTCGAGCGCGTGAAACACTTCGGCGGGTTGAAACTCTGGGCGGAGCCGTGCCGTGATCTCGTCAGTCGTGCACTCCCCGGTCATGCAGCGTGCGACCCGGGCATACAGCGAGCCGTGGATCACGAACTCCTCGCGATCCGACCGCAATAGCACTCCCCGCGTGTCCAGGATCGCCACGTCGTAGTGCTTCTTGAAAGTCGGCATTCGCAGCATCGCGACTCCGTTCTGCACGGATTCTCGTCGAGCGACGTAGCGTCAGGTGATCGAGGCGCCGTCGTACGGCCGAGAAGCACGGCTAAGATAGCCCCCCTGCCAGCCACCCGCGAGTGGAGCCATCGAGGGTGAGTTCTTCAGTCGTTTGAACACCACGGGTGTCGCTCTTGACCAATGCTCGATCGACGGGTATGTGTGATGGGCCAACAAGTGCCGATTGCAATGACCGATCATCCGACAACTTGTCCTTCCTGTCACCTGGCGCTCGCTGAGGGAGCCCTGTCTTGTCCTTCGTGCGGGACCTCGGTCCAACCCGCGCACACTGAATCTTGGTTGGCGGAAAGAATCCTCCCTGCCCTTGCCGAACGCTATCGCTTCGAACGCGAGCTTGGTCGCGGCGGCATGGGTCTGGTTTATCGGGCTCAGGACCTCAAACACCGTCGCCCGGTAGCGATCAAAGTGATGCGACCGGAGATGACGGCCGCTGTCGGTGCGGAGAGATTCCTCCGGGAGATTGAGATCGCTGCGCAGCTCAGTCACCTCCATGTCCTGCCGCTGCACGACTCCGGTCACGTGGACGACATCATGTACTACGTGATGCCGTACGTGGAGGGGGAATCTGTACGGCAACGATTGGAACGCGAGAGGCAGTTGCCGATTGGGGATGCCGTGCAGATCGCTCGTGAAGTCGCCGAGGCTCTCAGCCATGCGCACAGTCATGGCATCGTACACCGTGATATCAAGCCCGAGAACATCCTCCTGTCCGGCGGGCACGCCCTTGTAAGCGACTTCGGTGTGGCCCGGCCGATGGGCAGACCATCGGACGACAAGCTAACGGGGGGCGGTGTGGTGCTAGGCACGGCGGCATACATGAGTCCGGAACAGGCCGTTGGTGAGGAAGTGCTCGATGGCCGCAGCGACATCTATTCGCTCGGCTGCGTTCTCTATGAGATGCTGGTTGGGAATGCGCCGTTCACCGGTCCCTCACCCGTGGCTGTAATGACGCGCCACTCTGTAGAGCCTGTGCCCAGCATGCGCGTGGTGAGAGACACGATCCCCGAATCGGTGGAGCGCGCGGTGTTGCGGGCGCTTGCCAAGGTTCCGGCAGACCGCTTCGGGACGGCCCTGCAGTTCGCCGAAGAACTCAGGGCGATTGAGACGGGAAGTGGCACAGGCACCGCAATCCCCAGCGGTAAGTTGCGGCGGTTTTCCACGACACGCCTGGTGGCAGCTATAGGTGCCGCTGTGCTCGTTGTGGCCGCGGCGTGGATCATCTCATCGATCGGGGGCGGTAGAGCCGTTTCCCCATCCTTTCAGCGCTTGGCTGTCCTGCCATTCACCTACCACGGAGACGCGTCCGATGACTACCTGTCTGAGGGGATGGCGACTCTGCTGAGCAACGTTCTCGATGGAGTCGGCGGACTGCGCACAGTTGATCCCGGCGCGGTATTTGGACTCGTCGACCGGCAGATCGGGACTTTGGACATCGTACAGGCACAGGAGATA
>JBDGXD010000106.1:0-12522 GCA_039584755.1 Gemmatimonadota bacterium
AGGGCAGCACATTCTTCGATGTCAGGCCGCGAGTAGCCGCTGGCGAACATCACTCGAACGTTGTTTCCGGCCGCTCTCAATGCCTCGTACAGCTGGCGACCACCCAGCTTGGGCATGCCCAGGTCGGTCACGATGAGATCGATCCGTGACGCTCCGTGGCGACGCACGATTTCGAGAGCTTCCTCTCCATCGCCCGCCAACAGAACCGTATATCCATGGTTTTCGAGCGCTCGACGGGTTGCCCGGCGGATCGAGATGTCGTCTTCCACCACCAACACAGTCTCGCAGCCACCCACCGACCCGCCGCGGCTGACGGCCGGCCGCGGTGCCACCGATGTCTCACTGGCGACGGGGATGTAGATCCTCACGGTGGTACCCGTTCCCAGCTCAGAGTAGACGTGGATATGGCCTTTGTGCTGTTTAACGGTCCCGTATATCATCGCCATTCCCAATCCAGTCCCACGTCCTTCCGGCTTCGTGGTGAAAAACGGCTCAAAGACCCGTTCTTTCGTCTGCGCGTCCATCCCGATCCCGCTGTCGGTCACAGAAATCGAGACGTATCGGCCCGGTTCCACCCAAGGGTGATTTGCGTGATAGCCTTCATCCAACCAGTCCGACCTGACATCGATCTTCAGGCTCCCGCCCTCGGGCATGGCGTCACGAGCATTGGTGGCCAGGTTGAGTAGGATCTGTTCGATCACCCCTGGATCTGCCATGGCACACTCGAGCGGCGGATCGGAAGCGAGCACTACTTCCACGTTTTCGGGCAGCACTCTGCGGAGCACACCCGACAGGTCTCTGACCAGTCGAGCGAGATCCACCGATTGGATTTCCAGTTGGCCGCGCCTGCTGAACCCCAGCAGCTTCTTGATCAGGTCGGAACCGCGCTGAGCAGCCGTCTTCGTTTCATCCAATACGGCACGCAGGTCCGCCCGCTCAGGTGGGATGTCAGCCTGGAGCAAATCCGCATTGGCCAGAATGATGGTGAGGATGTTGTTGAAGTCGTGTGCGATGCCTCCGGTGAGCTGTCCGACCGCCTCCATCTTCTGAGATTGCCTCAGTTGTGCCTCGAGTACCCTCCTGTCCGTTACGTCTTCCACGATCATCTCGAAACACTCGACGCTGTCGCACGCGTTCTTGGCGGGCCGTCCGCTCAGACGCACGGTCAGCCGGGACCCGTCTTTACGGCGCCACTCGACCTCCACCCCTTCGATCTTCTGTTGGTCGCTGTACTGCTCGATGAGCTGGGTGCGTTCTGCTGGATCTGAGTAGACGTCTTGCGCCAAGTCCACGGCCAGAAGCTCCTGCTGGGAACCGTAGCCCAGCATCTGCACCAATGCGGGGTTCACAGTCACGAACCGCCCATCAATAGTGGACCGGTAGATACCATATAGCGCACCTTCGGTCAGCGAGCGGTAGCTCTCTTCCGGATCAAACTGACCCGAGGACTGTTTGCCAGGAGGGGCGTGTCTGGCTGACCGCCCTTCTCGGGCTGTTACAGGTCTCTTGCTGTCGGTTTCGGTCGTCACGGTAGCTCCGGTTCCCATGCTGCGTTGATATGAACGGGTAGTAGCACCCACACCACACATTTCCCACTGCGACAAGTCGCAAATCTGGGACCATTTGTACCAGCATGGTAAAATCCTGCAAACAAAGCGTTTAGCAGCATAGCAATTGAGGCGACCCCTGGTACAAAACGTGCGACTTGGTTCAAAACGACCCGATAACTGACGCACAAACACGATGGAACGGGAGATTGGCCACCGAGCAGTGATCAGGCCGAGTAGCAGGGAAACGACATGACGAATGCGGTACGAACTGACCTAAACTGGTACGAAACGAACCAACCCGGATATGGGGTCTCAGACCCCAAGTCCTTTAGTGGATTGAGGTTACGCAGTTGAGCCGCCGGGAACACTTGATGCGCAGGAGGCATCGTGGATAGACCGGAGATTGTGGTTGTGAAGCTTTCTGAATCTTTCAGCGACGTTTGGGATCAACTGACCGACGAGCTCGGCGCGGGCCTGACCTTGCCCGAGACGGTCGATATCGGCGCGACATCGTCCAACACCGCTGCCTTGGTGCTCGCTGCCGGCGGAGCTGAAAGGAATGCGCTCGAGTGGCTCGAAGGCCACGACTGGCCGGTTGGAGTTCCTCTGTTCGTGGTCGGGGCGGATCCGGGTCGCCGCATCGCCACACAGATAGCCACCAGGGGAGTCGCCGACTACTTCGTGTGGCCCGAGGATCTGGAACTCACCACCAATGCCTTGGCGGCCGCGGTGGAACGCCGGCTCGAGGCGTTCCGACGAGGCGCCGCCGCAGCCGATCTTGCAAAGGCGGCAGTCTTTTCAGAGATCATTGGCGAAAGCCCAGAGCTGAAAGAAGTCCTGGCGCGCGCAGCCCGGGTGCTGTCACACCATGAAGCCACCATCCTGATAACCGGTGAGACCGGCACAGGTAAGGAGCTACTGGCATCGGCGATCCACGACGGCAGTAACCGGAGAGGATCACCTTTCGTCGCAGTCAACTGCTCCGCGCTGCCCGACAATCTCATTGAATCCGAGTTGTTCGGGCACGAACGCGGTGCCTTTACCGACGCCCACGCCTCCAAACCAGGATTGTTCGAGGTGGCGGAGGGAGGCACTCTGTTCCTCGATGAGATCGGCACACTTCCAGCGCAATTACAAGCCAAGCTGCTCCGGGTGTTGCAGGACAAGAAGGTCCGGCGCGTTGGCGGCACGAAAGCCCGCACTGTAGACCTGAGGATAGTCGCCGCCACAAACGAAGACCTGCGACAGGCGCTGAAGGACGGATCGTTTAGACAGGATCTCTACTTCCGTTTGGGAGTGATCACGTTGGCGCTGCCGTCGCTGCGCGAACGCGGCAAGGACGTCGTGGTTATCGCTGAAGCATTGCTGCGCCGATTGGCGGCACAGCACGGGCTGCCGCTACCCCCGCTGCGACCGGAAATCCAGCGGGCGCTGCTCAGCTATCACTGGCCGGGCAACGTGCGCGAACTCAAGAACGCAGTGGAACGCGCGCTCCTCTTGTCACCGCCGGGTGAGTTGGATGCTCGCGAGTTGCTGCCTCAAGCGGACCTTGAATCAGAGAGTTCCGGCCCAATCCCGTTCCCCGCCCAATTGGACGAAATCACGACCGCTGCCGCGCGTGCTACTCTGGACTTGTGCAATGACAATCGCTCAGCTGCTGCACGGCGTTTGGGAATTTCTCGGCGACGTCTACGACGTATGCTCGAGGGTGAAGAAGTACCTGCGTGAAGTACTCAAATAGGAGGAATTTGTGTCTCGTCTAGTTCACGTACTTCCAATCGGACTGGTGCTTGCCGTCGTTTCGTGCGCCGACGGTACCGGTCCACCCGTTGCGCCGAGCAACCAGCATGGCCTGGGTTCGATCTCGGGTCCCGGTGTTGCCGCTGCGGCGCTGCAGCCGATCAGACACGCTGCCCGAATGGGCACCCTTGATGGTGAGCCGTTGTTCCACAACGTGTCCTTCTCGTCCTCGTCAGCCGGTGGGCCCGAGCTCGACACATACGGGCTGAGCTTCTGGGCCGTGTACGGCCGCGAGACAGAGGCAGACATACGCTACGCCAGCCAGGGGCAGGAGGACGGTTCGTTCCTCTCGTTCAAGCTTGGCGCATTCGGTCTACACAAACGGCCGGATGGAACTCCGATCGCGTTTGGCGATTCAGTGAGAATCACGATCAGCGTCGATCCGTCTCAGCTGCTAGTCCGGTTCCAACCGGCAGGTCTGGTGTTCAATCCTTTGGCGCCGGCGCAGTTGGAGATGTGGTATGGAGCAGCCGGGGGTGACCTCGACGGTGACGGCGATGCCGACCAGGACGACGTGGCGATACGGGACAACCGATTGGGGATGTGGTACCAACAGGATGAGCAATACCTGTGGTACCCGATCGTGTCGCTACATGACGCCAACCAGGCGTGGTTCAAGACCCATTTGTTCCATTTCTCCGGCTACGTCGTCTCGTGGGATAAATAGGGTGAGCCATGATTAAGTCGCTCAAAGAACTAAACAGAGTCCGCAAGCTCGCCGAGACAGGCCAGTACGCTGCGATAGTGGATTTTCTGAGCGGCCGGTCCTCCACGGAACTCAGGGAATCACCTACCTTGGCGTTGCTCTTCGGTACCGCTCGGGCGCGGCTCGGCAGTCACACAGAGGGCACCCGCTGGGTGGAACTGGCGTTGCACCGGTCACGCGATCGCGGAGATCGCTCGATCGAAGCACGTGCTCTGAACGTGCGTGGCGCCATAGCGCTAGTAACAGGTCATGTGGACGAGGCGGCAGAGTACTTCACGCAAGCCCTGGCCGCAGCAAAGCGGCAGGACGACCATGCCACCATCGGCCGTAGCTCCAACAACCTGGGTATCATCAACAACATGCGCGGTCAGTACGCCAGGGCAATCGGATCGTACACCTTGGCCATCGCGGCTTTCCAGCAGGCAGGCCTGGGACGCGGCATCGCTGAAACGCGGCCAAACTTGGCAATCACCTATCGCGACCAGGGAGAACTACCGCGCGCACTGGACGAGGCCGATCGCGCGGTCGAAGAGGCAGAGGCAGCCGGCGATCCCACACTGCTCGCCCAAGTCATAACGGGACGCGCAGAGATCCTGCTCCTCCTGGGTGAGCCACTCTTGGCCCAACGTGAGTTGCAGCGTGCCTTGGAAACGCATCGTGATTTGGGCAACGAAATTGAAGAAGCACAGGGATTGCGCGTGTTAGCCAACACGCTTGCAGCAAGCGGAGACACGAAACAAGCGGAGCAGACGCTGCGCGACGTCATCGCAAGTGCCTACGATCTCGACAGACCACTACTGGCTGCCGACGCCACCCGTGACTTGGCTTCTCTTCTCAGAAAGTCCGGGCGCGCTGGCGAGGCACGGGAGGCAGCCCAGGCCGCCCGCGTACTGTTCAGTCAACTGGGAGCAGAAGCCGAAGTACGCAAACTCGATCGAGCGTTTGGATAGTCGGTTCGATAGAACGTCGTCAGAAGCGAGAGCATATCAGACTCACGCCGCCGTCGTACGCTACCGCACCACCTTCCAGGCCAGACGATCAGTGATAAAAGATGTGAATCGACCGGATCTCGTCGGCGAAATGACGGTCCAGGAAACCAAGAATAGAATCCAGCAACTGCCACTCCACCTCTGAGTGCACTTCAATCTGCACGACCTCCCCCATGCCCCGAGCTATCTTGATCCACCCTGGATAACGAGTGTGAGTCCATCGGGCACGATCCCGCACTTTCTTGCCGCTTCGGCGCCACGTTCCCAGCCTCCTATGCTTCAGGTCCGCCTCTTTTCGCACCAAAGCGCTATACAACCTGAATTCTTCCTCCGGGATGATGTGTACGCGTCTCATGGCGTTGCCTTTCTCGAATCTTGCAGCTCCATCTGTCATCGTTCATTCACGCCCTCCACAACGGTAGTGCCAAAAGAGTACCGGGAGCAAGAGTTGCAACAAAAAGGCGATCATCGGACAGAGGCACCACCTCTGGATCGGAACGTCAGCTGACGGCTGGGGTTACACTTGAAACTGGACATCTTTGCCTTATCCTATTTGAAGTAACAAACTCCGGCATCAATGTGATCACTACACCATGAAACCAACGAAATCGAGTTTCTTGCTTCTCGCCTCGACGACTCTCTGGCTCAGCGCGTGCGGGTCCGAGCCCGTCGGACCCAGCGGCCCGGGTCAACTCGAGGTTACTCTCCACTCCACTGACACGCCGACTGCATCCGCTGCTGCAGTGGTAGAGCTAACCGGGCCAGGCATCAACGCTGTCACACCGGTCGATGGTGAACTGTTCGTGGGTGTTGCTGGCAACACTGCTCGCGTTGTCGTGCTGCCCGAACAGCCGGGGCTGATCCGGTTCCTCATTAATGTCGACGACCGCAGCATGCCACCCAGCACCCGGTTGATTGAGATCGCCGACAGCGAGAACCAGCTTCAATCCACCGAAGGCTACCGGTTTGAGTTCCAACCGTCAGCCGTTGCGGTGGAGCTGAAGGATGCAAGATGAGCGAGGCAGGCTTCTCCCTGGCGGGACTGCTGCTGCTGGCTCTTGGCTTGACACCCGGCGGCGTACGAGGTCAGGACATCGAAGTGGCCGCTCAGGTATCGGGCCGCCGCTTGCCGCAAGCTTATTACGACCGACTGCGACAGCAGCCGGATATCTTCGAGCTGCACCACGGTTGGATCGCACGTGCCGAACGGGTAGCTCAGGCCCAGCAAGCTGTGTCCGACACGTTGCCACTTGTCGTGATTCTGGCTCTTTTCGCCGATTCACCGCAACCTCAGATTTCGGCTGCAGGAATCCAGCAAGCACTGTTCGACGGTCCGGCACCAAACGGCACGGTGAGCGAGTTCTACAGCGAAGTCTCGCGGGGTATCTTCGGAATACGCGGCGTCACGCTCCCGTGGGTCCGCACGACAATCACGTTGGACAGTGCAGTGGGCACCTCTTACGGGCTCGGTGGCGAGGCCGCGACTGGCTCGTATCTCATCGACGCACTCGAGCTGGTTGATCCCACAGTGGATTTCGGCAATTTCGACAACGACGGCCTCGACGGAGTCCCCAACAGTGGCGACGACGACGGGTACGTGGACGCCGTTGCATTCGAGTTCCTGGAAGTGTCGGCGTCGTGCGGCGGGCCGGGCATCTGGCCCCACAGATCGCGTGTGTCCGGCTGGACGGGCTCCCCGTTCAGCACCGATGACACACAACCCAACGGCAGCCCCATAAGCATCAACGACTACATCATTCAAAGCGTGTCCGCTTGCGACGGCACAACCGTTCAGTCAGCCACGACCATCGCGCACGAACTGGGGCATGTCCTCGGACTGCCTGACCTGTACGACCGAACCGGTGGCATTCTACCGGAACAACGACGCTGGGTGGTGGGATGCTGGTCTCTCATGGCAGCCGGGGCATGGGGCTGCGGCACGTCAGATCGAACCGGGTGGTACAGGCCAACCCACATGGGAGCCTGGGAGAAGGAAAGACTTGGCTGGCTGTCCGACGTTCAGGTCGTCGACGCAGTCATTGGGGGCGAGTACACCTTGGCATCCGTCAGGGACAGCGCAAGGGTGCTCAAGATACCGCTCGAGTTCGGCCCCCCCGCGGACAGCAACGAGTACCTGCTCGTGGAGTACCGCGACAAGGAGGGCTTCGATCTCGACCTGCCGGCGGCAGGTGTACTCATCTACCACGTGGATCCGAGTGTGCCGAACAACCAGCCGCCCTCGGGGGGAACCGGTTGGCACATGGTGCGGCTCGAGGAGGCGGATGGAAACGGCAGCCTCCTGCGGACATTCCCTGAGGGGGGCAACCGTGGTGAACCGGGTGACGCCTGGGGTGCGATGGGTACGGGCCTGTTTGCCCACTATACCGAGCCATCTACCAGCACAAACGATGGGGTCCCGACCTACGTCAGGTTGTCGAACATAGTGTTGGAGGGCGATGCCGCACGGCTGACATTGTCTACGGCCCCCTTTGCACGACTGCTGCAACCGTTCCTGCAATCAGGAGCCGAGCCACTCACCGTTGAGCAGGAGGAGTATCTCGACTCGATCGGCAACCAAAACGGACGCTATGACGTGGGAGACTTGAGAGCGTACCTCGGGCGGTAAGACAACGCAGCGACCAACCGATTGAGCTGCCCCTGATAATACCCTCGGGCTGCGTCAGCCCGCCAAGTACTCGGACACACCCTGGCGTAGCCGCTCCAGTTCACCCTGTGCCAACGACAGTTCTTCCGCAGTCGTTGCACCTGCCTCGAGCCAGCCGCGGCCGATTTGCGACAATCTGGCGGCAGGTTCGATCAACTGCCTGGCCTCGAATGATCCGGCCGTACCCTTCAGTGAGTGGGCCTGATAGAAGAACGTCTGTGCGGCCTTTTGATCGAAGTTCTCAGCCAGGATCCGCAACATGGAATCGAGGGTGTCGATCCGCCCGGGTAACCCGCGGTCGAACTCCTGGCGGATCTCCGCCACGGCATCCTCGTAGAATTCTGCTTCTTCCGGCTTGAAATCAGACATCGGCAAACTGCTCGTTCTCATCCGAATCGGTTTACCAGCCGGTATGGGGTTGTGACCGCGGCCGGAAGTGCAAAGATTGCAGGCATGCCCCCCAAAGTCTACATCGTCGATGACGACCTGTCGTTCGCCAAGTTGTTGGCGGTCAATCTCGCGCAGTCCGGGTCCTTCCGCACGGAAGTCTTCTCCTGCGCCAAGGATCTGTTCGACCGCTGCACCGAAGAACCCCCGGAAGCGGTGATTACCGATCTGATGATGCCGGAAACCGGTGGTATCGAGGTGACTCAGCATTTGCGCAAGAGCGACCCTCACCTGCCCGTGTTCGTGCTCACGGCCTATGCGGAAATGGAGACCGCGATCGAGGCCCTCAAGGCCGGGGCAAACGAGTACCTGACCAAACCTGTCAACCTGGATGAACTGAACACTCTACTGCGTCGTGCGTTGGCTGAACGGCCATTGAAGGAGGAAGCCGCTACTCTGCAGGAAACCCGCAAGGAGAAGTTCTCCACCGGCGCCATTCTCGGGGAGCACGCCAAGATAAGGGAGGTACGGGATTTCGTGGAGCGGGTAGCGGCGATTCCGTATCCAACCGTGCTGCTGCTAGGTGAAAGTGGTACCGGCAAGAATTTAGTAGCTCGTGCCATTCACTACTCCAGCTCACGGGCGGTACGGCGGTTCGTCGAGATCAACTGCACTGCACTGCCCTCCCATCTCCTCGAAGCGGAACTCTTCGGCTATCAGAAGGGTGCGTTTACGGATGCTCGCGAGTCGAAGCGGGGACTCATCGAGGTGGCCAATGGCGGTACGCTGTTCCTCGATGAGATCGGCGACATCCCTGCCGAGCTTCAGGCCAAACTGCTGAACTTTCTGGAGTCACGCCGCTTCCGCCGTGTCGGTGGCACCGATGAGATGGAGGTTGAGCTCAGCATCATAACCGCAACAAATCAGGACCTGGAGAGCCGGGTGAAGAGTGGAGCGTTTCGGGCAGATCTGTACTATCGCATAAGCGTGGTCGTTCATCCGCTCCCAGAGTTGCGGACCATACGTGATGATATCCCTACCCTGGCCGACCACTTCCGCGAGGTATTCAACCAGGAGTTCGGCAAGGACGTCGGTTCGATCAGCGATGCGGCTCACGCCCGCTTGAATGCCTGGGACTGGCCGGGCAACGCGCGCGAGCTGCGCAACGTCATGGAGCGAGCCATGATCTTCGCCGACAAGCCGGTGCTGGACGAGTCCGACCTCCCGCCGCTGGGGATGGCCCAGCCGGCGGCCGCGACCCCGGGCTCCACTGACGACTTCGTCCTCGCCAAAGGACTCACGCTGGTGGATGCCGAGCGGCAGTACATCCGTCTGACATTGAGCGAGTGCGACAGCGTGCAAGAAGCATCGGAGATCCTTGGTGTTTCGCGCAAGAACTTGTGGGAAAAACGCAAGAAACACGGCCTGCTCGACGAAAAGTAGCGTTACCGAACCGGTCACCAAACGGTAACTCGACGACCAACCCCGCTTACGCGCTGTGGGCTTAAACCACATAATGACAACAGGTTAGCTCTCGAGATAGTCTGGCATGAGTCGTGCTCCCTTTGTGGCGCAACAGTAATGCATGTTGGCGGGCGTTACCGTCAACGCCATGCTAGCTAGAATGCCTTGCCGGGATCATTACCGAGGAGCGACAGGTGCATTCCATTGAGCGAGCGGCGCATGTCACACGCGTCGCGGCCGTATTGGGAATTGCGATCACGCTTACTCCGCGAGCGCCGCTCGTGCCGGAGCGCGACTCCCTGCGCGTGAGTGTGGCAGCACAGGGATCCATCTGGCCGGCCGGGTATTCGCGGCGTCGTTCGATAGACATCACCACTGGCCCCAACACCCCGTTCAACGGTTACCAGGGATACACGGTCAGAGTCGCCGGATTCGACACCGCCACCGAGATAGCTCAGGGTGACATGCGTGCCGACGCGAACGATCTGCGCGTCATGTATTGGGATGGATCGAACTGGGTCGACGTGCCGCGCATCGTCAGCGGTTTCAACACCGCCGACACGCACGTGATCTTTCAGAGTCAGACCGACATCCCAGCCAACGGGGCCGACGGGAATCATTTCATTTTCTTCGGGAATCCCACGGCCGGTTCACCCCCTGCGGTCGACTACACCAACGTCTATCTGTGGTACGACGACTTCTCAGCCAATCCATTCAGTGGATCGCCGCGCTACACGCGCGCCAAAGCCGTTGATATCCACGGGGATGCATACACAGCGCCCAGTTGGTTTGGGCGCCGCGTGCGGTTCAACACGGGCGACAACAACCCGTCCGACTTCTATGTAAACAATGCAGGCTTCTCGAACACGGAGCGCGACGTACTTATAACGATTGACCACCGCGCCAACCAGACGTATCCCGTGGATGCCACCGGAGCCATCGTGGCGCGGCTGTCAGCAATCAACACCTCATCGAGCCACGTGTACGCCCACTACTCCCGTGGCAACTACAGCGACTCTCCCGGCATTGCCTGGGATTCCTGGACCAACGGCGAGCGCAACGTTTTGGGTGGCGCGGCTGCTCCGCCATCGTATTGGCCGCTGCGACGCGCCGGGACCTGGGCATTCGCCGTATTCGGCACGACGGCTCGATTCTGGGACGACGGGGATCTCGACGCCGAACCATGGTACACCAGCGAGGCACCGCTGTTGAGCGGTACGACTCCGGCACCACAGCCCGGTTACGTCGGTGTCGCGCCGTCCCAGTCCAGAGGTTGGCTGGACAATCTGATCGTACGCAGGTACACAGAGCCCGAGCCAGCAACGGTTCTCGGCCCTAAGGTAGGCATGTTCGCCGCAATGACAATCGGGAAATCAGTCAACCCGCTCGGCTCACCTCCTCCGGGCACGGATCTGACTTACACGCTCGCCATCAGCAACGTGGGAACCGCCAGCGCGCTGAGTGTTGTGGTTGCCGACACTCTGCCACAACAGGTCGACTTCCAGGTAGGGAGCGTGGCCAGCAACCTGCCGCCCGGCATCAGCACTGTGGTGGAATACTCGAACGACAACGGGGCGAGTTGGACGTATCTACCGGCATCCGCTGGCTGCGCCGCTCCTGCTGGTTACGACCGCTGCGTCGACAACATACGCTGGCTGTTGCAAGCCGATCTGACGTCCACGCCGCCCGACAACTCGGGCACCCTGCGGTTCGTGGCGCGCATTCGTTGACCGACCAATACGTCCAGTGGAACAGCGCCGAGGGCTGGCGGCTGATCCTCGTCTGACATCGCGAGCACCACCCCAGGCGCCTCACATCACATCATTCAAGTAGCAGGCCAACAGCGCCGATAACGCTGGGAAGCAACCATGGCTTCTATTCACGGCGTTAGCGACAGCGAGTTTGCATCTCACCGCGTACTGCGGACGGTGTGCGCGACAGCGCTGCTTGTCATTCTCGTCGTATCACCCGGTCGAGTATCCGGCCAGACAGCTGGTGTCATCACCGCGAAGGATGTGGTCGTCGATCAGTCCAAGGGATCGGTGCCCCTGGGTGGTGAGCGTGACATGACGGTGGGGGGTCCCCAGCCCCTTGGAGGCGACACGCGTTCGTTGATACGATTCGACGTCTCCGGTTACTCCTCGACAATCGCAGTGTCGCAGGCAGTCCTCTACATCTATCAGGTCAACGCTCAGAGTTACCAGATCAACGTCCACAGAGTCACGGAACCGTGGGACGAGACAACAGCCACATGGAGTACTCGGGACGGTGTAATACCGTGGCTCAATCCCGCGGGCGGCGGCACATTCGATTCAGCGGCGGTAGTAGCCAGGTTTCCGGCCAACTCGATCGGTTGGCGTGCCGTACCGATCGACCCCACGTTGGTGCAGAACTGGCTGAACGGCACCGAGCCCAACCATGGACTCGTATTGGATGTGCCGGGCGATCAACTGTTCCTGCCCGTGAGGTTCGAAACCAGAGAGGCAAACAATCAGCCACAGCTGCATATCCGATACACTGTGGCATCGCGGGACTCTTCGGGTGCCAAACCCGCAAGACCTCAACGGGCACCAGTCTGCAATCCTCGCGACGCTCCCAACTAGTCTGTGTGACACTACTCGCTAGACATGGCGAGCGCGAACGTGCTGAGACCATGGTCGCAGCGGTATCTCAAGCTTCACTGCAATCGGCCGAAAATATCAGTTGACGGCTCTGTTGTTGAACACCACACGCAGGGGGAGGCTTCTGCGAATCTCGGCTTCGTTTGTACTGCATCTGGTCGGTGAGACTCTCGGGCGGCGTATGGAGGCTGTAGGTCCAAGACCGATGGGACGTCGCCGTATTGCCATGCGGCTGGCCACCGTCCTGGGAGTTGCGGTATTGGTCACGCTCGGATCAGCTATGGTGACTGCACCCGTCCATGGGCAGGCCTGCGCACCCGCGTCAGGTGGCGGCCCGGTC
>JBDGXD010000107.1:0-15059 GCA_039584755.1 Gemmatimonadota bacterium
GCTTTGGCTCGATAGCCCAATCGTGCAAACCGTCCTCGCTTCTTGTAGACCTTGGTGCGAATCGCTCCAATGCGCAGCTGCTCGGCCAGACCGAAAGCATCGAGCTTGTCGCTCTTCGGCCCTCGGCTCTCGTTTACAAGAGCCACTACAATCTCCTGGACGTGAGGAGACAGAACCTCGTACAGCCAGTTCGAATGCGGGCCTTCCTCGAGGCAAAGATGACGGTCCTTGGGAACCGCCCGGATCACCTCGATCAGAGCCTTGGCGTTGGTCTCGACCACCTGCGACTGGAGCCGCTTGCCACTCTGGCCGATCGTTGCAACGGTGCAGCTTGACGTGTGGGCGTCCAGCCCGATATACCTGTCCATTGGCGTTCTCCTTCCGTACTGGGGGAACCTGCTCCTCTAACAACCGCAGGTTGTCATCTCCCAGCGGAGAACGCCATACTTCTGTCGCACTCATTGTCAGTCGGATTGAACAAACATCGGCTGCGGACGCCATACCCCTATGATGCCTATCGTGCGTCTTGAAAGACGCATCTCGCGGCCGAAGCTCGGGCTTCAACCCAACTTGATTCTACTTACGATCAACATTAAGGCCTCCGCAGCACGCTAAACGACATGTTCAGCAATTTCCAACCATCCTCTTGTTTCTTATAGACTTCGGTGACCATGAAGGGATTCGTCACCTCATTGCCCCCAACCACAGCCAAAAGGGTGATGCGGTTCCAAAGGACGGCAGTATCGTCAAAAACCTCTACCATGACTTCGTGGATATCGGCTTGCTTGTAGTGAATTCTCCCGCTTCTGATGATATCGACCTCCGCGTCCTTACCCCAGGTTCCGCCCATATGGACGAATTTAGCCCTGTCGTGGAAGAGTGTGGCAAGCGTATCCGCATTTTGTTCAGCCATCCATTGCCACTTCGCTTTGGAGAGATCAACAATTTCCTGTTCAGCGGTAGGATTCTGTGCGAAGGACCATTGCGCACTCATGATGACTAAGAACAGTCCGATAATTGATGTTTTCATAATGATGATTCCTTTATGAGCTATATAATGATCGAGGTGGTGAACAATCCGCCCAGACCGTAGACGGTCACCTCTCACCTCGTGGCGTCACTGACTACCGGAATCTGTTGTACTCTGCATCACTTACGGGTTGTAGCCAGACGGTGCTGCCCGCTAGCGAATTGGTGACTACCGCCACATGAGTAAACTCACCGGCAGGCGTAGCACCATGCCAGTGCACCACATCGGGACCTATTTCAGCTACGTCTCCTCTTCTGAGTAACTGAATGGGCCCGCCTTGCTCCTGGTAATACCCTGTTCCGTTGGTAACCAGCAAGATCTGCCCCCCCGGATGTGAATGCCAATTGGTTCTCGCACCCGGCTCAAACGTGACATTGCCTATGCGCGAGCCGAAGACCTCTTGCTCGGTAACCAGCATCTCCACCCATACGGATCCGGTGAAGTTGTCGCTCGTTATTCTTCGTCCCCTGGCGAAAACGGTACTTCCTATTTGACTGCCTGGGCTGCTGCCGAGCTGCGCCTCTCGACTGTCGCCTTCTTCCCCAGGCATGCCACCGGCCTCCGTGTCCGTTTGCCAAGCCAGTACTTGGGACAGGAGGTCTCTACCGGATCCGGCCTCCGCTTCGCCCCCATTGGACTCGATCAGGGCGAGAAGTTGTCGCAGCTGAGATTCCGTTACGCCGACATTCAATGCCAATCCCATGTGGGAGCGCGCGAAGCGCTCTACCCCACCCATACTGACGAGGGCAGCGACCGTCGTTATCTCCCTATCCTGATAACTGAGAACACCGCGGCCGAAGATGTCGGCAAACAAGTGTTCTTTGAGAAACAGCTCGATTGTAGGAAAGAAGGCCGAGTAGCCGCTCCTCCCTCTGTTTTGCGGTCGTCCGGTCAGGGCCCCCAATACTTGTTTGCCTTTTTCATATTTGTTCTCACCACTGACTTGGGGCGCCGCCAATGCGCCAACCTCATCGCGTATGCCTCGAGTCTCTCTGTCTTCCAATACGGCCATCAAGGTGTTTATGCCACTGAGGCTTCTGGGAAAGCCACAGTAGGCATACAACTGCAGCAAGACTTCCTTGACCTCGTTGATGGTGAGCCCGGAATCCAATCCGATGTTCATAGCATGTGTCAATTGCTCCTGGCCACCTCTCGCGGTGTGTGACGCAATGAGTACGATGCTCTGTTGCTTGGCGCTCAAGGAGGGAGTGTCGCTTGCTCGATCCTGTGCGTTCGTTGTACCGGAAACACCAAGTAGCAAAACAGCGAGAGCAGTTAGCGTGCGATGCTTTCCGTTTTCCATTGTTTCGTCCTTTGCCAATTCAAATCTCTCAACGGCCGTTCCGCAAAGACAGCATGTCAATTCAGCCCCTTCTCTTCTAGAAATTCAGATAGAAGATCTGCGATTTGGAGATTGTTCAGGTCTGAAAACGGAAAGTGTGTATTGCCCTGGATACCTATCTCCGGCAGATGCACCAAGGTCACGTCGCCGCCATGCCGATTCACTGCATCCCGCCACAGCCGTGCCATTGCAAGACGCACCCGCCATCCATCCTGGCCCGGGTTGGCGGTTGGCTCAGCGGGTATGTTATCACCATAGTAGATAACGATTGGAGCCGCTTCCCGGCTCATAAGACGCTATGGCTTTTACATTCTGATTCTTGACCGCGGTGAGCCAGCCCATTCCACCGGAATGCGAGTGCGTTACGAGAATCGCCGGGCCAATTCTATCGAACAGTGCTGCAACGGCATCAGACATGACTGCTACATCGATTGGCCCGGTGCTGGGTGTCATGGAGCGGAAATACTGATTCAGTGTAGCCGAGTCACGCGAGAACTGTACTCCCTCGAAATAGTCCGGCCATATACCGATGCGAAAAGTGCCAAACCATTGCTGTTCGTCGGGTGTTGGCGTGATAGTGGCGGCTACCGTGCTGCGACCGGCATCACCTCTCCTCGGCTGGTCAATGACATAGACAGGAAAACGCCTGCGCAAGAAGATGTTCTGAAATCCTTCCCGCCCGTCCGGTGTCGTTTCCCACGTCTTGGAAAACTGCCCGAAGCCGTGCCACATGACCAATGGCAGTTCGCGTGCGTTGGCCGAAATTTGATAGAAGACATAGGCATGATCGCCACGAAAAGTCTGTCCTGCCGGCGTCGCGTTGTACGGATCGAACGTGCCGGGATTTGTGATCACTGTGCCACCAACGGCAAAGCTGCCTTGCTCCTCAATGACTATCAGACCGCTGCCATTGTCTCTCTCGCCGCCGACGCAGGACGATACCATGAGCAGCATTGAGGTGACGCCAATCGACACAATGTGATTGAAGCGCTTTCTGGAAGGTGCATGCCCTCTGTGGCTAGCTAGCGTCTCGTTTGATGCTGTTTCCGTTCTCATAGCTCCCCTCAACGACCGGTCAGCTTCTCGACTTCCTCAGGGTACCGAGCCCCTTGCACCGTGATCTGCGAGGCGGCGCTGTCGATCTCACGCAGATCGTCGGGCGTGAGCTCCACCGCGACGGCGCCGAGGTTCTCGTCCAGACGCGCCGCCTTCGTGGTGCCGGGGATTGGCACGATCCACGGCTTCTGCGCCAGCAGCCACGCAAGCGCGATCTGAGCAGGTGTCGCTTGTTTCCGCTCTCCGATCGCGGCGAGCAGATCGACCATCGCCTGATTCGCCTTCCGCGCCTCCGGCGTGAAGCGCGGGATGACGTTGCGGAAGTCGCCACCGTCGAACGTGGTGCTTTCGTCGATCTTGCCCGTGAGAAAGCCCTTGCCAAGCGGGCTGTAGGCAACGAGACCGATCCCGAGTTCCTCGAGCGTCGGCAGCACGTCAGCTTCAGGCATTCTCCACCACAGCGAGTATTCGTTCTGGAGTGCAGCGACCGGCTGGACCGCGTGGGCGCGGCGTATCGTCTGTGCTGCCGCTTCGGATAGGCCGAAGTGCTTGACCTTGCCCTCCTGAATCAAGTCCTTAACCGCTCCCGCCACGTCCTCGATCGGCACGTCCGGGTCGACGCGGTGTTGATAGAACAAATCGATCGTCTCGATCCCGAGTCGCTTGAGTGAGGCCTCCGCGACCTGCTTGATGTGCTCCGGCCGGCTGTCCAGCCCTCCAATGCCCCGCTCGGCCGTGGGATCGATCTTGAATCCGAACTTGGTGGCAATCACCACTTGCTCACGCAACGGTGAGAGGGCTCCGCCCACGAGTTCCTCGTTGGTGAACGGGCCGTAGACTTCGGCCGTATCGAAGAATGTGACGCCGCGTTCCACGGCTGTTCGAATCAGCGAGATCATCTCCTGCTTGTCTGCGACCGTACCGTAACCAAAGCTCATTCCCATGCAGCCCAATCCGAGGGCCGAGACCTCCAGGTCACTGTTTCCAAGTTTGCGCTTTTGCATCGTTTCTCCCTCAAGGCACCATCAGTACGTTCGCTTTATCTGCAAGACCAACTCGAGACGCTCTTAGTCGCGCAGATGTTTCTCCTCGCCTAGACACCGCTTCTCGAACGTGAAGACCGCGCCTGGCGCACGCGCCACGCGCCGGGCGGGATGCCTTCCCAGTCGTGAAACGCTCGGAAGAAGGAATGGGCGTCCTCGTACCCCAGGAGGTAGGCGGTATCATTGAGTTCCATCGACGAATTCAGCAGGTAGTGACGGGCCAGCTCGCGACGCGCCTCCTGCATCAGTTGCTGGAACGTTGCTCCGGCCTCGCGCAGCCGCCGTTGCAGCGTTCGTGTGCTGAGTCGCAGTTCTCTTGCAATGTCCTCAACCCCTGGCCTCCCTCGTGGCATCAGCTGCTTCAGCATGCCCTTCACCTGTTCGGTGATGGCCTTCGAGGCGAGCGCTTGCGACAGCTCGGCCTCGAGCCGCGGAGCGATGATCGCCCACGAATCCGGGTTATGCGTGAGGAATGGCCGATCGAGATCCGCCGTGGTGAACACGAGCGCATTCCGACCAGCGTTGGTCTCTACCGGGCAGCGGAAATGCGCTTCGTACATCTCCAAGTTCTCTGCCCTCTGAAGCTCGATCCGCGTGGGAGTCACACGCCCATCTGTTCCCCGGTGCGCGACGGCCACTACCCAGGAGAAGGCGAGGTCCACCATCACAGGGGGCTCCGTCTCCTCGGCCAGCAAGAACCTGAACTCCACCCTACTCTCGTTCCCCTGGTCGACCACCACCAACTCTTCCGGGCAGGTGAGCTTCTTGTAGCGATCCAGCCGCTCGATCGCGTCCCGGAACGACCGCGCCGTCAGGGCCGCGATGGCAAGCGGATCGTACTGCGCGAGGCGATTCTCCGTCCCTAACTTGAGCCCGATAGCCGGGTCGCGGCTGGCTTCCGCGAGCCCCCGGTAGAGGGCGAACAACTCCGCCGTGCTCAACAGGATGTTCTCCTCCCGGTCGAACAACCCCGCCGGCAAGCCCGCCTGGCGCAGCACGTCCGCCGGACGCACGCCCGCTTCCTCGAGCTTGCGTGCGAGCTTGCCGGAGATGCGGAACTGGGTGTTCATTGCTCTGCTCCCTCGATATCCGTGGGGGTCTGCGACGCTTCGTACATCGCCGTCTGCCTGACTCGATACAACCTATGCCCTCGGGAGGTCGGCGTCATTAGCAAAACGCGCCAACGTGTTGGCGAAATACGCCATGCTTTACCTCAGCCTCGAACACCATGGACCAGGCCTGGTTTGCGTTGGTCCAGGCCAGGGATGTGTTGACCCAGGCCAGGAATGCGTTGGTCGAGGCCAGGTATGCGGCACATTAGACTTGGTCCGGGATGGCTTGGGCAGGGTGAGTGGAGTGTAAGTGGAGGTGGGCGGGGGAGTTAGGGTGCGCATACCGATGAAGTCGGCCGGCTATTCCGGTGGAAGTCGGACACTCCTTCCGGCTGGTGTGGGACACTTGGAGCTACCGTAGCACTAGGAGGGCTTTATTCTCCTTTCGTTGCTGCTTTGTTCCTCATGGATCTTCCCTGGAGCGTGATCCTGTCGGCCTGGTGCAGCAGGCGGTCCAGGATTGCTTCGCCAAAGGTGGGATCGCCGACGACTTCGTGCCAGTGCCGCGGCGGGATCAGTCTGTCACTGCGGTTTCGGCACGCCCCACTGCCTTCGCAGCGCGGCGATCCGTGCGTCGTAGATCTCCTTCATCCTCTGCTCGTAGTAGTTCACGACTGCGGGGTCTTCGGGGATTCTGCCCTGATCGTCGCTCTCGACGATCCAGGCGCCGAGAGCGCTGCTCATGAAACAGACAATACGGCTGTCGGGCAGCGGGCGGCAAGAGAGCGGCAGCCGCCGTACGGACCGGTAGACTAGCGACGCTTCCTAATCACGTTTCCGCTTCGCCAGCCAGCCGTCTATGCTGAAGGCGCCACTCCCAACCGTTGCAAGAAACAGAAACACGAAGGAATACAACGCGACAAGCTCACCGCGGTTCTGCCAGTGCCAGAACCCTCTACCGGGTACGTGTTTCCAGAAGTAGGCTACCGCCATCTGACCGGCGAGGATGAACGCGACTGGACCCGTGAGCCAGCCAAGCATGATCATGATGCCGCCGAAGAACTCGAGCACGCCGGCGATGCCATACTCCGACATGAGCGGCCTCGGGCCATCAGCTCCGAACCAGCCAAAGAGCTTCTGCCCTCCATGTGTCATGAACATGAATCCCACTACGATGCGCATCAGGCTGTGGGCCTCTGTCTGATAGCGATTGAGAAAACCGGCTGGCATGTTGACCTCCATCGTCAGACGCTACTCGAATCAGGATCTCTGCTGAATCCGTGGGGGCGAAGTTGACCATAATACCAACGAAATGCGTGTTGGTCCAATTCTGACCTCAACCCCAAGGGCCTCGACAGCTCGGTAACGCGAAGCACATACTTGGCGGTGAGAAACGAAGCTCCTGCACCGACACCCCAAGCGCGGTGAGAGTCAAAATGCACATCTATCTCCGCTTACTGATACTGGCAGTCATCGCACTGCAGTGGAGCACTCCTAAGACGTGCGAGGCTCAGTCAGAGGTACCACGCGTGTTCAACGGTGCGCCCGCGGCCTTCTGGATCTTTCACCCCGACATACCGGGAGACCAATACGGTGTCTTTCACTTCCGGCGTGTGGTGGTGCTGGAAAGCAAGCCAGCCGAGTTTGTCGTTCATGTCTCCGGTGACAATCGCTACCGCTTTTTCGTCAATGGGCAGCAGGTGGCCGCCGGACCGCAGCGTTCGGACCTGATGCATTGGCGCTACCAGACGCTAGATCTGGCTCCGCATCTGCACGCAGGGCAGAACGTGCTCGCAGTCGTGGTTTGGAATTGGGGTCCGGAACGACCGGTCGCTCAGTTCAGCTACCGCACGGGTCTTCTGCTCCAGGGCGACGGCGAGCGCGAAGCCATCGCGAACACGGATCGAGAATGGAAGGTGCTGCATAACCGGGGTTACGAACCCATTCCAATCCGCAGCGACGACGTCGGCGGATACTATGCAGCGCCACCCGGTGAATCGGTCACGGCGAGCTACTATCCGTGGGGTTGGCAGCAGACCGGTTACGACGATGATGGCTGGAGCAACGCCGCCACGATCACCGGCTGGAACGCCGAGATCACACGACCGCGTGGCGCGCACCTGACCGGTGAAGCCTGGGGATGGCACCTGGTCCCCCGCTCCATTCCACCAATGGAAGAGAGTACCGTGCGTTTCGCCAGCGTACGACGCGCAAGCGGTGTTACGCCCAATGACGATTTCCTGCACGGTAGCGGCGACCTGACGATCCCCCCGAACACCGCAGCGAGTGTTCTGCTCGATCAGTCCCATCTCACAAACGCCTACGCCGTGCTGAGCGTGAGCAGCGGCGCCGGGAGCAAGGTAGAACTGACTTACGCCGAGGCCTTGAAAGACGCTGAAGGCCGTAAGGGGAACCGTAACGAGATCGAAGGTAAGAGCCTCACCGGAGTCCGAGATGCGTTCTTTCCCGATGGCGGTAACGACCGCCGGTTCCAAACGCTCTGGTTTCGGACCTACCGCTATGTGAAGCTGGACATCGAGACCGCTGACGATCCGCTGTACATACACGATCTCCATGGGATCTTCACGGCCTATCCGTTCGAGATGAGCGCACGCTTTGAGAGTGACATCCCGTGGCTTGCGGATATGTGGGAGATGAACTGGCGAGTTCTACGTCTGTGCGCATTCGAGACCTATTTCGATACGCCTTACTACGAGCAACTGCAATACGGCGGCGACACCAGAATTCAGGCGCTGATCTCGCTGTACATGAGCGGTGACGATCGGTTGGTGCGGCAGGCGATTTCCCATTTTGATCTCTCGCGAATACCCGAGGGGATCACGGCTAGTCGTTACCCCTCAATGCCGGGCCAGTACATCCCGCCCTTTTCGCTGATTTGGATCGCTATGTTGCACGACTACTGGATGCACCGCGATGACCCGCAGTTCGTGAGCAGCTTCCTGCCGGGCATCCGTAGTGTGCTCGTTTGGTTTGAAGAACATCTGGATGGAACGGGAATGCTCGGCCCACTCAACTGGTGGCCCTTTGTGGATTGGGCCACCGAGTGGCCGCTAGGCGTTCCACCGGGTGGCAGCGACGGCCACTCAACGGTGATCACGTTGCAATACGTCTATGCCCTCGAGAAGGCAGCCGACATCGAACAAACCTTGGGATTGGAAACCGAAGCAGACCGTTACCGTGCGCTCGCCGATTCCATCAGTGCAGCCGTCCGTCGGTTGGCGTGGGATAGCGAGCGTGGGCTGTTCCGTGACGTGCCGGACCAGCGAGTCTACAGTCAACACGCCAACACCATGGCACTGCTCGTAGACGCCTACCCTGCAGGTCAAGGAAGCGAGCTGATGCAGAGAGTCCTCGCCGATAAAGGTGTCACTCAGGCGACCTACTACTTTGGCTACTACCTTCTCGAGGCGCTCAACAGAGCTGGACTCGGCGACAGTTATGTTGAACAACTCGAGCCGTGGCGAGCCATGCTGGCCATGGGGCTCACAACCACGCCGGAGGAACCCGAACCGACTCGCTCAGACTCACACGCATGGGCCGCTCATCCCAACTACGGTCTGCTTGCAACTGTACTGGGCATCAGACCGGCTGAACCGGGCTTTCGCAGCGTACACATTGCACCAAAACTCGGTTCACTGCGTCATGCGGAGGGCACGGTTCCCCATCCATACGGGAACATCGATGTCGCGCTGGTGCGAAACGGCGAGACCGGGTTAACCGCCACGGTGACGCTGCCGCCGGGTCTGAGTGGTTTGTTCCAGTGGAATGGGGAACACAAACGTCTTCAGGGTGGAAGGCAAACGTTGGAGTTCTAAGCCATGAACACGCGAGATCATGTGAATGCGCATTTTGTAACTTGGAGTTTGGCCCCGTCCCACTCGTCCCATAAGGTCCGTATCCCCGTCTTCTTCGAGGGAGGAATCCCATGTTGCTGCCTGCGCCCTTCCGAAGCGTCGTGTCTGTATGCTTGTGGGTTGGTGTCTTGACTGGGGCGGCCTGCGGTGGCCCCGAGACTGGAGGCGACGCTCCGCGGGACCTCCCGGAGACTACGGTCGCTCCGACGGAGGACTTCGACCTCACCGGAGATGGATCGGCACCGCCCTGGGAGCGCACCGAATGGGTTCCGCTTCACCGGCGAGGAGAAGGAGGGCTCGCGTACGAGACACGCGTGAAGCTGCTCTACTCCGAGACCGGCCTCTACGTCCTCATGGATGGCTCCGACTCTCGGATCACGGCTACCATGACCGAGGACTTTCTCGACCTCTGGCACGAAGACGTATTCGAAGTGTTCTTGTGGACCGACGAGGCCTACCCCGTCTACTTCGAGTACGAGATCTCTCCTCTCGGCTACGAGCTGCCCATCCTGATCCCGAACTTCGGGGGGGAGTTCCTGGGTTGGCGGCCCTGGCACTATGAGGGTGAGCGTCTCACCCGGCGAGCCACGACGGTGCTCGGTGGGCCCCGCGAGTCCGGGGCGGCGATCACGGGCTGGCGGGCGGAGGTGTTCATCCCGTGGGCCCTTCTGAAACCGCTGCAGGGCGTCCCACCCCGGCCCGGCTCCGTCTGGCGCGCGAACTTTTACCGTGTCGACCACGACGGGGAGACCCCTACCGCCTGGTACTGGGCCCGCGTTGACGACAGCTTCCACGAGTTCCAGCGTTTCGGGATCCTTCGTTTCGGCGAGTAGCGCACTCGGTGCCCCTTCGCCTCAAGGCACGCCCGTGTGCGCAGTAGGCCAGAGTCAGAGGCGGGTCCAACTCGGTCGATCAGGGATTCATGATATGCTGCGGTCAGTGTGTAGGATAGGCAGTTATGCAGGTCAGTTCTTCCATGGTTAGCCGGCTAACCGGCCGCTGCAGCAGCTGGGGTCGCCCGTCGCTGCATACCGGCCGGGCATCCTCGGGGGCTCGAAGAAGCGATGAAGGCGATTGTCCAAGAAAAGTACGGATCTCCTGACGATCTAGAGCTGCGAGAAATCGACCGGCCGATGGTCGGCGACGATGAGGTCTTGGTGCGGGTACGCACGGCTTCCGTCCATCCGGACATCTGGCATCTCGTGACCGGGCGGCCTTATGTCCTTCGCCTGATGGGAGCGGGGTTCTCCAAACCCAAGAACCCGATCCCCGGTACGGACATGGCGGGAATCGTCGAGTGCGTCGGCAATAGCGTGACACAGTTTCGGCCGGGTGACGCGGTGTTCGGCGAGACCATCCACACCAATCAATGGACCAACGGCGGTGCCTTGGCCGAATACGTGTCCGTTCGACAAGACCTGCTGGCGCTGAAGCCTGACAACATCAGCTTCGAACAAGCCGCCTCCGTTCCCACCTCCGGGTTCATCGTTCTCATGAACCTCCGGGACCCGAGCCAGCTGCGGCGGGGGCAGATGGTGTTGATCAATGGCGCGGGGGGTGGAGTGGGTTCGCTCGCCCTACAGATCGCCAAGGCCTACGGCGCGCACGTGACCGCCGTGGACTGCACGAGCAAGCTGAGCATGCTCCGCTCACTCGGCGCAGACCAAGTCGTTGACTACACCCAGGAGGACTTCACCCGCAGCGGCGTTCGCTACGATCTGATCTTCGATGTTCCGGGGAACCACCCCTTCTCCGCCTGCAGGCGCGCGCTCAAACCCGACGGGAGATACGTGCTCATCGGGCATGAGATATTTGGAGCGTCAGGAAAGCGTGTCTTAGGAATCCTCCCCTACTTTTTCAAACTGATGTTCCTCTCACGCTTTGTGAAGCAACTGCGAGGTCCGCGTGTCGCGATGCCAAGCAGGAAAGGCGCGATGGCCGTCCTCAGGGAACTCCTCGAAGCCGGGAAGCTCACACCGATCATCGACAGCACCTACCCGCTGAGCGAGACCCGTGAGGCTCTGCGGCACATGGTAGAGGACGAACTCCAAGGGAAAGTGATCATCACCGCGGCGAAAGCTGTCTAACAACGCTCACGCCTGAACCGAACGGCTGTTGCTCCGGCCCTTTCGAGACAACGACAGCGTGTCCATCACTGCACAACGCGCGCACTATAGCACACGAAGCGGTTCACGATCGTCTCGTCGTGGAACTGCCTAGGGACGGGGACGCCTCTGGTGCTAGCGGGTCCTCGATGTCGCTGTAACTTGCAAGAGAAATCGTGTCGCCCGTTCCCGATCTGGCCGTCACGGCCAGGGCCGCAGCATTCGCGGTGCATCAGCTCAACAATGGTCACCTGTGACCTGGAACTTCCATGAATGACACAATAGGAGTAGGACTCATCGGCTCGCAGTTCATCTCGACGATCCATGCGGAGGCCCTGCAATCGGTTGCAGACGCAGAGATCCTGGCGGTCATGTCACCAACTGCAGGACATGCGCGAGATTTCGCGGCAAGATACGACATCCCCGGTCACTGCACCGCCCTCGACAAGTTGCTGGCTCTGGACGACATCGACATGGTCGTCATTGGTGCACCCAACCTCCTCCATTGCGATATCGTAGTCGCGGCAGCGGAGGCCGGCAAGCATGTGGTGGTGGAGAAACCGCTGTGCATGAATCTGGTCGAAGCGGACCGTATGATCGGCGCGTGCAAAGATGCTAATGTCAAATTGATGTATGCCGAAGAACTGTGCTTCACACCGAAGTACGTACGGCTCAAGGGGCTGTTGGATGAAGGTGCCCTGGGCAAGCCGGTTCTACTGAAGCAATCCGAGAAACACGATGGTCCACATGCGGATCATTTCTGGGACGTCGAGCGATCGGGTGGAGGGGTAACGATGGACATGGGATGCCACGCCATCGAGTTCTTCCGTTGGCTGAATGGCAGGAATCCCATCAAGTCTGTCTATGCACAGATGAGCACGAGTGTCCATACGACGAAGACGAAAGGTGACGACAATTCGATCATCATTCTCGAATTCGAGAACGGCGTCATCGCCGTAGCCGAGGAGAGTTGGACGAAACTGGGCGGCATGGACGACCGGGCCGAGATCCATGGCTCAGAAGGCGTGGCGTATGCCGATCTGCTGCAAGGCAATTCGATTCAGACCTACAGCACCAAGGGAGTTGGCTACGCAGTCGAAAAGGCCGGCATTACCGCAGGCTGGAGTTTCACGATGTATGACGAGATATGGAATTATGGGTTTCCTCAAGAACTCGAGCACTTCGTTCATTGTGTGAGACATGACGAGCAACCACTGGTCACGGGTGAAGACGGCAGAGCGGTGCTCGAGGTGATCTTCGCGGCGTATGAATCGGCGGGCAGTGGCAGAAAGGTGACGTTACCGTTTGAGACCGATGCCGCCAAACCGTACGAGCTCTGGAAGAAGTAGTGCCCACGAAGATCATTATTGAACGTAGGATCCTCGGATGGGCGTCGTTTCTCTGGTTACACGACAATGTCGATTGTCTGATCGATCGAACTATGTCGGCCGATCAGGAGAATTAGCCGCTGCGTAGACGGGCGTCGTGATCGCCTGACGCGCACGCTACTCCCGACTCGGGACGAGCAGGCCGTCGTCGTCCCGATGATGACGCACATGGCGTCGCTTCTTCCCCGCTAGCTCTTGACGCTCCCGGAAGCCTCGTCCCAGCGAACGGTCGTTTGGCGGTCGTATGACTCATTTGCCATATGACAGGCGATCGCCGCATGGTTACCGAAGACGGCGTCCTGCACAACCGGTTTGCGTGTCCTCACGGCTTCAAAGAAGCCCCACATGTGCGGCGTGGCGTCGTCCCAGTCCTGTCCGTGATACGTGGTAGAGGCGTCGACCGGCTCCTGGCCTGGTTCGGGATCGTGCTCGGCGTGCCACGCCTCAAAGTACTCCTCGCGCATCTCGCCGGGGAACCCGTAGGCGTAATAACTCGGTGATCGGTCCTCTCCCGATTGCGGCACGTGCGCGATCGTTTCGCCGGCCGCCTCCAGTATTCCCTGCGGTCCCATGAAGCGCGCAACCTCCGTCGTTTCCGTGCCGAGGCCGAGCCGGACGAACACGGGCACGCCGTGATAGTCGAA
Source organism: Gemmatimonadota bacterium (assembly GCA_039584755.1). GTDB lineage: Bacteria > Gemmatimonadota > Gemmatimonadetes > Gemmatimonadales > GWC2-71-9. Next base: position 13,536 of record JBDGXD010000107.1, read on the forward strand.
CAGCACCGCGTGCAGGTCGGGCATGTTGCGGCCGTCGTCCCAGCGGACGATGCCGCCCAGTGACTGCGCCGATCGCGGCGGCTCATTCCATCCCAGCGTGTAGAGCATGCCCGAGATGAGATGCACCATCAGGTCACCCGCCACTCCCGTGCCGTATTCCTTCCAGCAGCGCCAGCGCGCGAAGTGGAGCGGGTCGAACGGAATCCTGGGGGCGGAGCCCAGCCAGGTCTGCCAATCCAAGGTTTGCGGTGAGAGGTCGGGCGGCGGCGGGTACTGCCAGGCTCCCGTGGGCGTATTGCGGCCCAGTGACAATTCGACCATCGACACATCGCCGATCGCGCCGTCGCGGTATAGCTGATTTGCCTTGGCGCACAGACTGGAGCTGGTGCGCTGCGAGCCTACCTGCACGATCCGATCGTATCTTCTCGCGGCCGCGACCATCTCCATGCCGTCGGCCACGGTGTGCGACATCGGCTTCTCGCAGTACACGTCCTTGCCCGCACTCACGGCATCCACCACGATCTGGCGGTGCTGGTGGTCGGGCACCGCGACGATGACGCAGTCGATGTCGTTGCGGTCGAGCAGGTCCTGATAGCGGCGGGTCGTCCGGAGGCTCGGGTCTCCAGCGATCTCTCGGGCGAGCGTATGTCTGCCGTCGTACAGGTCGGCCGCAGCGACGCACTCGCCGCCAACCTCGAGCGCGGTGGCAAGCAGGCCGGACCCCTGCATGCCGACGCCGATGATTCCGAACCGGACGCGGTCACTTGCCTGAACACGGCGTCTGGCAGCCTCGGCTGGATGTGGACCGACGAGTACCGACTCGGCCGCGAATGCTCCTCCTGCAGCCGCGACACTCGTTTGCAGGAAGTCGCGGCGGGAAAGCTCATTTCTCATGGCAAGAACCTCGATCTTGGGTGGTGGTCATTGTCTGGCGCGAAACCCTCATGGCCGCCATCGCCCGGTGAGGGGCCGGGTTCGCCCGCACTCTGACCCGCGCATGCGAGTCGTCCCGCGCCATCACCAGCATGTCGGCGACTTTCGAAGGGACCGCGCGGTACCTACTTCCGGCGGCTAGTCTGTATCGTCCTCCAATCACTGCTTCTCAAGATCTTAGAAGCTTCCTCGTGATCGGCGGCGTCGACCCAGATCACGTATCCAAACCGGCCGGTACCGTCCACCACACCGTTGCAGGCGCGAACGTTGATGCGAGCATTGGACAGCTTCAGATGTACATCGTAAAGAGCTCCGAGCTTGTCCTCCCCCTGGATCAAGATCGCCCTCTTGGGTCCGACCAAAGGCACCTCGGCATCTTCAGCCGCCTCCCTCAGCAGTAGCGGGTCTTCGGGGAAGAAGTCGATTCGACTCTCCCCTCCGCTCAGGGGAAACAAAGTAAGGGCAAGTAAGTTCACGCTCTTCTCGCTCAGGAACTCAAGGAGTTTCCTGGCTTCGCCCGGTTTGTCTGCAACGACAATGGAGAAATACTCGACATCCTTGACCGATGATATCATCTCGATCTCCTCTCTC
>JBDGXD010000108.1:0-13694 GCA_039584755.1 Gemmatimonadota bacterium
CGCTTCAAACGCTTCTCCGAAATCATCCATTGCTGCGGTATGCTCGCGATGTTGCTCACTGCGTAGTAGAGATTGAGGCCCGCTGCGAACTTGAAGAACAGGACCGTCAGCATCACGGGCATGAAGTAAACCATCATCTTCGTTTGGGGATTTGGCGGAACTCCACGCTGCCCCAGTTTGGAGACGACATACATGGATAGACCCATCAAAACCGGGATGATGTACAGAGGATCGGCCCGCGATAGATCCGGAATCCACAGGAAAGGCACGCCCCTGAATTCGATGGTTTCTCGAAACACGAAGAACAAGGCGAACAGAACCGGCATCGGCAGCAGCATCGGAACACAGCCGCCCAGCGGGTTCACGCTGTGCTCCTTGTACAACTTCATCATCTCTTGTTGCAGCCGCTGGGGATCCTGCTTGTAACGCTCCTGTACCGCCTTGATCTCGGGCTGGATGGCTTGCATTGCCATGCTGGAGTGCATCGCCTTCTGGTTGAGCGGCCACATGACGATGCGAACCGCGATCCCGAACAGGATGAGAACCCAACCGTACTCCAGCCTCAGGGTCTCATGCATCCATACCAGAACGCGTGCGACGATGTTCGCGATCGGCTGGATGATGGGGCGAAGAAACCAGCCGTAAGGATTGAGGTCCTTCAGATTGTGCCCGACCTGACTCAGATGCTGTAGTTCCTGAGGACCCAAGTACACCGAATACGTGAACCGTCCACCCGGGGCCGGCACCGATAGCGTGAGGTTGGTCTCTTTCTCGTAACGGTCCAGCTTGATCCCACCTACCGCCACTGCACCACCGATACGCGGTTCCGCCTCATCCGCGGTCAAAACCGCAACGACGAAGTAACGAGACTTCATTGCCACCCAGTCGAATGGCCCGGCCAGCTCGGTCCGGACTCCTTGGTCCAACTTGTTGAAATTGGTGCGTTCGACCGTCCGTCCCTTGGTGACCACGGCGTAATTGCGGAAATCCCACACACTGTCGGCTTCCACTAACCGAAAACGGGGGCCAAGGTTAACTAGGACCAGTCCCGCATCCGACCCTACCCCGGAGAATTGCCCTTCCAATTCCCACCAGTATTGCTCGGAGCTGAAAACCTGGCTCAATCTCACCGTTGCTGCACCGCGCTGCGCGACCCACTCGAGCCTGGCACCCGTGGGCTCCACAGTGAACCGTATCGCTGCCGAACACCAGTGCAAGCTGAAAGAACTCGGAGGCATCAGGAATCAGCTGCGCCGGGCCGGAGTCTCCTGTGGCGAATGACCGGTATGATTTCAGCGTTGCTGAGATCAAGCGGGCACCCTGAGTTGAAAACACGTAGCGATAGAGTTCTGACTCCACCACCACGGAGTCGTGCGAAACCGCCGACGACCCGGTATCTGCCAGCTGTATCTGGGATTCTGGCGGCACAGGTCGGGGAGTCACCAGCTGCTGCGCAACCGGCTCCTCGGCGAGTGTGTCCGCCACATCAGCAATCATGGAATCGCCAATGACCGATTCTCCGGCGGGGGTCGTCGGTCGCTGAGGCGGAAACAGGATCGAGGGCAGTACCGCCACGATCAGCATGAGGCCAATCGCCAATATGAGACGACGGTCCATCAGTTATATCCTATGGAACCGGGTCGATGCCACCGGCGTGACACGGATGGCACCTGACTATCCGCCGGAGACCCAACCAGCTCCCTTTGAGAGCCCCGTAGCGCCGCACAGCTTCCAATGTGTATGTGGAGCAAGTGGGATAGTAGCGACACGGAGAAGGAAACGGCGATGCCAGGATCTGGTAGAGCCGGATCAGGGCCGCCGCGGCTAGTCTGGGCCACTGCGTAGGTCTGTAAGTGACTGTAGCCATCTCTCCAGATCCGCGGCTAGATCGCGAAACTTGGCCTGATAGGCGCTGGCGCGGGGCTTGAGTACCAAATCAATCGCAGGCAGCCTGGGAAGGACACGCCGGCGCGCAATCTCCCAAAGCCTGCGGCGCATTCGATTACGAGCGACTGCGGTGGCACCGTGCTTCGGGACTATCAGACCCAACCTCGGGTGGCCACGCTGGTTGCTGCTCCAAAAAAAATCGAGCCTCTTGGTGCCGCGGTGCCTCTCACCACCAACCACCGCCCTAAGGTCCGATGCCCGCCTTATTCGCCAGCTCCGAGGAAGTCCCCCCAACTATCAGACGTGTGCGTGCTTTGAAGGCACACGCACGGCCAAGCGCTTGCGACCTTTCTTCCTCCGCCGATTCAAAACGGCCCGTCCCCAGCGTGTCTTCATACGCGCGCGGAAGCCGTGCTTGTTCTTTCGCCGCCGGTTATGGGGCCTAAATGTTGGTTTCATCCTACTCCCTCAGTTGGCCGTGTAAGCTAGCCGCCCCCGCCGCCCGGGGTCAAGGTTGACTTTTCCACATTCCCGCGATACAATCGTTGGCCCTTGTGTGACGACCCACCAGCAAGCGCCATTTTCAAATGGAACTGTCAGTCAAAGAGACGTGGAAGCGCCTTCTCGAAGAGGCACGGCACGTCTTACCCGATGCCACCGTCAGGACTTGGCTCGACCCGGCCGAGCCGGTAGCGCTCAGCGAGGGACGGTTGATCATTGGGACACCAGACCAGTTCGCTGCAGAGTGGAACGAATCGAAACACGCGGCTGTGCTTTCTCGCCTAGCCGGAGATGTGCTGGGGACCCCATTGGATATCGTCTTCCAAGTCCAAGAGGAAAGAGCCAAGCGACCTCAGATGGACTTCTTTGTCTCACCGACATCATCTGCTGACAATGCCGCGGCGGGCAGTACCAGGCCCCTCAACGAGCGCTACACATTCCGCACCTTCGTGATCGGGAAATCCAACGAACTGGCGGCAGCAGCTGCACATGCAGTAGCCGCCGCGCCGGGACGAACCTACAACCCCCTATTCATCTACGGTGCGACCGGGCTGGGAAAGACACACTTGATGCAGGCCGTGGCCCATGCCGTGCTCGAGCGCAACCAGGACAATCAAGTCACCTACATGGGGGCCGAGCAGTTCATCAACGATGTGATCGAGAGCATACACGGCCGCAAGATGCCAGAGTTCAGGAAGCGGTACCGCGAGGATGTGGACATCTTCTTGGTGGACGACGTGCACTTCCTTGAAGGCAAGGAAATGACACAGGAAGAGTTCTTTCACACATTCAACGCGCTCCATGAAGCCGGTAAGCAGATCGTTTTGACATCAGACCGCCCGCCAAAGGAGATACCCGGCCTGGAATCGCGTCTTGTAAGCCGGTTCGAGTGGGGCATGGTGGCCGATATCGGTCAGCCCGATCTGGAACACCGCATCGCGATCCTGAGGAAGAAAGCCGAGCAGGACCACCTCGTGTTGACAATTCCCGACGACGTCCTGCGGTTCATTGCGGAGCACGTCAGGACCTCGGTCAGGGAGTTGGAGGGCTGCATCATCAAGCTGCTACTGTTCGCGTCCCTCAAACATAGAGACGTCTCCATCGAACTGGCCCGTGAGGCTCTGTCGGACAAGATCCAGCCACCTCCCTCCGGCCTCGAGGTGCCCGCTGGTGTTCCTTCGGTAGACCGGGTGCAAGAAGTCGTGGCACGTCGGTGGGGAGTGACACCTGAAGGCTTGCGCTCCAAAGCAAGAACTAAGACACTCACTGTACCCCGGCAGGTGGCGATGTACCTGGCGCGGGATCTACTGAGTATGCAGTTGGTTGAGATCGGGCAGGCATTTGGAGGCCGTGACCATTCGACTGTGATTCACAGCGTAGACAAGGTTCAACGCCAGATCAAACAGGACCGGAAGTTCCGCGAAAGGGTAGAGTTTGCCAGGCAGGAACTGGTTGCGCCCTAGTGTGGGAAGCAGATTGTGGAATAGTGGGCAGTCAGGGAGAAAGCAGGCGATGTCCACGGGCTGTCAACACAACGAACAGTGAACTCACAGGGCGAAGTGCAAACAAGTACAGATGGAGAAACAGTTTAGAGGAATTGTCCAGATATCAAGATTCCCTACTAGTACTACTAGTATAATAAAAGGGATAGTTAGTAGGTCTTATATCCATGTGCAGGGAGCAACATGAAGTTCACAATCACACGCGAACGGCTGCAGGAAGGTCTAGTTTCAGTTGCAGCTAGCGTACCGACGAAGACCACACTCCCAGTGTTGGCGAATATCCTTGTCGAGGCGTCTGCCGATGGAGTCCGTCTCTCAGGAACGGATCTAGATATTGCGGTGAGCACTATGGTGCCAGCGGAGGTAGATGAGGAAGGAGCTGTCACCCTGCCGGCAAAGAAACTGGTCGAGATCGTCCGTGAGTTGCCGAGTGCTGCCGTCAGACTCACCGCAGCTGGTGAACAGAGGGTGCACCTGGAGTGCGGCCGGTCGAAGTTCAAATTGTTGGGAATACCGAAAGAGGAGTTTCCCAGCTTCCCACCGGTTGATTTCACAGATTCCTGGACTGTGACGTCGAGTGACCTCCAGAAGCTCATCAATCACGTGGCTTTTGCAGCTTCGACCGAAGAGAGTCGCCCGATCCTGAATGGTGTGCTTTGGGAGTTGCGGGCCGATCACATGCGTATGGTGGCGACAAATGGACACCGGCTGGCCAGGATGGATGTGCCGATCTCGGGTGGCAGCACGTCAGCCGAGTTGATTGTCCCCCCGAAAGCCCTGGAGCAGGTAAGGCGCCTGTTTGGTCCGTCAGATGAGATAGAAATAGCTCGGAGCGACAACCATTTGGGTTTCCGCTGCGGTTCGACGCTTGTCTTCACCCGCCTGATTGAAGGACCCTACCCGAACTACGAGCAGGTCATCCCCAAGGGGAATGATAGGGATGCTGTGGTCGACAAGCATGCCCTCTCGTCTGCCCTGCGGCGTGTGGGAGTAGTGGCGAGCGACCAGACCCATCGCGTGCGCTTGGGATTTGATTCTGGCGTGCTAGGCTTCTCGGTTAGCACTCCGGATCTCGGGGAGGCACAGGACGAGATAGCGGTTGCGTACGAAGGAGATTCGTTGGAGATCGGTTTCAACGCCAACTACCTGCTGGACATCCTCAAGTTCATGCCCACCGACGAGGTTCGCCTGACGTTCAAGGCCCCAGAACGGGCCGCGACGGTTGAGCCGGCGGAATGGGACGACCCAGCGGACTATCTCTGTCTCGTAATGCCGCTACGGTTGTTGGATTAGACGCTATACAGAGCGGTTCCCTCAGACTCGCCGATGCCAGCTACCTTCGGATCGGCGTTTGTCTGTTGGAAGCAATGCCCGTGATATGGGCTATGTCCAGGCCGGATGATGAACCGGTCAGGAAGGTTCCCCCCGCCACGAGTCGCCGTGTTCCACCCAATGCAAGACCGATAAAGAATCGGTCGGCAGTCAACCCGTTGTCAAAGTGGACTGCGGCTATTGCGGCTATGGGGAATGGCTTCAGTGTCATTACGCGAGCGCCCGCTCGGTATGACAGGTCGACTCCCGAGGATGTGAGACGGTTGCTACCGAGCACCTCACCCGCAACTTGGAATATCTTGTCCGGTCCGGACCAGCCAACCCCGGCAACGCCTGTGAATGGCAGCTTGACACCTCCCACCACGGGCTGGCCGATGTTGCGCAACACGAGGCTCGTCGCAACGGAAGGCAGAAGCTCGTATGTGATCCCTCCTCCGAAGGCACGGTCCGAGACATTACTCCAATAGAAGCTCAAGTCCATCCCGACAGCACCGCCTCGAAAAGGTCGGGCCAGGCCGATCCGGAGCAGCTGATTCGATGTACCGGATACCAGTCTGTCTCTCTGATACCCCGCCGACAGACCACGAGTGTTGAAAGCAACAGACCATTGTGCGACTCGGGTACTACCACTATCGGGTTGGTTGAATACAGCTTCGCCCATGATCGACGCCTCCCGCACCACAGCTAGACCAGCCGGGTTTACCCAGAGAGCGCGGGCGTCATCGGCAAGGGCGGTGAACACGTATGCCTGAGACCTTGATGGGAACGCTTGTGCCGCCGTACTGCCGTTCAATGACACGGCGAGGCAGCCGAGAAGGAGTGTCGTTCTAAGCAAGCTATTGCACGATCGTTAGAGTGTCGGTCCGCGTTTGGTGGACAGGGATCGTTATGCCGGCCTCCTTGAGGTTCGCCTCTGCATCCGCCGTGTCGGCCGATACAAGACCCAGAAACTTGCCGTCCACTCCCAGGTACTGGCTCGTGTAGCGGCGACCCTGCCCTTCGAGCGTGAACTCTTGGCCCACCTGCACGCCCGAGCCGCTGAAGGTATAGCTCGAGGTAGTCTCGATCAGCAACGCTGGCTGGCCAGCGTAGGTTGTCCACTCAGTTGCCCGGTGTTCTCTCACAGAGCGCACGTTGTTCTCGACGCCTCCGAGCGAAGCTACTGTCTCCAGCGTGTCGGTCCAGGACACACCTGGTTCGGCACCATGCTCTGGGATTAGCGGAAAGAACGGTTTGATCACGCGATCAGCGAGTTCCTTGGCGAGGCTTCCACCTGACTCACCACCGCCGAAATCCGATATGGAGCCATTCCGGGCCAGGACGCCGGCGTAGGTAACGCCGCGCGCCGAGTCTGTGCGCGCGGAAAGGTTCTCGTGCGGAATCCCCTCGACTTCCGATATGGAGTCGAGTACCAGCCTAGCGTTGAGCTGTGAGTCTGCCGCCGCTACCTCAACAGCTACGTAGTAGTGCATCCTGACGTTATTCACTTCTGCCTGGTTGTTGTATGTCTGCTCGATCCGGGCATGCGTGATACCGTGATACGAAGCGCTGAACGGTTGATACCCGCGTGGCGGTTCGGGAGTGAGTGCCTCAGGCTCTCTTGGTCCGCACGCGGCGGAGAGAAAGCACAGGATAGCTGTGATGGTCAGCCGAACGTCGCCGAGCGGCGATCTCGCGAAGCTCATGTCCCGGTTTCCTTTCGTTCCAGAAGCTCTTCCTTGGTTCGCCCGAATACTGCCATCAGGCCCTCGGAGTCAGAGGTCACCAGCAGCAATCTCCATCCCTTCCGCTGCATATCGCTGCGCCAGCCCATCAACTTCGTCCATTGCTCGGCTGTTGTGCGGAACACCCTCAACTCTGCAACCCGCTCCCAATCGACGGGGTAAGGCTGCGACGTGCTCTTGCGAGTACTCACTGAAATTCCATTCACGCGGCGGTAGTCGGGAGACCGGGGAACAATAACGTAACCCGGGGACTTGGAGCCAGGGGGAGAGGGTGGTGGGGCAGTAAGCCGAGTCCTGTTCGAGCATGGCAAACTGCTCGGGCGGTCATCTATCTGGGGCTGCAGTCGCCTGCCGCCTCTAGCGGCCTACCCGCGGCTCTAACGGTCCGGGCCAGACCTCGCCGCCTATTTGGCCTTGCTCCGACTGGGGGTTGCCGTGCCACGCCTGTTGCCAGCCGTGCGGTGGGCCCTTACCCCACCTTTTCACCCTTACCCACCGAGGTGGGCGGTATGTTTTCTGTGGCCCTGTCCGTCGCCTTGCGGCGCCCAGGTGTTACCTGGCAGCCTGCCCTGTGGAGCTCGGACTTTCCTCGACCCGCCTCGAGGGCGGACCGCGACCGCCACGCCCCACCAACCTACCTGAGAAAATACGGCCCTGCCGCCGATACGTGAAGCCGCAGCGTCATTAGGCGGTCGTTGAGTCTCGCGTCGTCGCGTTGAGACGCAGTTGAACCCGCGGCTCTATGTTGATGCCGGTGAGCGTTCCAGCGAGGCCTGATGAGCACCAAACGCGGTTTTCGAGTGGCTACGGTAGTGGAGCGGAGTGTTCGCTCACGTCTCGATGCTGCCGCCCAAGGTTGTTTCACAACTCACCACGCCAACAGCGTCACAGAGGCGATACGCGCCGTCCGAGAGCGGCCAGTTCAGGCCGTGCTGGTATCGCCTCGATGCGTCACGATCGAAGAACTACCACGGTTGGCATCCTTGGTGGATGGTTTCCCCGGCGTTCCTACGGTCGCGCTGATATCGCGTCACGATTCGTGGTCGAGCGAGCGATTACTGGACTTGGGAGCGCACGGCGTGAGGAAGATGATCGACCTCAGCAAGAGGAACGGATGGCAATACCTCCGGGACTTGGTATCACACCCAATGTCCCCCACTGCGGTACGCATCTTCAGAAAACTCAATCCAGCCCTCGCAGGTGCCACGCGAGACTGTCGTACGGTGTTCGAAGCCATCGTGCGCTTGGCACCGGTGATCACGACTGTACTCGTGTTGGCAGAACACTTTGGTGTCGCACCCAGCACTTTCATGTCACGGTTCTTCCGTGCTGGTGTGCCCTCGCCAAAGCGATATCTCGCCGCCACCCGGATCCTATATGCGGCGGCCCTGTTCGAAGTCCCCGGACTGTCAGTAGCCGATGTGGCGTATAGGCTGCAATACTCCTCACCACAAAGCTTCGGTCGACACCTGAGTACGGTCATGGGCACCACGGCAGGAGAGTTCCGTGCGCGATTCCGGTTTGATGTGGCCCTTGATGACTTCGTCCGGCGGCTGATCGATCCTTTTCGTACCACGTTTCGCACCTTTCATCCGCTCGACCCAGGGGTGGGGTACCTCGGGCAGACTTGGTGAGATCCGTGGAATGGGAGCGGTCAGTCGCCGGACTTGTTTGACGCGATTACGGTAGGAGATTCATGCCGACCCGCTTGGCTGGGTCATTGCCGCCCGTGATTCCTCGAAAATGCGCTCGCAAGGTCGGCGAGATCACTACTCACCCGTCCCAAGTCAACTAGTGCAGTGAGCTGACTCTCGATTCCCTCGCGTATCTCCTGAAGGTCCTTCGCCCAGCGGTTCTGTTGGGAGACGAAGTTGTGGACCTCGTCGGCCAGCGTGGTGATGACCTCGTTTTCCTTCCGGGACACCGTGGCAGTTTCGCTGGCAAGACCGAAAGCCTCTGAAAGACTCGGGCCCAGCTGGCTCAACGCATCGCACGCATCGCTTGCCGACTTGGCAAGCACTCCAATCCGTTGCTCACCCGCCGCGAGCGTCTCAGCCACACGGTCGATACCATCCCTCACCTCACCGATGGTTTCAGTTACCTCGCGGGCTGACAGTCCGGCCTCACCGGCAAGCGTCCGAACCTGTTCTGCGACCACGGCGAAACCCTGCCCGTGTTCCGCAGCGCGAGCGGCCTCGATCGCGGCATTCAGCGCAAGTACGTGAGTCTGACGGGCGATTTTGCCGATTGCCACTGTGAACTCACCCACCCGCTTGAAACTGCTGCGCAGCTGTCCGACAGCTGCTATTGTACCCTTTACTCCTGTAGCGTATTCCCCCAGTTCTGCGCTGATCCTGATGACTTGGTCGTGTCCCCGGGTGACCGCATCAGCACTTTCCCCTCCCTCAGCAGCCACTCGCTCGGCGCGCGAGCCGAGGGCTTCGACTGCCGTCCCGAGGTCCTTGAGAGCGGCGAGCTCCCCTTCAGCAATAGATCCGCCGGACATCAGGTCCTCAACGATGACTCCAGCATGAGTGACGACCTTCTGGCCGTCTTCTGCCAGCCGCTGAGCCGAGAGGCTCGCTTTCGCCGTGCTCGATGAGAGCTGCTTTGCTTCCTGGTTCAGTTCGGCCATCGTTCTGCTCACCCGGTCGAAAATCCGATTCATCGAGCGCTCCAGCAGACCCAGCTGGTCTGCTCGCTCAGCTGGAGCTCGTTCGTCGAGTGCGCCGGACTCCCAAGCGGCGATGACCGCGCGCGTGTTGCTCAGCCGGCTGAAGAGGGAACTCCAAGTAGCACCAAGACCCCATGTTATCACGGCGGTCAGGGTTGCCTCGATGTAAACGGGCGAGGTTGAAGCTGGTAGGTATTGACGCGACGCCTCGAAGATGAGCTCGTGAGCCGCAGCGGCTCCGAGGTAGACCGCTCCGGCGGCCAAGGAAGCCAAAATCCAACTGAGCCGGCTGTATAGCTGAGAATACGGTAGGATGACGACAGGGATTGCCAAGGCCAAGCCCCCGGCCCCGTAGTGCACAACCAATAACGCCGCAAGTGTCATGTCCAGCGCTGCGTAGCAATGCACCAGCCAGCCACGGTACCACCCTGAGCGCGCCAGCCTCGCTAGTCCGTAATTGACTGCCAGATAAACGATTAGCGTGGCAGCGATGACCGCCCAAGACGCCTCGACCGCACCTGTCAAGCGACCGATCACCCACAATAGAGCCGTGGCGCCGATCAGAATCCACCGGCGGCCCACGCTCCGCCTCAGCGTCTCAGACTCCGGGCAGGCCTCTTCGTCAGGCATTTTCAGGGACCATGGTCTGCGGGGGGCAACCCCAGGTCGGTCAGAGTAACCAAGACGTTCACAGGATGGCCTTGTTGCTCGATCGCTGCACGCCCGCCTTCTTCTCGGTCAACTACGGCCAGGACTCCTACGACTTCGCCGCCGGCCTTGGTGACCACCTCGATTGCGCGCAACGCAGAACCGCCGGTCGTCACGACATCCTCAACAACCACGACACGCATCCCCTCGCGGAAGCAGCCCTCTATCTGCTGACCTCTGCCGTGACCTTTTGGTTCTTTGCGTACCGTGAAAGCATCTAGCTGGGGTGGATCGCTGGAACTTGCCAACGCGATGGCATAGGAAACTGGATCTGCTCCCAGCGTCAGGCCACCCACTGCCTGTGTGTCCCAACCAGCACCGCGGATCGCACCCAATGCCAGCGGGCCAATCAGCTGCAGTCCGGCAGCCGACATGGTCGTGCGCCGGGCATCGATGTAATGTGATGATGTGCGACCGGAAGAGAGAGTAAATGATCCTAGCTCGAGGGATCGTTGCCTCAACAGTGCAACGAGCTGCGCTTGGCTATCCAGCAGTGACTCTTCCATCGGAAACAGTACCAATTCTGTAGTAGTAGCTCATGCTACTTCGCCTCTGGTTTCCCTTTTCGATCTCTCACCAACGACTTGATGGCACCCAGAAACCCACGGTTCTTCTGCGTCTTGTTTGGCTCGTCTACGGAATTCACACCCCTTGCGACATGCTCGGCGAATTCCTGGACTGATGAGTGACGGTCGTCGGGCTGACGCTCGAGGCCCTTCATGACCGCAGCCTCCAGTTCCAGGGGAAAGGTGAGGTCCCGGACTGCCTGATTGAGTGGAATCGGCGGCTGGGTCAGGAGTTGATGAAACACTTCTCTCGGCGAGCGTCCGGGGTGTGGATGCATGCCGGTGAGGAGGAGGTAGGTGATCTTGGCGAGACTGAAAATATCGGCTCTTTCTCCTACCAGTTCTCCTGATAGTGCTTCCGGAGCAACGTACTGCAGCGTACCCACGAAGAAACCCGTTCGCGTGAGTCTCTCCGATGCGGGTTCCTGCGCATCACGAGCGATGCCGAAGTCGAGGAGCTTGGCGGTGCGAGTGCTCGGATCGTAGACGATGTTCTCGGGCTTGAGGTCCCGGTGAATGATGCCCTGTGAGTGGGCTGCACCCAAGCCGCCCGCCAACTGCGTTACGATGTCGGCTACTAGCTGTGGGACAAGGGGGCCGGACCGGCCAACAAACTTCGAGAGCGGCTCACCATCGACCCATTCGAGGGCGAGGTAGTCCAATCCGTCCTCTTCACCGTAGTCATAGGTGCACACGACGGCGGAGTGTATCACGCGCGCCCCGTAACCGGCCTCGCGCAGAAAACGCTTCACGGCCGTTGGGTCGCTCCGAGTGCGCTGCTTCAGGATCTTCACGGCGCATTGACCGTGCTCTGGATGCTGGGCCTGATATACCGTTGCCGTCCCGCCTTCTCCGACGCGGGACACTAACTGGAAGCCGGCAATCTTGCGGCCCGAAAGGTCTTCGTTGGACATTAAGCTGCCGAATGTAACAGCCCTACTTGAACGTCGGCAAGTCGGGAACCAATTTATCCTGCCTCCGGGCCATGGATTTGTGACCGATGACGCGGCACGGGACCTGCTCCCGGTGTTTTCATGGTGGAAAGTTGACGACATACCTGGGCTGCGCAGGGGCTCCTCGAGCCGCGCGGCGCTTTGACGAGGCCAGGGGTATTCTGAGTCCCCGAGTCTCGTGGGGAGGATTGAGACTGTACTTCATGTCCAGGCTTTTGTGGCTTGGCTTGGTGGCGGGGAGTCTGGCCGTAGTCGGGACCGAGCCAGTGTCAGGCCAAGAAGTTCATAGACTCGACGCGGAGGCGGCTCGCTGGCACGAGGCAGTGGGGCTCCGCGGTGAACTTGCGGCTGACTCTACGCGTCCGGCAGCCGTACTTCGGCTTGCGGTTATCGAGCTGTCGCTGGGGCGGCCGGAAAGAGCCTACGAACTGCTGAGTCGCGATTCAGGGGCGACGTGGCCGTTGGAAGTGGTCAGTCCGCTGTTGGGGGAAGCCGATTATCAACTGGAACGATTTGAAGCGGCGGCTATCCAATTTGACCGAGCAGCGAGCCTAGTCGAGCGGCGAAGAAAGGGGGTCTTGTTGGCACGGGCAGCCACCGCCTACGAACTGGCCGGCAAGCCCGGGATGGCAGCTGAACGATACCGGGCTGCGGCCAACAACCTGCCCGAGCTGCAAGGCTGGCTTGGACTGCGGGAAGCCCGACTCACCACGAGCCTGGTTCGGGCGCTGGAGCTCTTGGACGACGCGCCGGCGCCAGCGGCCGGCCTCAGTCACCGCATTCGTTCCCGGGTCACACTGGATGCAGGCGACACTGTCGCTGCAGTGAGAGCCCATGTCGAAGCTGGCTTGACGGCTGATGCTGCGAAGCTGGCGCTGTCCATGGGTGACAGTGCGTTGTCTCGCCTGCTCGCCTACGAAGCTGTGAGTCATGACGATACTGCAGTAGTCAGGGTGGGCCTCGAACTGGCTGCAGGGGTGTTTCCTCCAGTTCAAGCCGGGGAGCATTTCGACCTTGCCCGTGCATTTCGTCGCTTGCGCTCGTTTGCCAATGCCGCAGAGGAGGCAGCAAGTGCGGCTGCAAGCGATACCACGGCAACGGACATTCTAGTGTTCTGGGCTGACGTTCTCGAACTGGCAGGGGATAGGGCCGAGGCTCTCGTCACGTACCGTCGTGCCGCGGCGCAAGAGGGAGAATCAGCGCAAATAGCAGCGTTCAGGTACGGTCGTCTTTTGGTGAGGATGAGACGCACTAGAGAGGCCAACACAGCGCTGACTGCATTTGCTGAGCGTTTCCCCGCGAGCCCCAGTGCACCTGTGGCGGTGTACTTAGTTGCAGATGGACTGAGACGAATGAGGAGAACCAGTGGGGTGGATTCCGTGCATCGCGTGCTGGCCGAGCGCTGGCCACGCAGCTCGTATGCCTCACGAGCCCGGGCAAGTTTGGCATCTGCGGCGCTAGAGCATGGTGACACAGTCCAGGCAGTGGAGTGGTATAGAACCGAGGTTGAGCTAGGTGGACCACAGCGATTTGAGGCACAGTACAGAGTTGCCTCTCTGACCGCAGACTCCCTGGAGCAGCGGGGGCTGTTGGCAGTGCTCGCCCGAGTCGACTCGATTGGCTACTATGGGACCATTGCGCGCCAAGCGGCGCAGCTACCTCCACTCAACTTCTCTGTGGCAGACATCCCACCCGTGAGTCGGGAGGTCTCCGAGACGCTGCGCACGCTTGATCTGTTGCGTGAGGCTTATCTGTTCGAGGAAGCCGAGGAACTCGTCGGTTACTTGATGGCTCAGCGGACACGACCACCCGTACAGCTACTCGAGTACGCTGAAGGTCTGATAGAA
>JBDGXD010000109.1:0-14139 GCA_039584755.1 Gemmatimonadota bacterium
GTTGGGACGATGGCGTGAACTTGATGCGGCAGCAGGAAGCGGAGGGAATCATAGATCTGGAGCGCATCTTCGGAGTCCCGGTCACCGCGCTGGCCCGGCACGGCGGCTCGTACGGACCCCAGCTCGTCACCGCCCTGGGGGAGATGGGAAAGAGCTACGTCTACTCGCCGTTCTCCCTGCCCGGACACAACGCAACCTGGTTCGCCAACACCCTCAACTTCTACGGCGAATACGGCTACTTCGACGACACCTATTTCCGCGACTCGTTGTTTGAATCCGTGTTCGAGGAGCTGAAGCAGCGCTTCCCCGAGGACGCGGCGGGTATCGATGTCATCAACTTCTTCGGCGGCCACCCCTCCAAGGTGCGCTCGATCCAGTTCTGGGACTTCAACTACTACTACGGCGCCAATCCCGACTCCTCAGGATGGCGGACCCCCGAGCTGCGTCCCCTCGAGAGCATGGAGACCGCCCGTAAGAACTTCCGTCGCCTGATGGTCTATCTCGAGGAGCGAGAGGACATCCGGATCGTGGGTTACCGCGAGCTGGTGGAGCGTTTCTCCAACCAGCCAGCAGACGTGCCACGGAGAACGCTCGATGACGCTGCCCGACGCATAACGGCCGAACGGCGCGCCGTGATCCACGATCGTTTCTCACCGGCAGACGTATTCGCCGCTCTCGCCCGCTCGATCCGGGAACACCAGCGCAACGGCAGGCTACCCGGACGAGTGGACCGGATAAGCCCGCTGGGACCGATGCTAATGCCGCCGGAGGACCCGGGAATCGAACGCGTGTCACGCGATCAAGCATTCGTGCTTGCCCGGGAGGCAGACGAATTCATTGCGACAGAGGGCAGCCTCCCTCCCTGGTTGACGGTTGACGGGGCCGAGATCGGCACGGGGTCGCTGCTCGCTCTCTTCTCTCAATTGTTCCTGGACCTGTCGGCGGGTCAGCCGGCGCAGTCGTATGAGCTCACACCATTCGAAGCCTGGCCCAAGGCTCACGACGAGGAGATCGCGGATCGTGTCGAGGGATTCAAGGACTGGCCGGTCCATCGAACGGATCTCGACATGAGTCGGATTGTCGAGCTCACCAGGCTGCAGCTGTGGACTCTCAAACCGGCACTAGAGAGATGACGTTCCCGGTGGGACCCGGGCGTGCGGGGCAGGGGCGTTGGCCGCAAAGCCACACAGCCCACGAAAAGAAACGCACACTCCTGACGGGCGTCAGAGCTTGATCATGAAGGACAAGCTGCTCTTCTGGTCCGTCACCGTCGCACTGGCCGGCTTCCTGTTCGGCTTCGACACGGTGGTCATCTCGGGCGCCGATCAACAGCTGCAGGATCGGTGGGCGACTTCGGACCTGTTTCACGGTTTCGTCGTCATGTCTATGGCCCTGTGGGGCACGGTAATCGGCGCAATCTTCGGGAACATCCCTACCGATAAGCTGGGCCGGAAGCAGACTTTGTTCTGGATCGGCATTCTGTACCTGGTGTCGGCGCTGGGGTCGGCGTTCGCTCCGGATCCATATGTGTTTTCGGCCTTCCGGTTCCTCGGTGGGCTGGGAGTCGGGGCATCCACCATTGCCGCTCCGGCCTACGTCTCGGAGATCGCCCCCCCGGAGCGACGCGGACGGTTGGTGGCGCTGTATCAGTTCAACATTGTCTCAGGGATTCTCCTCGCCTTCGTGTCGAACTACCTGCTGCAAAACATGGGCGAACAGGCGTGGCGTTGGATGATGGGAGTGGAAGCCATACCGGCGCTGATTTACACGCTCCTGGTAATGGGTGTGCCCAACAGCCCCAGGTGGCTGATGATCAAACGCGGAGACCGGGAGGGCGCTCGGCGGATCCTCGAACTGGTCAACCCGGACCAGGATGCCGCGGCAGTTAATGCCGCGGCAGTTCTGAACTCGATGCAGGACGACATCGAGGGAGCCGCACGCCACGAGAGGATCCTGCAGCCCAAGTACCGGTTCCCCCTGATCCTGGCCTTCCTGATTGCGTTCTTCAATCAAATGTCCGGCATCAACGCGTTTCTTTACTACGCGCCTCGGATCTTCGAGGAAGCCGGCTTGGGAGCCAGCACTGCGCTGCTCAGCAGCATAGGGATCGGACTCACCAATCTGGTCTTCACCCTACTGGGCCTCTATCTGATCGACCGGGTGGGTCGGCGGGTACTGATGTACATCGGGTCATTCGGATACATAATCTCGTTGAGCTCGGTCGCTGCATCCTTCTTCCTGGGACGCACGGGTATGGCGGTGCCGATCTTTCTCTTCGTGTTCATTGCGTCCCACGCGGTGGGGCAGGGGTCGGTGATCTGGGTCTTCATTTCAGAGATATTCCCCAATCACCTGCGGGCCAAGGGCCAGTCGTTCGGGAGCTCGACGCATTGGGTTCTCGCAGCCCTCATCACGGTGTTCATGCCCTTCGTCTTGGGGGATGCGGGTAATCCGGGAATGGCCTTCGCCTTCTTTGCTTTCATGATGGTGCTGCAACTGCTTTTCGTCTGGCGCGTGATGCCGGAAACGAAGGGCGTCCCGTTGGAGGAACTGGAGAAACGACTGGCGCGATAACCGGGGCGGGCGGCGTGATGCAAAGCAGAAGCCGTTACACGTTGCCAGACCAGAAGGGTCTCAACCCCCGAGCAGTAATCTCCCCAGCCCCAGCATCGGGACAGCTAGCAGCGCCTCCGTGCGCGGCGGCTAATCCTAAGTGATCTCCCTGATCTTCACGTTCCGGAACCAGAACACGCTGCCGTGGTCCTGGATTACGATGTGGCCGGTTGCGGCGGTGCCGTAGTCCGGGTACTCCCCCCACTTCGATGCGTTCTTGAGGCTCTCCCACGCGTCGTTCCAACGCTCGAACTCCAGGACCTTCGCTCCGTTCAGCCAATGCTCGACGTGGTTGCCGTTCACGACGAGCCGGCTGTTGTTCCACTCCCCCACAGGCTTGAGGGGCTTGTCCGCGGTGGCCGCGCTCATGTCGTAGTCGGCTGCGGTCTTGTTCACGTCTCGCACATCGTCCGAGGAGCCCTCTTCGTCCACCAGCTGGTACTCCGGACCCGTCATCCAGGCGGCTCCATATTGCTCGTCCTCGATCACCCCGTACATAATGCCGCTGTTGCCACCCTCGGTGGCTTTCCAGTCGATACTGAACTCGAAGTTGGTGTACTCGCCCTCCGTGACCAAGTCCGCCCGCGTGTCGCTGCCGTAGTTGCCTTCGGTACCTACCGATTTGATCGCGCAGTCCTCAATCGTCCACGACTCGAGAGTGCCGCCGTTGAAGCCGTGCCATCCGGACAAACCCTCTCCGTCGAATAGCAGCGTCCAGCCCTCGGCCTGCTCGGCGTCGGTCAGCACATTCACGCCCGCGCAAGCGTGGGCGGCGCTCTGCTCGCTTTCATCCGAAGCGCAGGCGAGTGCCGCCGCCAGCGTTCCCGACACCAGCCAATACAGGGTTCTAGCTTTCATGACTCATCTCCGTTTCGCGTGCTGAAGCGTTCTCTAATTGCCGTGAGTATCTGCCGTGTGAACGGAGTCGTCCACCGGCTTGAAAATTGGCCCTTCACGTTATTGGTAGTCCGCCGCAAGCTCGTCCCTTACGCGTTCGAGCAACGCCTTTGTTGCCCGTATGCCGTCAGCCTCACTCAGCCCGGTGCCTTCATACTCGATACCTACGTAGCCACGGTATCCGGCATCCAGCACGATCTTCATCATCCGCAAGTAATCTGTATTGACTTCGTTTCTCTCGGCATCAAAGGCATGGGATTTTGCACTGACAGCCTTTGCGTATGGCATCAGCTCCTCGACACCAAGGTAGCGATCGTACCATTCTTCTGGCGCATCTTGCGTCGACTCGGTAAAGATCTCCGGTTTGACTCGGAAGTTGCCGAAGTCCGGCAAGGTGCCGACACGCGGATGGTCGGCCATTTTCATCACCCCCGCCAGCCACTTGCCGTGGCTGGAGTAGCCGCCGTGATTCTCAACGAGAACGTTGATCCCGTGTTCGTCACCGAATTCCGCAAGGCGGCGCAACCCGTCCGCTGCCAGTTCTTGCTGCTCTTCGAAGCTGCCGCTGCTCAGGGCGTTGACACGAATGGAGTGGCACCCCAGATATGCTGCCGCTTCAACCCATTTGTGATGATTCTCGACCGCCCGGATGCGCGCCTGCTCGTCGGGATCGCCCAGCGCCCCCTCGAAGTCACACATGATCAGCAGACTCCGAACGCCCTCACCGTCTGCTCGGGTCTTTAGCTCGCGCAGGTAGTCACTATCCTCCGCTTTGTCGTAGAAACACGTGTTCACATATTCAACGGCCGCAATATCGTATTCCTGACGGGCTGTCTTGGCAAAATCGAGCGGATCCAGGTCCCCGGCCAAAACCGAACCATAGTCCTCCCTGAGCGCTCTGCCCCATTCGAAAACACCTAGCCGGGTGAGAGAGTCTCCGTAGATCCGCCGGTGCAATGACCACTGCGCGAGGGAAATCTCGAATAGTCCGGCCTGAGCCGGAGCCTGCCCGCAAGACGTGAATACTAGAGGAGACAGGCCTATCCCTGCAGTCAAGCCCGCCGATGCTTTCAAGAAGTCACGTCGTTTCATTCGCCGATTCATGGTCGCTTCCTCTTCTCGTCTGTGCTCGTCTTACATCGTCTCATCACTTAATCCCCTCCACCCTCCGACCGAGTATACACACGCACGTAATCCACGTAGAGCCGTTGCGGTGCCATGTCGGTCGGTGGCAGATGCGGGTTATCGAACCAGCCGCCCACCGCGAGGTTCAGGATTATGAAGAAAGTGTGCCCCTCATCGAACGGCCAGTAAGCAGGGTCTTCACCCGGTGTCTTGCTGACCCCCAAGAACGGGACGCTGTCGACTTCCCAACGGATTCGACCCGGTTCCCATTCGACCGCGAACACGTGCCACTCGTCGTGGAAGCTGCCGGAGTCGAGTTCGTAATCTCCCGCTGTGATCCGGTTGGCAGATGCATCGGGGCCACGATGGAGTGCGCCGGACGTCCATTGCGGCAGCCGCCCCTTACCCTCCATGATGTCGATTTCACCGCAACGCGGCCACCCGACGTTGTCGATATTGCCACCAAGCAACCAGAAGGCGGGCCACATGCCTACTTCTCCCGGCTGCCGGATCCTTGCTTCAAAGCGGCCATAGCGGAACTCCCGCTTGCCCTTCGTAATGAGCCGTGCGGAAGTGTGCTTCCGGTGCTCGAAATCCTCGCGGCGCCCTTCAATGATCAGTACACCGTCTTCCAGCCAGGCGTTGGCGCCGGGGTCGGCATCTATCCGGTCGGTGTAGTACTGCAGCTCCTCATTGTGCGGATCCGGCATGACCTCCGGTGTCCACGTTCCCTGGTCGATCACGCTGCCGTCAAACTCGTCGGCCCAGGCGAGCGTCCAACTGGGCGCGGGAGGGTCCTGATCTGCGGTTTGCTGGGCAATCTCGTCCGTGGCGCAGCCGGCCAGAAGCACGGCGGCCACGGCAAACGCAATAAATCGGTGTTTCATGCAGCGGCCTCCGTTTGGCAGGCTGAAGCGCTCCTCAATTGGCTAGAGATGTCTGCACGACTCAAGCCTCCGGCGGCTCTTGCCTGTGCTGGACAGTGAACTGCAACGCAATGCTCACGGCAATGCAACCAACGCACCCGATCATATTGTAGTAAAGGTACGAAAAACCGAAGATGTCGGTGAAGAACAGGATGAAAATCACGGATTGTGATACTATGGCGCCCCAGAAGACCGCCCAGCCACCGACGTTCCTAAAGAAGAACGCGACGCAGAACATGCCAAGTACGACACCGTAGAAGAGCGATCCGATGATATTGATCGCTTCGATGAGATTCTCCTGTTGATTGGCGAAGAGTGCGAAGCCGATCGCGATCGCACCCCAGAAAACGGTCAGCCAGCGGGAAGACGTGACGTAGTGACGCTCGGGCGCCTCGGACCGGACGACGAATCGATAGAAATCGACATTGGTTGTTTCGCCGAGTGCGCTCAGTTCGGCCGCGAGCGACGAGAACGCCGCTGCGAAAAAGACCGCAATCAGTAGGCCGATCAAGCCGTGCGGTAGGAACCCGAGCACGAAAGTGATGAACACATAGTCGTAATCCTCGGCCTTGGCGCGCACGTTCGTCTGCTGCAGCGCGGCTATGGCGTCGGCACGGATGGCTTGGCTGCGCTCGTTGGCGGCGGCGGCGGCGGAGCGCGCCGTTTCGGCCGTTGCTGCATCGCCCGTACGCTCGGCGTCGAGCCATGCGCGAATGCTCTCCTCTTTCTCGCTATGGGCCGTCGCATAAGCACTCTCGAACGCAGCCAGCTCAGCGGAAGCGCCGTCCAGTTTGGCCTGCTCCCACGCAGTGGCGTTGAAATACACCGGCGCGGGCTCGAATTGGTAGAAGACAAACAGCAGCACACCCAGCAGCAGGATGCCGAACTGCATCGGGATCTTGAACAGGGCGTTGAACATCAAACCGAGACGGCTTTCGCGCAGCGAGGGACCGGAAAGATAGCGCTGCACTTGCGACTGGTCGGTGCCGAAGTAGGAGAGCGAGAGGAACACACCGCCGATGATGCCCGACCAAACGTTATAGCGTTCGCTCAGGTCGAATCGGAAATCGACGGCGTGGAGTTTGTCGAAGCCGCCCGCTACACGCAGCGCGTCGCCCATGGAGAGCGCGTCGGGCAGTCGCAGAATCAGTACAGCCGCGGCAGCAAGCATGCCTGCGAAGATGACGCCGATTTGGTACTTCTGCGTAACGCTAACGGCGTCACTGCCCCCGGAAACAGTGTACGCAATGACGACGATTCCTATGCAGATGATCGTCAGATCGAGTCGCCATCCCATGACCGTGGTCAGCACGATGGCAGGCGCGTAAATCGTAATGCCGGCCTGGAGCCCGCGTTGCAGCAGAAACAGCGCCGCGCCGAGCAGCCGCGCACGGCCATCGAAGCGCTTGCCGAGAAACTCGTATGCGGTGTAGACGTTGAGGCGTCGATAGAGCGGGAGGAAGACGGCCGCCACGATGATCAGTGCCAGCGGCAGGCCGAAGTAGTTCTGCACGAAGCCCAACCCACCATCATAACCCTGGCCGGGCGTGGAAAGGAAAGTAATCGCGCTGGCCTGTGTCGCCATCACCGAAAGACCGATGACGGTCCAACGGGTCTTGCCCACGCCCTTCCAATAGGCGGCCATGTCCCTGCGATGGCGCGTGCGCCAAGCGCCATAGCCGGCGATGCCCAGAATGGTGGCGAGCAGGACAGCGTAATCCAAAACGTTCAAGCGATTCGTCTCAGCGTTCGAGGGGTAGTGGTTGCGTAAATGCAGCGACTAGTTGCAGGCTGCCTATGAAAACGCAAGTTCAAACGCTTTGAGCAGCATGACACAAACGCCGAAGACGATAAGGACGAAATAATAGACGCCGCGCCAAGTGCTGAAACCTGGTAGGCCGGTCGAGTTCTCGTCCGTTCTCGGATCGGACGGGGAGCTTCGGGGCTGCATGTTCTGATTGGGTCGATCCATCATTCCTTCCCAATAAAGCAAGATTAGCAAACTGGCGATAGGCGCCTAGCACGCCAGCTTCAAATACTATAACGCTGCGATCCTCCATTTGTACGCGCTGAGCGTCGCCACCAGCCGGGCGCGCGCGTTGCCGAGCCAGGTCTTCAGGCGCATCGTCACCGTGTCTGGACTGTCACCAGCGGGCTGACCTAGGCAGGGATCGTGTAGTGGTTTCACGGAGCAGACAATACCCCCTCTATCTCTTCCCGGGTCGGTGCCGAGGGCTGCGCCCCAAGCCTGGTGACCGCAAGCGCCGCTGCCGCGTTGGCGAAGCGGACTGCCTCGGTGAGTGGGTTACCCTCGGCCAGTGCGACCGCCAGGGCACCGTTGAACACGTCACCGGCTGCGGTGGTGTCCACAGCCTCCACCTCGAAGCCGGGAACCAGCTCAGCATGATCCGAGTCGAAGACGAACGCCCCGCGCGATCCCAGTGTTATCAAGATCGCCTCGACACCGAGGGCGTTCAGCCTTTGTGCTGCCTCTAGAGCCGCGGTGTCGTTCGAGACCTCGATACCGGTCAGCAGCTCGGCCTCGGTCTCGTTCGGTGTAAGTACCGATACGTGTCGTAGGACTTCCTCTCGGAGCGGTTGGGCCGGTGCTGGATTCAGTACGACGCGCACACCGTGCTCGAACGCCAGATTCACTGCCGCGTGCACCGCATCCAGTGGAGTCTCCAGTTGCGTCACGAGAACATCGGCGGACGTAATCGCGTCGCGAGCCGACAACACGTCCTCCGGTGTCAGCCGTGCGTTGGCGCCGGACGCCACCGCGATACTGTTCTCACCACGCTCATCGACGAAGATCAGCGCCACACCCGATGGCGCGTTCGGGTCCTGGAGAACGTGGCTGGTGTCGATGCCGTCCGCGACTAACCCCTCCAGGGCCGGCCAGCCGAACGCGTCATCACCCACCCGCGCGACGAAAGTTACCTTTCCCCCGGCCCGCGCCGCCGCGACCGCCTGGTTCGCACCCTTGCCGCCCGCAGCGGTGGAGAAGTCGCCCCCGATAACCGTCTCGCCCGGCTTCGGAATCCGATCGAGCTTGATGATCATATCGGTGTTGGAGCTGCCCACTACAACGATTCCGCTACCCATACTCAGACCCCCGGATTGTGGCACTCCTTGGTCAGGTGCCGGCGTAAACGATCAGACCGAGACCGACGATGTAGAAAACGAACATGAGCGCAAGCAACCTGCCCGTACCTTCGGGGGCATCCTTGAACTCCTTCCAGATGAAGACACCCCAGAGGGCGGCGATCATGGTCGCCCCCTGCCCCAAACCGTACGAGATCGACGGACCGGCGGCTCCGGATGCGATGATGCTGAACGACATGCCAACGCTCCAAATGATCCCGCCCAAGACGCCCACCAAGTGGAGCCTGGCGTTGCCCTTGGTCAAGTAGTCGCGGTACGGTACCGGGTCGCCGACGAACGGCTGCTTCATCACGATGGAGTTCCACACGAAGTTGCTGAGCAGGAGCCCCACCGAGAAAATGAACACGGCCGTGTATGGGGTGAGCCGTCCCGGTTCCGGATTCGCAAAGTCGGTTGCCATGGACGCCACGACGAACCGGAAGAAGAACCCCATCAGCACGCCCGCCGCAATCGAGATCAGGATTCCCTTGGCGGTGGTCTGCTTGTCGGTGGGGAGCCGCCGGTAGGCGAGCGCGTCGATAACGATCGCGATCACCACCCCGATCACGCCAACCAGCAGCAGCACCGGATCGCCCACGGGCAGCTTGACGTAATTGACGATCACACCGATCACCAGGGCCAGACCCACCCCGATCGGGAACGCTACCGCCATGCCGGCTATGTCGATCGCGGCTACCAGCAGGATGTTGGACAGGTTGAACACGATCCCGCCCAGGAGGGCAGACCAGACCGCGCTACCGCTGGCCTGGCCGAGGTCGGCGAGGAACGGCCTGCCGCCGGAACCGAAGCTGCCCAGTGTCAACGCAAAGACCAAGGACAGTAGCAGCACGCCGATCGCATAGTCCCAGTAGAACAACTGGAACCGCCACTCCTTGCTGGCCAGCTTCTGCGTGTTGGCCCACGACCCCCAACACAACATCGTGATGAAGCACATGAAGACCGCGATCGGATAAGACTCGACGATGAGCACTGCTTACCTCCCTCGTAGTTCTACCTGAACACGACCAAGTACGACAGCGAAATATCTGTCCCGTTCGACTCGTCCCCGCCAATACCCCGATACGGTTCACCCTTCACCACTACCCGCACCTCGTGTTCACCGTCCTCGAGCCCGAACACGTGCCACACCGACTCGCCATACTTGTCCGCCTCTTCATCGGAATAGACGTCGACGGTGCGGTGCAGCTCGCCGTCGAGGTAGATATCGGCGGTGCCACCTGACGCGAGATAGGTGCCGCCGAGGATCACGCCGGTGCCCTCAAACCCGATGGTGGCCTCAGCTCCCTCGGTGCCCGTACTCCGTCCTCCCCAACCTTCTTCCCAGTCACCAGTGAAGGTCCAACGCGGGTCATCGACCGGGACCCTCTCCACCGGACTGCCGTAGTCGTCCCACAGCTCGAGTTGTACCGGCTGCGGAGCCTGGATCGGGACGAGGACGCTGTCTCCCTCCACCCGTCCGCCGTTGCGTTCAACCAGAGCGATAGCCCGATCCATGGTGCTGCTTACGATGGTGTTGAAGGTGTAATCGGTGTAGGAAAACTTCTCGTCTGCGATCGCATCGATACCGCTCTTGAACTCGTCAGGAATGCCACTGTACCCCAGGACCACTCCGAGAACCCCCGCAGCGCTGGCCGGATTGCAGTCGGAGTCCTGGCCTGCACGCGTGGCAATTGCCATGGTGTCGTAGAAGTCTCCGTTGCCGTACAGCAGCCCGAGTGCGATGTAGGCGCCGTTGATCTTCGCGTCGATGTTGAACGGGTGCAGTGCGCCGGCGGGACACGGTTCGCGGGCATTCCACTTCTGGTCGATCAAATGCCACACCGCTGTCCAGTTGTCCGGATGCTCCTGTGACCACGCGAGTACGTCGCTGATGAGCCGCGCGTACGGACTCTCCGGTGGCAACGTCGCCAGACCTGCCTCGACTATCCTGCGGGTATCGCTCTCGAAGAAAGCCGCTGAGTACATGCCGCTCACGAACACGCCACCAAGGATGCCGTCGCCGTGGTTCATGACCCGGCCGGCGCGGAGGCAGATATCGTTGGATGCCTGGGGCATTCCCGGAGCCATCAGTCCGATGAAGTCCGCCTCGATTTGGAAATCGATATCGTTGGCGTGCGAATTGTATTCCGGCGTGCCACTGAGCGTAGCAGGCACACCCCGTCTCAGGGCCCGGCGCGCGGCCAGGTTGGCATGCCATAGGCGGTACTCGGCGTCCCGGAACATGGCCCCGAAGTCTTCGGTGGTGGCGTCGAGGCCTTTCTCGTCCAGCACGGCCGCGAACGTCATATCCACGTACAGGTCGTCCTGGTTGAGCGTGCTGGCCACCATCTCCGGCCGCCACTCGGGCAGTTCCTCCTCCGGGATGATCCCGTCCAGGTAGCGGAACTCGGTGGGCTCGCCGAAGCTGACTCCTATCATCTGGCCGGCCCAGCCTCCGCGGATCTTGTCTTCCAGCACCGACAAGAGTTCGGTTTCGTGCGTGGCGCTGTCCTGTGCACAGGCCGTCACGGCGACCACCACGGTGACTACGGTTGCGGCGGACGAAAGGTGCGGTGTCATATGCTCCTCCTGGCTCCGTCATTCGAGCGTGTGGCTACTGCGTCAGACGACAAAGATGTCGGACCGTTTGGGAAACGCTAGGGTTGGTCGGCCAGTGGACAGCTCCACTGCGAGGAGGCATACTTGGCAGGTCGCAAAGGAAATCCCTATCGAGATACTATGACGGATATGAACCTGCGACCGCGTGGAGCCTGATATGAGTATGCGCAGAGTTCTCTTCACATTGACTATGGGATCAATAGTGATAAGTGCCTGTTCAACAGGCTCGGAGTCGCCCGCCACTGAAAAGATCAGAGTCCTGCTGGATACCGATGCCAACAACGAGCTGGACGATCAACACGCGATTGCCTACATGCTTCTCAATGGTAGGGTGTTCGAGGTTGAGGGTATCAGTGTCAACCGTACCAGCAGCGGCGGCGACATCGACGAACAAGCTAAAGAGGCGGAACGCATCGTAAAGCTCTGTACGCTCTTCCCAGAACTCCAGGTGCATAAGGGCGCATCTGGTTCGTTCGAAGATATCCGAGACCATGTCGATGCCCCGGATTTCGACGGTGTAGATGCCGTACGGCATATCATTGCCCGGGCAAAAGCGCCTTCTGACCGCAAGTTGACACTTGTGCCCGTCGGCAAGTTGACCAACATCGCTCTAGCACTCAAGAAGGATCCAGCGATCGCCCAACGGGTACGCATCGTCTGGCTGGGCTCGAATTATCCGGAACCCGGCGAATACAACCAGGTAAACGACGAACCTGCGTTGAACTACATTCTGGACAGCAACGTCGGTTTTGAGATAGCGCTGGTTCGCTATGGAGAACCTTCCGGGACCGACGCTGTAAAGGTCACGCTGGAAGAAATCAGCCGGAACATGCCGGGGAGAGGACCAACGGCGGAAGCTCCTGTGACCGGCAGGCATGGCGGTGCGTTCACGAACTTTGGCGATTACTCGGTCGACTTGTTCGAGCACATCGATCTGTACGGCGATCCGCCTTCGCGGGCCCTGTTTGACATGGCGGCTGTTGCCATCGTCAAGAATCCCGCCTGGGCAACGCTCCGCAGTATCCCCGCTCCCATGTTGCACGATGGCGAATGGATGGAACGTCCCGACAATGAACGCCAAATCGTCCTATGGGAGAACTTCGACCGCGCAGCCATCATAGCCGACTTCTTTGCTACGATGAAAGACCATAACGGGCCGGAAGCGAGTGGCGGAAACGATAGTCGAAAGGAGCACAAGTCATGAGTGAACGCAAGAACAAGAAGCGTAAGAAGAGCGCCAACCTTTCACGGCGGAAATTTCTGGCTACGACCGGCACGGCAGCTGCCGCGTTTACGATTGTTCCGCGCCACGTACTGGGTGGACCCGGTTACCAGGCGCCCAGTGATATGGTCAATGTTGCCGGGATAGGTGTCGGAGCTAGAGGCGCTCAGGATATAGCAGGTTTTGCTGATCCCGATGTGCCGATCGAGCGGCCCATGCGCAGCGCTACGGGCCAACCATTCACTCCAGAAGAGATTGCCGAGATGGAGGCCCGGCGAGCTGAGTGGGCTGCGCGGCGGGCCGCTCGGGAGAGGCAAGGTGGGCAACAGCGGCAGGCTCCACAGGAAGAGGAACCAAGGAAGCTCGCCAACATCTATGCCTTGTGCGATGCAGACACGGACTTCGCGGCTCACGTCTTCAAGGGCTATCCCAAGGCGAAAGTGTATCAGGACTTTCGCGAGATGCTGGACAATGAGAGCGAGATCGATGCGGTCATGATCGGCACTCCGGATCATACGCACGCCGTTATTGCGGCCTACGCCATGAGAATGGGGAAACACGTATACCTCGAGAAACCCTTGTGCAAGACGGTACACGAAGCCCGAAAACTGAATGAGGCGACATTCCCCGTCCGGAAGCTGTACCCGTACCCGATGCGTTGGGTTGGGACGTTTGGTTGGGTCCCGCCCCGGAGAAGCCGTATCATCCGGATATTTGTCATTTCAACTGGCGTGGTTTGTGGGACTACGGCACCGGCGCCATGGGTGATATGGGTGCACACATACTCGATGCAGCGGTGTGGGCGCTCGATCTCGGCCTGCCGACCAAGATCCAGGCATCCTCCTCCAGGTACAACGAAGAGTTCATGCCGCTTGCGGAGATGCTCACTTATGAGTTTGCGGCACGCGGTGATATGCCCCCGGTGAAGCTGACATGGGTTGATGGCGGGCTCAGGCCTCCCCGACCGGTGGACTTGGAGGCGGGTCGCTTCGTCGAGGATGCGATCTATCTGGGTGACAAAGGCACCATGATGCATAGAAGTAACGGCGCGGAGCCACACATCGTACCCGAAACAGCCATGGAAGCCTATGAGCCTCCCGAGCCATGGATACCGCGCACTGGTGATATCTATGAGGATTTCATCGACGCGATCAAGAATGGCACGAAGTCTTCAAATGACTTTAGTATTGCGAGTCACTTAACCGAGATCATGTTGTTGGGGAACATTGCGGTATTGACGGCTAACAGGAATACCATATTGGAATACGATGGAGCGAACGGACAGTTCACCAACCTTCCTGAAGCCAACGATCTACTGCATTACGAATACCGTGCTGGTTGGACTCTGTAAGACGACGACGTAAGATGAAGCGAGACGATGCAAGACGAGGACCATTCCCGGTCCTCGTCTTGTATGTGGCCTTGAATCGGAGGAACCATGCCTAAACCGTCCGCTGCAACTTATGCAATCGCCCTCGTGGTCGGCCTGCTAGTGGTTCCACTCAAGTTCGTCTACTCGTTCTTCCCGCTGTTCAATCTCTTCGACATCGTGGTATTCGGTCTTCTGGGCCGCTACTTCGGCAAGCGGTGGCC
>JBDGXD010000110.1:0-12463 GCA_039584755.1 Gemmatimonadota bacterium
AGCGGTAAAGCCTGACCCGTCGGTTCGCAGTACTGCGGACCGGCCCGCGCAATGACGTTCTCGACATCTCGCATCCGCGGCACACCCGGTTCCGGCAAGGGTTCGAAATCGAAGCGTGGCCCCACTTGACCATTTGACTGGATCGGTTCTTGGATCGGGTTGTTGACCGGGAACAACGCCGCCGCAGCCTCTTGGCCGACCAAATCGACGACTCCTCTCCGCCACAGGTCGTGTGTAGAGTACGACAGCGTGTACCCCATTCGCTTCATCAGATAGAGGCTGTAGACCGGTTCCCACCGCAACGGCTGCTTGCCCAAAAAACGGTACTCGAACGGCAGATCCTTGGGCTCCATCTGATCTAGCCAAGCGTTGACTCCATCACCGTAAGCTTCGATCAGCCGCCGCTCCATCGACTCCCGTTCGAGTGCTGCGAACTCGTGCTCTGCGCTCCGAGCCAGGCCGATAGAGCGCTGGAAGCGATCGGCTCTCAACGCGCTTTGCCCGGCCCACTCGGTCAATCTGCCGGCAGTAGCTCTGGTCTGAATGTCGAGTTGGAACAGACGATCATGCGCCACCACGTATCCCAAAGCACGCGCAGCATCCTCCACGGTCGTGGCGAAGATGTGTGGCACCGCCCTCTTGTCGTAGATAACACGAACCTCGGAATCCAATGACGCGATGGCAACTGTGGCGTCATTGGGGATGTCAGCCGAGCGAGCCAATGCCCAAATACCGTTTGCCGGATCTAGCAGCGGACCGAACGGAGCAACCATCCCGATCCCACAGCTACCCAGATACAGACCGCTACCGAGGATTACAGCCGCAAAGACGAGCCGCACCCTACCGAACAGCTTCACGTGGACACCTCATTACTTGAACGATCTGTACTCTCCCTTTCGGTCTCCTCCGCCAGCTCCGCACGCAACCTGTCCATCTCCCGTTTCGCCACGCTGGCCGCGGGGCCGCCGTCATATCTCTCGACAATCCTCGCCAACTCCGGGATCGCACGTCGTGGGGTTTCCAGTCTCCGTGTATAGATCTCGATGATCTCCTGTGTGACCAGCAGTTCACGCCCACGGTCGATTGTCGCATCTGATCGAGCACGTTTGAACCAGAGAAGGGCGTTGTCGTAGTCCCCCATCTCGTCGCGGTAGATGCGCCCTATCCTCACATAGGGCTCAGGATCCTCAGGATAGTCCAGGCAATTGACCTGGTAGGCGTTGATGGCGTCCTGGTAACGCCCCCTGATTGCCAACGATTCGGCGTATGAGTATTCACGTACCGCAGGCGTTGAATCACCCGACGGGTTGTGTATCGTTCCCGCGATCTTGCCCGCTCCCTCTGCGATCGTGAGTGACACAACGAAGACAATGGCAAACCCGGCCAGAAAACCCGGTATCGCCCCGAAACCCGCGAACCATCCGCCTAACGCCCCAATTGCACCTCCGGCCAGCGACCATGCGGCAGCCTGGAATAGCCTCGCGCGGCGCGCGGAGTCGATGTTACGGAGTTTGGGTGACAAACCGGTGACTTCCAGTACCGCCGGTCACCGCTGGCCGGCGGGGAGGATTCGTCTTATGGCCCGTTCCAGTTCCGCTCTCACGTCGGTCACTTCTGTCAACCTGACCCCCACCACCTGGGCCACTTCCGTGTCGAGTGCCGCCATCTTGCTCTCAGCTTCACCTACATATTGATCGACCAACTGGTCGACCCTAGCACGCACCAGCTGCTCCGCCTGCTGGATCCTCTCACCCAGCTCTCTGCGCAGGCTCGTGGCAACTACCTGCCCCACGTTGGAGCCAATTCTCAGCGACGGACCGGTGGCCGACCCGCTGAAGCCCACACTGATTTCGACGTTCTCGAGTGACGCGATCGTATCCCACAGGAAGTCCTCGGCAAACGCACCAAGCGCTTGACCAACGTTCTGCGCCTCCGCTCCCTGCTCCACGCTCTCCGCTCCCCGTGTCCAGCTGACCGCGTCTGATCGCCACATCCACCTCCCCTCGATACCGTCGCCGGTCCTGGAGAGGGAAAGCTCGCTCAGCCCTTGCCCGAGATCGAGTTGGATACCCGACCCACCTATGTTGAACTGGGGTAGGTCTATCCCATTCAGAAACGCAGAACCCGAGTCGTTGATCACATCTCCGGTGTGGTCGATCGCCAGGTTGACCCGTACGTCGGTTGGGCCGACTGCAGCTCCGGTACGCTCAACCATCGCCACTAGAGGCTGACCATACACCGCCGGTTGCGTCGTCAGGCCGGTAATTCTGGCGGCGTACGCACCGGCGGCAGCACCCTCTCCACCTATCTCCAGGTCCGCGTCACCGGTCTCGAGTAGGAAGTCCGGATCACTGGTCTCATCGGGGAATGTGACGGTGACTCCCGCTCGCCGCGGTCGCTGCGGGCCGGCGCGGCGGCGAGGATCGAGTCCGGGGGGTAGGAACCGCTCGGCCTGGTTCACCCAATACAGCAGCGGTTTCAGCCGAGCCACAGCCATATCACCAAACAGGCTGGCTGACAAGTTCGGAGCATCGAGCGACGGGAGTCGTAACAGCCTGCGGGCGTAGTCGTAATCGGCAAACCGGGCGTCGGCCAGACCGCTCACACTCCGAGTCAACGTGCCCATACCATCTCGCACGGTGCTGTCCAGAGCGGATACTCGGTCGGTCATCGAGGTCAGCGATGACATTACGCTGCGTGAGGAGTTGGCCAACTCGGTCACACCAGTGATACCGAGTGTCAACGGATTTGCCGTATTCAACTGTTCCACGAGAGCACGGGCCGAGTCGACCAACGGCGCCGGGTTCAATTTGCTGAGATCGGCCTCCCACCCCTGGCGAACAGAATCGGCGACGGTAACGATCGACCGAGCCTGGACCACCGTGGTGAGACTGTCGAGTGATACCGCCTCAACATCGACCACGGTGTTCAGTCCCTCCAGGTTGAGCGGTGGGATGCGGACCCGGTCCGCCCAGCCGGAGATCTCACGTAGCAACCTGCCCGATTCCGGGCTGGGGTCCTCCAACTCGCCCGACTCGCTGCGCTCAGTACCGAACCGCACACCCCTGATCGAGGCCTGCTCGATCAACACCTTCTTTCTCCACAGTGGTGACACCCTGAAATCGGCGATTATCTCCCTGGCCTCGAACAGGTTGCGCATTGGTGAGTTGGGGTTGGCAGCCGCGAGTCCCACCAGTCTGACCCTCGCCTCTCCCAACGAGAGATCGGCCTCTTCCAGATCGACCCGGGCTCCAATCAGGTCTGCTCCCATCTGCTCGATGGAGCGCTCCAGCAGCTTGTCCGAGTACAGCCACCACGCGATCCCGCAGAGCACGAGAATCAGGGTCAGGGGAACGATGGCTTTCCAACGTAGGATCTTCTTCATCGTTCACTCCGGCCGGAACAGGCGGTAGAAGTTGTACACCTTCGATGCCTTCATGGCCTGGAACGCCTTCGTGCGCTTGATACGGGCGTAGATAGTCTCACGATAACGGGCCACGGCCCAGCGAAATATCAAGTACAGCGGAAACGCGGCAACAAGCCAGACGACCAAGCTGCCCAACACGACGCTGTTGTTGAGGTTTGCGAGTGCTATCACCGGCGCATTGGTCACAGTCGTCCAAAACGGATTCAGCGTCAACACATCCAACAACTGTTGACCCAATCGATCGAACAGCGGATCGAGCGCGAAGCCGAGAGGGATCGAGACAAACCATCCCAACATCACCGCAGGTAGTGTGATCTTGAAGAACAGCACGATCGCGAAGATCACGAGGTTGTGCAGATTGATCAGCGGCGTGAGCCCGAACACCGTGCCGATTGCAATTCCTGCAGCCACCTGCTTTGGGGTGCCGTCGGAATTCAAGGTGGCTATCAGCTTCTGGATCAGCTTGAGGATCATGTACATGAGACAGATACAATCACGCTTTCAGGCGATTGTCTAGAGGCCAGGTGGCCGGCAGGTTATTGTACGATTCATGAACTCACTCGATCCCATCCTCCGCCCAGATTCCATCGCCGTGATCGGCGCCTCACGCAATCCCAACACCATCGGATGGCACATTCTGGACAACCTATTGGAAAACGGTTTCCACGGTCCCGTGTACCCGGTGAACCCTAAAGCTGACGCGATCCACTCGATTCGGGCCTACCCTTCCATAGCTGCAGTTCCGGGCCCGGTCGACCTAGGCGTGATCGTCGTGCCCAAGGAGTTAGTCATCGGTGTAGTGCGAGAGTGCATCGACGCCGGAGTCAAGGGACTGGTGGTGATCTCGGCAGGATTCAAGGAAGTCGGTGGAGTTGGTGTAGAGCGTGAACGAGAGTTGGCCGCGCTGGTGCGAGAGAATGGAGTTCGCATGGTCGGGCCGAACTGCATGGGCGTGATCAACAACGCCACTGACATCTCGATGAACGCAACCTTTGCGCCTGCTACGCCCCCGCCGGGTCCCGTTGCTTTCATGAGTCAGTCGGGTGCAATGGGCGCCTCGGTGCTCGACTACGCTGGCACCCTGGGAATCGGGATTTCATCGTTCGTGTCAGCCGGCAACAAGGCCGACGTGAGTGGCAACGACCTGGTCGAGTTCTGGCGTGACGATCCCGACACCAAGGTCATCCTGATGTATCTCGAAAGCTTCGGCAATCCGGGCCACTTCGTGCCGTTGGCCCGACAGATAACGCGCGACAAACCGATCTGCATGGTCAAATCCGGTCGAACCGGTGCGGGTGCCAGAGCCGCGGCATCACACACCGGAGCCCTCGCGGGAACCGACCTGGCGACCGACGCAATAATCGCACAGGCGGGAGCCATTCGCGCCCAGACCGTCGAAGAGCTGTTCGACCTTGCCATGGCGTTCTCGAACCAACCACTGCCAGCCAGCAACCGGGTCGCAATCGTCACTAATGCCGGTGGTCCGGGCATCATCATTGCCGATACATGTGAGGCAAACGGCCTGGAAGTCACGGAACTGACCCCCGAGACCAAGGAGAGGCTGCGCTCCCGCCTACCCGAAGAGGCGAGCGTGAGAAACCCGGTCGATCTCATCGCCAGCGCCACACCTGAGAGCTATGAGTTCGCCTTGAGCTGCGTGTATGACGATCCCAACGTCGATTCGGCTATCGCCGCCTTCGTACCTCCCCTGGGCATCCAAACAAGAGACGTAGCGGCCGCGCTGGTACGGGTGAACAAGCTGCACCCCGAGAAACCGTTGCTCGCCGTTCTGATGGGACGGGATCGACTCCCCACGAGTGGCACCGAGCTCCATCTGGCTCACGTGCCCGCCTACATCTTTCCCGAGTCAGCCGCCCTAGCGCTGGGTACCATGTGGCGCTACAAGGTCAAGGCAGCCCGACAAGAGGGACGCGTGGTCGACTTCGCCAGCGACGAAGCAGGTGTTACCGAGATAATCGAGTCGACCCTCGCGGCGGGTCGTTTGAAGCTGAGCGAGTGCGACGCCTTGCGGGTGCTCGAGCTCTATGGTGTGCCGGTAGTGCCGTGGAAGTTCGTCGAGGCTGGTGACGACCTCGCAACCCGCGCTGCTAGTGCCGCAAGCGAACTGGGATTGCCAATCGCCCTCAAGATTGTCAGCCCACAGATAACACATAAGACAGACGTTGGGGGTGTTGTTCTAGGACTCGAGTCCGAGGAGGAAGTAGCTGAGGCGGTTAGGGAGATGGTGGGGCTATTGGGAAGAGAAGGGGAAGGAGGGGAAGAAGGGGAAGGAGGGGAGGCACAGATCGATGGTGTCTTGTTGCAGCAGATGGCTCCCTCGGGCACGGAGACCATAGTTGGCATAACTCGCGTTCCCCGTGTGGGTCCCATGGTGATGTTCGGGCTCGGCGGTATCTACGTCGAGGCTCTGAGGGACGTAGTGTTGCGGTTGTGCCCACTCGAGAACGTCGATGCCGACGAGATGATCCGTGAGGTGAAGCTCTCAGCACTGTTAGAGGGAATACGAGGTCAGGCCCCACGCGATAGGGATGCTATTGCAGAGGTATTGTTGCGAATGTCACAACTAGCGATGCGTCAACCGCATGTTGCCGAAATGGACATCAACCCGCTGTTGGCGATGGAGAGCGGAGTCGTTGCAGTTGACGCTCGTATTCAACTGTCGCCCGAGATCGATGATACGGCGAGTGGGGGTTAAACGATCGGAACATGAACGTCCTTCTGATTGGTGCCACAGGGTTTGTCGGAACACCATTGGTGCGCACCCTGTGTCAACGCGGTGACAACTGCACGGTGTTGTCGCGGAGCGGCCGCGATCCGTGGGCAGACAAGCAGGTTAACCTGGTCAAGACCGACCCCAGCAGGCCGGGACCGTGGACGGACTATCTGTCGCGTTGCGATGCGGTCATCAACTTGGCTGGCGAGCGAATAATCGACCCGGCACGACGCTGGACCGCCGAACGGAAGAAGGTGTTGCGGGGCAGCAGGGTGGACGTGACCCGGGCCCTTGCCCAAGCCATTCGCGCCAGCCGCAACGGTCCCCTCATCTTCTTGAACGCGTCGGCGATTGGATATTACGGCCCGCGGGGCGATGACGTGATCGACGAAAACACGGGCACGGGAACCGATTTCTTGGCTGAACTGTGCGCCGAATGGGAGGGTGCCGCAGTTGAGGCGGGCGAGAGCGTCCGCATCACTCTGCTGCGCACTGGCATGGTCCTGGGCAAAGGCGGGGGCGTGCTGGGTCCACTGCTGCCACTGTTCAAGACCGGACTCGGCGGCCCATGGGGCGACGGCAACCAGTGGTGGTCTTGGATTCACCTGCAGGACGAGATCGGCTTGATACTGTTCGCACTGAATAACTCGCTGCCCGGTCCGATCAACCTCACTGCGCCCAAACCCGTGACCGTAAACGAGTTTGCCGAAGCACTCGGTGGCGGTCTGCGCCGGCCATCGCTGTTTCGTGCACCAGCCAGGGTACTCAAGTTGGCAATGGGAGAGAGCGCCACGGCACTGTTGGCATCACAACGGGTAATCCCGCAAAAGGCTCTCGACGCCGGCTATGACTTCGAGTTCCCGTCGGTGTACAACGCGCTAGACGACCTGTTGGGGAAATGAGGTAGCGGGGCTAGTCCCCTGCCCTGCGTCTCTCGATATGGCTGCGGCGGCTGCTGATTGAACGCCGCTCATCATCCCGCCGGTCTCCCGTATCGCGGCGATCGGTCGGCAATCGTCGGTCGGACTCCACAAAGATCGCAACACAGCGGCGCTCGGTCCCCCTGCGCTCGTCAGCCTCACGGCGTTCCAGGCCACTGCGCCGCTCCCTGCCGGCACGTCGCTGGCGGCTTCTTTTGGCTGCATGTCGGGATCTCGAGGCAGATCCTGACGGCTCCTCAGGCATCTCGCTCCTCAATTAGGTGCTACTAACGGCGACAAGTCTAGGATCTGACATCGATAGTGCAAGGGTCGCGCCGTTACGCGACCCTCGCCGGGGAAATCCTGCTTGTCGTCTTAGCGTCCTGCGGGTGGACGGGTGTGGGATTACCCTCCGGGAAGGCGCTTCACGTCTCGCGCTCCGTGGAGCACGCCGGCACCAATGCCAACCCCGAACACGACGGCTGCCACCGGTCCAACAAATGGTGCAATCGCTACTAGGGGTAACGCTGCCAAACCGGCAACCCCACCAGCTAGCAGTGGTACAGCTGGATTCTGAACAGAATCGACGAACCGGAGACGCCGCCTAACAAATTGGCGCGATTTTATGTATCCGAATATCGACGCTGCACCTGTAACCCCAAGCCACACAAGAGTTTCGAGCCCAAACATGATTCGCCTCCTTATGTCTCATGACGAAACGTTGGTCAAGGAAGTTTCAGTCCTCCCTCCTCACCCCCGACCCCTAGCTAGCAGGGGCAGGAGAGACAGAGGGAGCAGAAGGGGCAGTTGCAAGATCCCGGTGACCGCCCACTACCGCCGATTCAATGTGCAAATGGAGAGCACCTAACCCCTGGCTTCAGCCAGGGGTCATTGGCATGCCTCGCCTACTCCCCCTCCCGTATCTCCAAAGCCAGATCCGCAGCCACAACACTATGAGTCAACGCGCCCACCGACGCGTAATCGACCCCAGCCTCCGCGTAACTGCGGACGTTGTCCAGGGTGATTCCACCGCTCGCCTCGATCTCGATCCCGGGACTCAAATCTCTCGCAATTGCGCCCCACTCGGCCACGGTCTCAGGTGGCTGGTTATCGATCAAGAGCCGGGTCGCGCCCGCCGCACAGGCAGAGTCGACCTGGTCCAAGGTCTCGACCTCAACATAGAGGCCTGCCACACCCTGCGACCTTGCGTCCGCCAAGGCAACGCCAAGATCGCGCCTGTGCTCGGACAACACGTGCCAATGGTTGTCCTTGACCAGTACCGCATCGTGCAAGCCCAGGCGGTGTTGCTGGCCGCCGCCCGCCAGCACTGAGTCGATGTCGAGCTGCCTCAGGCCAGGTGCGGTCTTACGCGTATGGAGAATGCGACACCCCGTGCCCTCCACCGCAACCACGTAGGAGCGTGTCGCGGTCGCAATACCGCATGCACGTTGAAGCAGATTGAGCATGGGACGCTCGGCCCTGAGGATATCGGCCAAGTCTCCGGTTACTGTTCCGATCGTGCGTTTGCGAGATACCGCCGCACCTTCCGACACTTCCCACTCGGCCACAAGGTTGCACTCGGCGAGAACCGCGGCAGCGTATTTCAGGCCGGCGAAGACACCACCATTGCGAGACTCCAGCACACCAGTGCCGACCACGCCCCGCGCGGCAACGATATCGCTGGTGATGTCGTTGGGTCCGTCTTCAGCCAGCGCCCGACACGCCAGCTCGCGGGCTTGGGATTCTGAGTCAGGCCCGTCGGATCGGAAGGTCACTGATAGATGGTCACCCGATGCTCACCATCCGGTCGAGCGCGGCGGTCGCCCGCTCCGCGACGTCCGGTGGGACGGTGATGATGTATTGGTCCTTTGTCAGCGACTGTTTCACCGCGTCCAGGGTGATCGTCTTCATGAAGGCGCACAGCGCTTCGGGATCGGCCGGCACGAAGTTCTTGGTGGGAGCAATCTGCTGCATCCGGGTCAGGATTCCCACCTCCGTCGCCACGATGAACGTCTCTTCGTCCGGCCCGTCTTTGGCAGCGCGTACCATACCCTCGGTCGACAGGATGTGCACACCCTTGGAATCCACGTCGCCCATCCCCATGCCATAAATCAACTGTCCGGCACAACCACATTCCGGGTGCACCAACACCTCGGCCTCGGGATACTCCGAGCGCCGCTCGTTCACGGTGCGCGTGTTGATCTCTTTGTGAACGTGGCACTCGCCCATCCACACCTGCACGTTACGATCGGGACGCATACGCCGAATGTGGGCACCGAGAAAGAAATCAGGTAGGAAGAGGATCCCTTTGTCTTCGGGTATCGCGTCGATCACCTCGATCACATTGCCGCTGGTACAGCAGTAGTCGAGTTCCGCTTTTACCTCGGCGGTCGTATTCACATAACCCACTGCGATGTGATCGGGAAACTGAGCCTTCCACTGCTGTACGTCTTCCGCGGTTATCGAAGCGGCGAGCGAGCAACCGGCACGCAGATCGGGCAGCAGCACCTTCTTGTCGGGCGACAATATGGCAGCGGTCTCGGCCATGAAGTGTACGCCACAGAACACGATCACCTTGGCCTCGGTCTCTGCCGCCTGCCGAGACAAACCAAGCGAGTCGCCCACATAGTCGGCCACGCCCTGCACCTCAGCGCGCTGGTAGTTGTGCGCGATGATCACGGCATCACGCTCGGCCGCCAGCTGCTTGATTTCAGCGTGCAGCTCTTCGATCCTCTCAGGCGAGAGATCGATGTTCTCGATTGTTGGTAGTGGAATGGACATCGTACTGCTACCTGCGTCTCCAGTTGTCGGCCCGCCCTATTGGGTTCAGACTTTAAAGATAGTGAGCGGTGGATTGACGGTCGATGACGGTTGCCTGGTTGCCCGGGCATTGGTTACCGGGCGCACGGACGATGGTGACGGGCGCGCTGACAGGGAACCCCTGACTGAAGCCAGGGGTTAGGCGTCATCCAAGTCTCTCAAACGGCGCCAGGCGACAGCGGGGGTGGGCGGTCTTGGCGGCGGAAGGGCGGTCTCTTTCGTCTCCTTCCCCTTCTTCCCCTCCTAATCCCGGGGAAAGGGGGAGGAGACACGTAGAGCCACCGGACAGAGTCGAACTGTCGACCACTCGATTACGAATCGAGAGCTCTACCACTGAGCTACGGTGGCGGGCCACTGATGTGCGCGGATGGAGGCGGATGAACGCGGACAGACTCCAGTGTTTCTGAAGTGCAGTCCGCGGCAATCCGCATCAGTTCCGCGTACGTCTGCGGCATGCCCTGGCCCGGATTCGAACCGGGACGGATCTCTCCACTGCCCCCTCAAGACAGCGTGTCTACCAATTCCACCACCAGGGCGTTTCAGGAGCCGCAACTCCCTGCGCGGACGGAACATATTGGGGCTCAGAGTGGCGGTCAAGCAATCACAGGGTTAAGAGACAAGCGCCGGAAACGCGTAACCCTCAGCTCAGCTATGCATACGTGCTGTCGGTCGCGACGGTCGCTGCAATCGTTTTCTGGCTCACCGCCAACCCCGCGGGAGCGATGTCGCGGCACGGCAGGACCAGACCGGCTAAAGCACCGCCCTAACCGTCGCACTCGGCCCGCCGGTGCCGGCCCGGTTCATGGCCAGCACACGGAAATCCAGCTCCACACCACGCGGCTGGTCGCGCAGCAGCTCGAGGCGATCGATCGACGTGGCGACATCTTCCCACTCGTCCCGAGGCTGGCGGCGCTGGATCCGGTACACCGCGACCTCGCCGCCGTCGACGGGCGGCTCCCAGGTGAGGAGCAGCCACGTGTCGCCCTCGGTGCGGATCGCGATGTTGCGCACTTCTCCCGGCGGTTTGAGCGAGGTGCGCGGCCGGCGGGGCCGCCAGCCGAGCTGGATCAGCTGCTCCGGGTTCCGGCGCGCCGTGATTTCGGCGTAGCGCAGGTCGGCCCGCATGCTGTCCTTGAGCGTCTTGAGCGCGTTGTTCTTGTCGACGCGCCGAATCTTGGCCTCGGCACGCGACCGGACGAGCGCCGCGCTCTTCTCCTTGTAGTCGTCGAGCTGCGCCTGGAGCGCGGTGGCTGGCACCGGGGGTCTCGGGAATTGTTCCGCTGCGTGGGCCAGCCCGTCGGCGATCTGCCGGGCCAGGTGCGCGATCTTGGGTTCCGTCTTGGGGAAACGAGCCACACATCCTCCTCTTCGAGTCGACACGGGTGGAGCGCCGAGCGGAATTCCGGCTAAGTCAGCCTCCACCAGTAGGATGCAAGCTGACGACGGTCGCAGCTAAAGTGAAAGTGAACATAAGTCAGCTGACTTCGATCCAGAGTCAACTTAACCCAGCCGTTCGATAAATGGAAACAGTACGAAATCAGCTGATTTCGCTCCAAAGTCAATTTACACCAGCCGTTCCGTAAGTGGAAACGATATAAGGTGAGTTGACTTCGAGCTGAAGTCTATTTACACAAGCCGTGCGGTAACTGGAAGTGATATAGAGTCAGTTGACTTCAAAACAAAGTCAATTTCCACTACCCGTCCGGTCATTGGAAATGATACGAAGTCAGTTGCCTTCGAGTCAAAGTCAATTTCCGTCAGGCGTGCGGAAAGGGGAAATAGCACAACGCACACTGACTTCAGGGCAAAGTCAATTAGGATATGACGTACCGTAAGTGGAAACGGTCTGAGGTCAATTTACTTCGGATCCAAGTCAACTAGGATACGTCCGGATGAAAGTGCCTTTGACGCAGGTCGAACTGAATACGATCCGAGGTCGCTTAAGGAATTGCGTTCAAAGGCGGATAGCGCCCCTTGGACGTGTCCCTGACAGGCCGGCAGTTCGGTGGTTCAATTCCGCCCCTGGCCATACCGGGAGCCCCTTCACGACGGGGCTTCTTGCTAATGTGCCTCGAGGTCACGCGCCGGAAACCCTCTCGTGTGCCCCCAACTTCCTAGGACGGGTCCCTCTTTGGGCTGAGAGACGCCGAGCACGTCCTGCAATCCCCATGCGTGCGCATTTCACGCTCCGCAAATCCTCTCGTGTGCGTCAATTGTCAGGTCTGTGTTGCCTCGAGTCTCATGCTAGCCATCGATCTGTGGGGCAAGCTTGGTCTCGTAGCATTGGGGGCACACACCGTGAGAGAACTCGGCGTCACTTCTCTGTTCTACATACACCTCGAGTTGCTGCCAAGTATCGTCGTCCTTGTGGATTCTCTTGCAGTAGGCACAGATGGGCAGCAGGCCTTCCAATTGCTTCACCTCGGCTTGGAGCCCAAGAATGCGTTCTGCCACCCGCAAGCGAGCCACTAGCTCCTCCGGGCTGGTTGGCTTGCTTACGAAATCGTCCGCGCCCGAGTCCATTCCCTCCAGGTAGTCGCGTCTGCCGCTGCGGGAGGTGAG
>JBDGXD010000111.1:0-13133 GCA_039584755.1 Gemmatimonadota bacterium
GACGTTCCCGTAGCACTCCGAGCACACGCGACAGGTCACCGGTCTCCCCCGAGTGATATGCCCGCGCCAGTCGATTCGGCTCTCCACTACAGCCCCTGGAATTGAGTCCAACCGCTTGCAGTCCGTTCGCACGCAACTCCCGGTACATCTGCCGTGCATACCCGGAATTGGCACTACCCTCGAGGCCGTGCAGCACGAGAACCAGCGGCGAACTGTCGCGTTGCCCGTTGCCGTCCCACCCGGCCACCCAATCGAGATCGAGGAAATCACCGTCGTCGAGCTCTATCCGCTCGCGCTTCAAACCGACGCTGAGCCGCGACCGGATCAACCGCGCTCCGAGGGTCTGCATGTGCGGCCCCGGCAACCACCAGGCCGGACGGAATGTGGAAGAAGACATGGACTAGGAAAGTAAGGGAGCAGGGGCAGGAGGGGCAGCAGGGGCATTGGCAGCGCCATCTCCTTCCCCTTCTTCCCCTTCTGATCTCTGTACACCCTCCTTCCCCTCCTCAATCTCCCTAACCATCATTCCCCAACACTTTCGACTCATCACAGAGACACTCAACCAGGACTCAACCTCACCAATGGCGAAAAGGAATCCCGAGACACTCGAGCACCACGGAGGCGTCCGGATCGACGACTACTACTGGATGAATCGAAGAGAAGACCCCGCGGTGATCGAGTATCTCGAGACCGAGAACGAGCACACCGCCTCTGGAGAACGAGCTGTTCGAGGAAATAAAGAGCCGCATCAAGCAAGACGATTCGTCGGTGCCTTACAAGCTAGACGACTTTTTCTATCACACACGATTCGAGGAAGGACAGGAGTACCCGATCTACGCGCGGCGCAAGGAGTCGCTCGAGGCGCCTGAAGAGATCATGTTGGATGTGAACGCCCTCGCCGAGGGACACGGTTTCTTTGCTGTCGGTGCTGTCTCCGTCAGTTCGGGTCAGGATATCCTGGCATTCGCCCAGGACACGGTGGGCCGGCGCATCTACGAGGTCAGGTTCAAGAACCTCACAACCGGCGAAATGCTGTCGGAAACGATTCCCAATGTAACTAGCAACATCGCATGGGCCGAGGACAACAGGACTCTGTTCTACGCGCGGCAGGATCCCGAGACACTCCGCTGGTTCCAGATCTTTCGTCACGCGCTTGGCACGGACCCGTCCCAGGATGTACTGGTCTACCAGGAGCAAGATGAGGAATTCAGCTGTTTCGTGTTCAAGACCAAGTC
Organism: Gemmatimonadota bacterium; assembly: GCA_039584755.1. Lineage (GTDB taxonomy): Bacteria > Gemmatimonadota > Gemmatimonadetes > Gemmatimonadales > GWC2-71-9. The sequence goes on from JBDGXD010000111.1 coordinate 1,236, forward strand.
GAAGCGGTTCCTCATGATCGGATCGGAGCAGACACTGAGCAGCGAGTACCGCTATCTGAAGGCGACGAATCCTACCGCTGAGTTCATGGTATTTGCACCGCGGGAACGGGATCACGAATACAGCGTTGATCACTTGGACGATGAGTTCTATATCCGCACCAACTACGAAGCCGAGAATTTTCGGTTGATGCAGACACCGGTCACCGACACCAGGAAGCAGACCTGGTCTGAGCTGATCCCACATCGGGAGGACGTGTTCCTCAGTAGTTTCGAGCTCTTTGCCGGGCATCTGGTGGTGGCCGAGCGTCGCGACGGTCTGATGCAACTGCGGATCATGCCGTGGGATGGCACAGGGGAACACTACCTCGATTTCGGGGAGCCTACCTACTGGGCCGGGATCGGCACCAATCGCGAGTTCGATACGGCCACACTGCGCTACGACTACACCTCGTTGACCACGCCCAGGTCGGTGATCGACTACGACATGAACAGCCGGGAATCCACCTTGATGAAACGGGAAGAGGTACTCGGCGAATTCAACCGCGAGGACTACCTGAGCGAGCGGCATTGGGCGATGGCTCCCGACGGAGTCAGGGTCCCGATCTCGCTGGTCTACCGCAAGGGAGTCGAGCAGAACGGCTCCAACCCACTGCTGCTATACGGCTACGGTTCTTATGGCCTCAGCATGGATGCAACATTTGGCTCGGCGCGATTGAGTTTGCTCGACCGCGGTTTCGTCTACGCAATCGCACACGTACGCGGTGGCCAGGAAATGGGTCGCCGGTGGTATGAAGACGGGAAGCTGTTGCAGAAAAAGAATACATTCACCGACTTCATTGCCTGCGCCGAGCATCTGGTGGAGCTGGGGTATACGAATGAGAGTGTCTTGTTTGCCATGGGCGGCAGTGCCGGCGGACTGCTCGTGGGTGCCGTCACCAACATGCGACCCGATCTGTTCAAGGGGGTGGTGGCGGTCGTACCGTTCGTAGATGTAGTTACAACGATGCTGGATGATGGTATTCCACTCACGACCTCGGAGTACGACGAGTGGGGCAATCCCAACGAGAAAGAATACTACGACTACATGTTGTCGTATTCACCGTACGACAACGTTGCAGCCCAGGACTACCCCAACCTCTTGGTAATGACGGGATTGCATGACTCACAGGTCCAGTATTGGGAACCGGCCAAGTGGGTGGCGAAGTTGCGGGATCTGAAGACCGACGACAACATGATTCTGTTCAAGACCAACATGGAGGCGGGACACGGCGGGGCCTCTGGCCGGTTCCGCAAGCTGAAGGAGACGGCACTGCAGTACGCCTTCATGATCGACCTGGCAGGACCGGGCGACTAGCGCATCGTGCACAGGCCGGTCGGGAGTACGTTATTCCCGCCAGCACAGTAGACATGAAGTGACCGACAGACATCACGTCACAGGAGCGATTCGACCATGGTAAAGACCCCTTCGACTATGCTGCCGCTGGGCACTCAGGCTCCACCGTTCAGCCTGCCGGCCACGGACGGCAACACTGTGGCGCTCGATGACTTCGTGGATGCACCAGGGCTTCTGGTCATGTTCATCTGTAACCACTGTCCGTTCGTCAAACACATCCGTGCGGGTCTGGCCGAATTCGGTCGCGAGTATCAGGTGCGTGGCCTCGAGATCGTCGCAATCAACTCGAATGATGTGGCGGCTCATCCGGATGACGACCCCGACAAAATGAAGCAGGAGGTGGCAGCTGTCGGGTACACGTTCCCCTATCTGTTCGACGAGACGCAGGCTGTCGCCCAGGCGTACCGGGCCGCGTGCACACCCGACTTCTTTCTATTCGACAACAATCACAGACTAGTCTATCGTGGCCAATTCGATGACAGTCGGCCCGAAAGCGGCATTCCGGTTACAGGTTCGGATCTGAGGGCAGCTGCAGATGCGTTGCTCGAGGGTCGCTCGATTTCCCATGACCAGAAACCCAGTATCGGATGTAATATCAAGTGGAAGGCGGGAAACGCGCCTGACTACTTCGGCGGATAGAGCTCGCACCGTTCGGCAGACAACAGGACGCAAAGCCACACCCACGACAGGGTTATCGCTATGAAGAAACTCATCCCTTCGCTTGCATTGTTTTCTCTTTGCCTCGTGGCAACGGCAGACGCACAGGACGTAATGACTCCTGAGACACTCTGGAGTCTGCGACGTGTATCGGGTCCCGCCGTGTCACCCGACGGCACCCAATTCGTGTACGGCGTGCGGGTGTACGACATCGCGGAGAACCGCGGCAACACCGATCTCTTCCTGCTCTCCACCAATGGTGGTGCCCCGCAGCGCCTGACCGACACCCCGGGCAGTGAGTTCAACTACGCCTGGCGGCCCGACGGACTGAAGATCGGGTTCCTTTCGGCGGCGAGTGGTTCGGTACAGCTGTGGGAAATGGATCCAAACGGTGCCAACCAGCGTCAGGTCTCCGAGATCGAGGGCGGCATCGGCAACTTCGCCTACTCGCCGACCGGGACCCATATCTCGTTCACCCGCAACGTGAAGCTCGACCCTACCGTCCAGGACATCTATCCCGACCTACCCAAGGCCGACGCCCGCATCATGGACGAGTTGATGTACCGTCACTGGGACTCCTGGCACGACCACGCCTACAGCCACCTGTTCACAGCCGAATACAGTAACGGCGAGATAGGCATACCGGTCGACCTCATGGCGGGAGAACGATACGACACACCGCTCAATCCGTTCGGTGGAGGCGAGCAGATCGCCTGGAGCCCAGATGGGCGAAGTATCGCCTACACCAGCAAGAAGCTGGTTGGAACCGCCTATGCCGTAAGCACGAACTCCGACATATACGTGTTCGACCTCGCAGGCCGCACAACGGAAAACATCACCGAAGGCATTATGGGCTACGACATCGAGCCGGCCTACTCACCCGACGGTCGTTACATCGCGTGGCTCAGCATGGAGCGTGACGGCTACGAGGCTGACCGTAACCGACTGTTCTTCAGTGATCTGCGTAGCGGCATATTCAGCGAGTTGACCCTTGGGTTCGATCAGGACGCCCATGGCCCGGTCTGGTCTCCCAACAGCCGCACCATCTATTTCACGAGCGAGACAGAGGGAACGATCCAGCTGTTCGCGGCCGACGTCACCAACGCCACCATCAACCAGGTAACCGAAGGCCAGCACAACTATGGGGCCTTTGCAGTATCGACGAGCCGGGGCGGAACCTCACTCATAGCTTCGCGCACATCGATGGCCGCGCCGGCCGACATATTCCAGGTCGATGCCACCACCGGGTTCGCCACGCAGCTGACTTTCGCGAATGCAGACATCCTGAACGACATCGAGTTGGGTGAGGTTGAATCCCGTTGGGTAACCACGACGGATGGTGAGGAAATGCTGGCTTGGGTGATCTATCCACCCGGCTTCGATCCCAGCCAGCAATACCCCGCCCTACTCTACTGCCAGGGAGGACCACAGGGTACCGTTAGCCAGTTCTTTTCCTACCGCTGGAACTTCCAAATGATGGCGGCCAACGGCTACGTCGTGATCGCACCCAATCGACGCGGTGTACCCAGCTTCGGACAGGAGTGGAAGGAACAGATCTCGGGTGACTGGGGCGGCCAGGCGATGCAGGATCTGTTGAGCGCGATCGACGACATAGCCCAGGAGCCTTATGTCGACGCAGACCGGCTTGGTGCAGTTGGCGCCAGCTTCGGTGGTTACAGTGTGTTCTGGCTAGCCGGCAACCACGAGGGTCGCTTCAAGACACTGATCTCGCACGACGGTGCCTTCAACCTGGAAGCCATGTACGGCGCAACGGAAGAGATCTTCTTCCCCAACTTCGATTTGAAGGGCGCCTATTGGGACAATCCCACTAGCTACGAGCAGTTCTCACCACACAACTTCGTGGGCAACTGGGACACGCCGTTGCTGGTGATCCACGGTCAGCAGGATTTTCGTCTACCCGTAACCGAAAGCATGCAGGCTTTCACCGCCGCACAACTGCAGGGCATACCCAGCCGTTTCCTGTATTTCCCCGAGGAAAACCACTGGGTGCTTTCGGCTCAGAACGGCATCGTGTGGCAACGGGTGTTCTTCGAGTGGCTGGACAAATACTTGAAAGAGCGGGAACAGGCGGGGGGGGCGTAGCAGTGTAGACGTCAAACCTGTGGGCGTGCGATCAGATCAGCCCATCAGGTTGGTGGGCACAACGTGACCGGAGTAGAGCGATGAGTGAACTCAGCCAGATTCAACCGGAACGAGTCGAGGTGCAGCCCGTGCTTGCCCTTCAGATCGCGGGCGAAAGCGGCACTGAACCACAAGAGATCAGCAAGGCAATCGGACAAGCCTTCGAAGAGATGCAGCAGGTAACTCAGGCACACGCGGTGCAGTTCGCCGGACCCCCTCGTACGATCTACAACGCGTACTCCCCTGACGGAGTCGAATTCACGGTGGTCATGCCGATCGCGGCAGAGGTGAGCGGCGGCATCGCCGAAGGCCCGGTCACCATCGGTCAAGTGCCGGGCGGCCAGGCACTGCGGTTCGTCCACAAGGGACCCTATCCCAAGTTGATGGAGACGTACGGGAAGATTACTGAGTGGATGAAGACCAACGGCATGCTGGAGACGGAAGCCGACTGGGCCAAGTATACGCCGATGTGGGAAGAGTACGTCAACGATCCCGAGTCGACGCCGGCAGATGAGTTGATCACCCGGATCTACGTGCCTGTTGTTTGAGGCATACGGATTCCGGTGACGTCCGCCAGCTCTACGGTATCATTTCCCTGCTCGGCACGACCACAGGCGGAGAGAGACTGCGGCCGGCGGTCTCCCGGGCGCACGTCAGTGCAGCGCTACCAGTTGGCCCCAGCCCCCGTGCTGCACTGCAGGGCGCGGAGGGAGATTGCCGGGCGCAATCTCTCTCGTCAACCATCCGCGGCACCTAGTCAATCATCCGCGGCGACTACGGGATCATCCGCTCACTCGGCACCACCACCGCCGGTAGGTTCCCCAGCATCTGGTTCAGCTCCCGAATCGTGCCGTTGATTATGCCCTGCAATTCCTGCTGGCGCACCCCGACCTCGATCTCGAGCTCCGATAAGACAGTCAGCTGACCTTCGGTCGGGTGTGCCTGCACGCCCGCCACGCTGCCCAACAGCCTACTCACTTCGTCGGACAGCCGCGGGTACTGCCGGTAACCCATGCGCGGCGGCGGCCGAGTCATTTTGTTCCCGAATGCCTCGATTTCCTCATCGGCTCTGTTGAGCTGCGCGCGGACAGCCTGGATGTCATCGACGTCGGCAGCGCTGACGTTCTCTTTGAGATTCCCCAACTGACTCTGGATGCTGGTCATTTGATCCATCATGCGATTGCTCTGTGACAGCAGATCGACCAGTTCCTGAGCTGCGTCATGCCATGCCTGATAGTCCGACCGAGACATCTCGATTCGTGGATCACCACGAACTTCGAATGGCGTGCTACCCTCCATCACGCTGTCGCCCACGGTAACAGTGGCCGTGTACATACCGGGAACAGCCGGCGCACCAGAACCACCACCGCCCCGGAAACCGCCACCACCACCCTGCTGACCCTGCCGTGTCGTCGCCCCGCGATGCCTCAGGTTCCACGCCACCTGGTTCACCCCGGCAGCGACCTCGCGTACCGGTACCTCGGCAACCAGATCACCCGCGGCATCGGTAATCCGGACCTGTACCCGGGCATCGGGCTTTTCAGCCAGGTAGAAGTTGATCAACGCACCGGTCGTCGGATTCTGACCCATGTAGGTCCGCTGACCCGCCGAAGCATCGGTGTTCCACCGCTGCCAGTGAGTGGCACGACGCGCAGGGAAAACGTAGAGCTCCTGCTGCATGGCTTCGGCGAGCTGCTGGACCGTAGCCAGGTCATCGAGGATCCAAGCGCCCCGACCGTGCGTGCCGATTACGAGGTCGTTGTAGTCAGGCTGGACCTTTATGTCACGCACCGACACGCGAGGCAGGTTGAGCCGCATGTCCACCCAAGTCTCCCCGCCATCCCAGGAGAACTGAATCCCCCGTTCCATCCCCACGTACAGCAGGTCTGGATTGGTGGGGTCCTCGCGGATGACCTTGGTGTAGTCATCCGGCGGCAAACCCTCGCTGAGGTTCACACAACTCTCACCGTAGTCGTCACAGCGCCACACGTGGGGTGTGAAATCGTCGAGCCTGTGCTGATCGACGTTGATGTACGCACGCCCCTCAACGTGTTGCGAGGCATCGATCTTCGACACCCAGGCCTCATCGGGCAAGCCGGGCAGGTTGCGGTTCACCAGCGTCCAAGTCGCACCGGCGTCGCGCGTGACTTGCACGTTGCCGTCGTCGGTCCCGACCCAGATCACACCCGCTTCGGTCGGTGATTCCGCTACCGTGAGGATGGTGCAATGAAACTCGGCTGCGGTGTTGTCCAGATAGATGTCGCCACCGGAATCGAGCAGCTTCTGGGGATTGTTGGTGGTTAGATCGGGACTGATCACATCCCAACTACTGCCGTGATCGTTGCTCCTGAAGAGGACATTTCCCCCCCAATACACGATTCCCGGATCGTGCGGTGAGATGTGAATCGGTGCATCCCAATTGAAGCGGTATCTGGCCTGATACATCCCCTGCCCCTGAGAGCCGTGCATGCGGGGATACGGTTCGATGGATTGCGTCACACCGGTCTGCGTGTTGGTGACGCGCAGATACCCGCCCTGTGCATTGGAGTACACCAGGTGCGGACTGCCCGGCACCGGCACGGTATAGAATCCGTCACCACCCGAGACCGTGTACCACTCATCCTTGCGGATGCCGCCACTGCTGGTCATGCTCGGTCCACACCAGTTGCCGTTGTCCTGCAAGCCGCCACACACATAGTACGGATCACGATCGTCCACGAAGATCTGGTAATACTGAGACAGCGTCACGTTGTTGATGATGTCCCAATTGCTGCCGCCATCGAACGTGACCTGGTACCCGCCGTCAGAACCGGACAGCACCCGGTCGCCGTCTGCCGGATCGATCCACAGTGCCTGGTGGTCGCCGTGAACGCCGCGACCAACCGAGGTAAACGATCTACCACCGTCGGTCGACTTGTAGAGACCACCCGACAACGACCAGACCACTTCCGGATTGCTGGGGTCGACGTAGATCTCGCTGTAGTAGAACGGGCGGAAATTGATGCTGCGGTTGTCATTGATACCACGCCACGTCGCCCCGGCATCATCAGAGCGAAACAGTGTACCCTGGGTGGGTGTCTCGGTAACGACGTACACCGTGTGCGGCTTGCTCTGCGCTATCGCCAGGCCGATCCGAGCCATCGGCTCGTCCACTACCGTGAGCTTCTGCCACGTATCACCACCGTCGATCGACTTGTAGACCGCGGTCTCCCTGGCACCATCGACGAAGCTCCACGGCTGGCGTCTGAACGTCCACATCGCCGCGTACAGGATGCGTGGGTTGGACCATTGGATGTCCAGGTCGGAGCATCCGGTATCTTCGTCGATATAGAGGACTTTTTCCCATGTAGTGCCACCGTCTTTGGTGCGGAACACACCGCGCTGTTCGTTGGCACCCCACTCATGGCCCATGGCGCATACGTAGGCCATGTCGGGATCGCTGGTATGCACGCGGATGCGCCGTATCCGCTCGGTGTCATCCAGCCCCAGGTGGCGCCACGTGTCACCCATGTCGGTTGACTTCCACACACCGCGGCCGTAGCTGACCGAGTTGCGCGGGTCGGCTTCGCCCGACCCGAGGTAAAGTACGTTCTGATCGGACGGAGCCATGCCGATGCTGCCGACCGAGTAGACGACCTCATCCTGCCACTGGCCCTCGAAGGTGGTACCACCGTTCTTGGTCATCCACAGGCCACCGTCGGCACCACCGAACCACCAAGTCCGCGTATCACCCGGAACGCCGAGTATCGTGCTGACTCGACCACCCATGTTTGCGGGACCGATATTGCGCCATTCCAACGCACTGAGGACCGTTGCCTCGGTTTGGGCTGACGTGGGAATCGAGAATGCTGCCGCTGCGATCAGCGCGAACATCAGCGGCGCGACGTAAGAGCGGAGGGATCTCATCGCCGTGTCTCCTGTGACAAAGAAAAGGACGGTGGAGCCTCGTTCAACGGGCTCCACCGAGTGTGTCGCGACTATACAAATGGCTGTTCGATCGAGGGACTCTGCTGCGAGAACAGCTGTGCGCCGTCCTCGGTTATGTACATGTCGTCCTCCAACCGAACACCGAACTCCCCATAGATGTAAATGCCGGGCTCATTGCTAAAACACATACCTGGTTGCATCGGGGTCTTGTTGCCACGCACCAGGTTTGTCCACTCGTGGCCATCCAGCCCGATGCCGTGGCCCACGCGGTGAGCGAAGTATTCGTAGTCCGGCCCGAAGCCGCCGTCCACTATGACCCGCCGTGCCGCGGCATCCACGGCTTCACATGGCACACCCGGGCCCGCAGCAGTAAGAGCGGCGCTCTGGGCCCGGTGCTCCAAGTCCCACACGTCACGCTGCCGCTGGGTAGGCTCTCCGAAAACAATCGTGCGACTGATGTCCGAACGGTAACCGTCTACGTTGCAACCACCGTCCATCAGCACGATGTCACCTTCTGCCAAGTACTGCGGCTTGCTGCTGCCGTGGGGATACGCGGAGGCCTCGCCGAACTGCGCTCCAATACCGCCGGCCGCACCCAGTTTCTGGTGAGCGGCGGAGGCGTTGGCACTGAATTCGCCGCGTGGCATCCCCTCATGCAAAGTGGCGATGGCGGCTTTGTACGCCGCGACGGTTATGTCGTTAGCTCGTTGCATCAACGCCAATTCCGCCGGAGACTTGATCACACGACACCCGATGGTAACCGGATCGGCGCTGACGAACCGGGCTCGCACCATCTGCTGGCGAATCCCGTCGTACAGGAAGAAACGAACCCGCTCCTCCATCCCAATGGTGCCGGTTCTGATACCGCGATCCTGCAGTATTCCGGCAACCAACTCATACGGGCTCTCGTGTTCGTTCCACGCACGTACGTCGTCGCCGAACTTTATCAACTCACGGGCCCGTTCTTCTTCGAAAGCCGGGGTCACTATGCCGATCTCGCCTCGCGCCGGTATCACGATCCCGAACATACGTTCGCTCTGCCCCCAGCGTACGCCGGTGTAGTAGAACATGCTGGTGCCCGCGTCGAGGAAGACTGCGTCGATCCCGTTATCGACCATGATGCGTTTGGCCTGCTCGATGCGAGACTGGCGCTCTTCATCGGAGATCGGAGTGAATTCCCCAGGGTAGGGTTGCAGGGTGCGGATCGGTTCCGGCAGGTCGGAGCCGTCTACCGTAGTACATCCGGTGGTTGCGCCGAGGGTGACCGCACCCGCACCCGTGGCGGTCAGTTTCAGGAAGTCCCTTCTACTGGTTGACGTCATCTATTCTCCCATGGGGAACCAAGTCGGTTTCGTTTCTGTGTGGATCCTACGACGTAGCTTCTGTCTGTTGTAGCTACGTCGTAAGCTTCACCGCTCCCCGAGGTGTGTCCAGCACCAACTCCATTCGGGCTACGGCACCGTCCTCAATCAGGAGCGGCGTTGCCAAGTCGGCGCAGAGATCCGCCAGGGCCTCTGCTTGAGGACTCTGCACCGTGAACTTTGCAATCGTGCACCCACCGGGTGAGTCGTCAGCTGGATGCGCCGACGTTGTGCCCCACTCGATTATGAAAGGGATCTCCAGACTGGAGGCTGCGAGAAAGCCTGCCTGTTTCCAATGCAACTCTTTCCCGTCAGTTCTGGTGCGCGATCCACCTTCGACGGTGTCAACGGGAAATCCATGAGCTCGCAACAGGTCTGCCGCCCGGTCGGCATCGTCGGTTGCCGCAGCCCACTTGATCAGTGTCGGTGCAGCCAGATCGGGAAGTGTTGCGAGGGCGTCGATTAGAACGTCTTGTGTCGGGTCCGGTGCAAGGATCTCCAGGTATTGACGCTCGCCGAGAGAAACCAGCGCATTGTGCGTCCCGAGTCGTGTATGACGACCGCCGGGCATCGGTTCAACACCGCTGGCAGCGGCGAAAAACCGGACACCCTCCTCGAGATCTGCGACACCCAGCACGAAGTGGTCGATCATTCGCCGGCCTCTATTGTCCCTTCCGGCGACACGCCCTGTTCCAGCTGACTGTAGTCGAGTTGGCTGCCCCGCAGGCTGTGCGGGATCAAATACACGACCACCATCACGACCGCGGCGGCGATGACGGCAATCCTGCGCACGAACTGTTGGCTCCTGAATCTGATCAGCACGAGACACGCAGCAGCCCAAACCAACCACATGATCAGTGTCTTGTTGTCGGTCAGGTCGAAACCGAAGGGAAAACCGGTCCAGTATGCACCGAAGGCGGTCTTCTGTACGATCGGCCCCAATATCAGACCACCCACGGTAACCAACACCAGCGTTGTCCAAGACAGTTTCGCCATGCCGGCCGGAGCAAACAACGCTGCCAGTCCTGCACGCATTCCTATCAACACCGCGAAGAACATCATCGCCACGTGCGGCAGCAGTGCGTAGATCGGTGTCGGTCCCTTGAAGCGCATGACTACGCTACCGGCTTCATTCTCCGGTATGGTGAGGCTTCCCTGAGGAGTCTCCAGCGTCAGGAAGTACTCCAGCTTGCCGGCCGGAGGTTGCGCGGGGAGCCTGGCGCCCAACCGGTCGCCGTGAGCCTGCAACGGTACGACCGTGAACTCGTCGTTCGTAGGATACCGTTTGTAGTGCAGGCTGCCGGTTACTTCGGTTCCTGGTGTTGGTATGGACACCAGCGTATCTGCGGTTGAATACGCACTGCGGATCAGCCTGTACCTGTAGGTTTGATCGGCAACCGTAAACTCACCGCGCAACCGATGGGTTGGTCCGGTCAGACGCTGGTACACGGCTGACGTGAGCATCAACATTGTCGCCAGCACCCACAGAGCGATCCCCATCCTGCGCGCTGTCTTGTTGCCTGAAGCTTGGTCACTCACTGCTGTCATACTCCAATTGGTTTGTTAACAGAGTCCGGAGCTGCAATGACTAGTTTCGTTGTTCCCGACTCGTTATGGGCAGAATCACCGCGCTGGGATACTGTGGCCCGTGATGCAGCTTGACCACGGCGGTACGTGCATCGGCGTCGGTCTCGTGAATCGTGTTCCCGCCGGAATTGTAGTTCTTGTCCCTATCCGGGGAGTTGAGCGGCATTATCACCAGCCGCAGACGGCTGCCCTCGAGCAGTCGCCGGGAAAACCAGTAGAACCTGTCAAAGGTGTAGAGCTCGATCTCACCGGGCTGGGCAAAGTCGACACGATCCACACCGTTCCTGTGCCGGGCTCTCAGTTCGCTGGTTCCCAAATAGATGGTGCGACCGTCGGCCCGTACCTCATAGAGGTACGCCAGCATGTCGGTGTCGGGCACATCGAGTTCGATGTAGGCGTCCACCCGGGCGTAACCGGAAACCTCCAGGTCGGCCTGCAGCGGCAGACTGTGGTATACCAGCTTGGGATACGGCGTGAATGCGGCACCGGCGCCGACATAGCCGCTGTTGAGTGCCGCGATCTCACTGTAGTCGGCGATCGTCTCAAGCGGATCGTATTCGTAGGAGTCGGTTCCCGCAGTCGCCGGTTGCTCCAGACCGAGGCTGCCCGAGCGAAAGACGTCGCCCACCTCGCCACCCCGGGAGTCCAGATACCACGCTCGCGTACCGGTTGCCACTGCAGCAAGGCTCGCAGCGTACTTCCACTCATTGGCCTCCATGACGTAGTAGGCAACGCGATCCTGCAGTAGCTCGGGTCGTTCATCGTCCTTGAAGATCCAATCGTACCACTCCACGTGGAGCTGCTCCATGTCGAGCACACTGTTATCACCGA
>JBDGXD010000112.1:0-22949 GCA_039584755.1 Gemmatimonadota bacterium
CTCGCGTGTGAAACTGAGTCAGGATGCGCCGGTATGGGGAGTGCGACCGGCTGCTGATCCGACATTCCGCGATGTGGCGCGGCTCTATGGAGCGCGAGCCGTTGGCGTCGTCCTGACCGGGATGGGGCGCGATGGAGCAATCGGCTTGCGGGCCATTCGCGATGCCGGGGGGGCCGGGATAGCGCAGGATGAGGAGACGTCAGTCATATTCGGAATGCCCAAGGCAGCTATTGAGGCGGGTGGGGCAGGTTCAGTAGTACCGTTGACGCAGCTTGCAATGAGCGTCGAACGAGAGCTTGTGGCGAGGGGTGAATCATGAACGGCTACTTGCTGGTGCGGGCTGATGGAAGGGAGTACGGACTTCCGGTTGACCAGGTCGTAGAGGTAGCTGACGGTTTCGAACTGTATCCGGCTCCCAGTTCGCATCCGGCGGTGCGGGGCGTAACGCCACTGCGCAACCGATTGGTTCCTCTGGTGAACTTGGCCTGGCTGCTCACGGACACAGCGCCTGACTCCTTGGCAAGCGAGTTGGTCGTGCTGGTGAATGCAGGTCGCACGCTCTTGGCTTTACAGATAGACGATGCTGAGGAGGTGGCAAGCGAGATGCTGCGTCCGGTGCCCGAGGCGTGGCAACTTCCATGGTCGGCTGGAGTGGCTGAGAGGGGAGATAACCTGATACCTATCGTGGATGTCGAGCTCCTGGTAGAACGGCTGGTACCGGCCGAAGTGAGAGCGTAGCTATGAATCTCGGCGATGAGATACAGCTGGTAACGTTTCGTATTGGCGATCACCGATTTGCGTTCAGTGTTTTCCAAGTAGAGCGCATACTGCGGTACGAGCGACCTGTACCGCTCCCGAAAGCACCAGACTATCTCGAGGGCACTATTCGATTTGGCGATGACATCGTGCCGATAGTCGACTTGAGAAAGAGACTCCAGGTTGCTGCTCCCATCTCCGACGAGACCCGTGTTGTCATCGTGAATCTCGATGAGGACAGGATAGGAGTAGTGGTAGATACTGTACTCGAGGTATTGAAACTGTCCGCGCAAGAGGTGCAGCCTCCGCCGACCATGGTCAAGGGTCTGGCGGCGGAGTACATCAGCGGTATCCTGCCACAGGGAGACCGGACCTTGGTTGTGCTTGCTGCTGCCAAGCTGCTCGCTGCGGAGGAACGTTTGACGATCGAGGCTCTGACGGCGGAGCTGGTCCATGAGTGAACCCGTAATCCATCCACTGCGCGCGTCATTCGACGAGATATCCCGGCACCTCGACACAGCCGGCTCAGCTGAAGAGCGAGAGACCGTCAAACGAGACATAGTCGCTCTATTCAAGACCGTTGATAAAGGTATCTCCGATCTGACGGTACTCAAAGAAGACATCCGAAGCCTGGTGGAGAGGTACAAGCAGCTATCGCAGGGCGAAACCGGTGACAGAGCGCCACAGTTCGCCGGTGCCGTGCCTGCCACGCGGGTCGATCACATCGGCGCGTCAACCTACATAGAGAAGGGCTGGAGCCTGATCTCACTGGAGGACTACCCTGGCGCATTGCAGGCACTGAAGCGAGCGCTCGAGTTGTCTCCCGGAGATGTTCAGGCGCAATCCATGTTGGGTTGGGCACAGATGCTCAACGAGGACTATGATGATGCGTTGGCAACGTTTCAACAGGTCCTCATGAAGGAACCTGCCAACGCGCTGGCCCGCATCAACGTGGGATACATCTGTGTCAAGAAAGGGATCTTCGGAGAGGCCATAGAACACCTTTCCAAGGCCATTCGACTCGACAACGACAAGAAGGCGACACTCTACGCCCATTTCTATCTGGGGCTGGTCTACCTTGAGCGAGAGATGTACGAGGACGCTCAGACTTTTTTCGAGAAGACCTTGAAGTTGGGTCCGAACTTGATAGAGGCATACTACGAGCTGGGTCGGGCCAAATGGCTGTCGGGCGATCAGCAAGGTGCCGGCACCACGTGGGCGCGCGGGTTTGAGGCCAACAAGTTCAATCCCTGGGGGAAGCGGTGTAAGGTGGCCCTCGATAGGGTCGCGCAGGGTCAGGAGCCACCACGCTCGTAGCGGCCATCATCCTCGGGCTGGCGTTACAGGATCCCGCGACGGTACAGATCGGTCGCGTAACGGCTGTGTATTGGGCGGGGGACGCGGCGACCGCCACGGCGTTGGCCGATATGGCGGACCAAGCGATCAGCTGGCCTGGTATCGACGACCTATCGAACCGTCCGATCCGCCTGATCTTGGCCCCGAGCGACCAGCTACTCGATTCAGTAACGAGGGGACGGCTACCCGAATGGGGTAGCGGCGCCGCCTTTCCCGGCACGAATACGATCGTGGTGCGGATGTCCGGTGACGTCCGTAGGGTTCTGCGGCACGAACTAGCGCATCTGGCCTTGCACAACGTGGTGAGTCGGGTGCCCCGCTGGTTCGATGAAGGGTATGCGGCACTTGCAGCAGACGAGTGGGATCGGCTACAGATCCTGCGGGTGAATTGGGCGCTGCTGATGGGTGTAACACCCACCTTGAGGCAGGTCGCGGCCGATCTGAGGGGCGGAGCTTCCGGCCGGGCGGAGAACGCTTATGCTTTGGCTACAACTGCCGTGATGCAGCTCCAGCGGATGGGTGGCGAACGTGGTCTAGGGCCGCTGTTGGCCAATCTGCGAGAGACACCCGATTTCGACAAGGCGCTGCGCACGACATACCAGGTCACCTTGGACCAATTCGAGATTCAGTGGCGGCGCGATCTCAAGAAACGATACGGTTGGGCCCTGTTTTTTGGGTCGCTGACGGTGGTCTGGACCTTGCTTGCGATTGTGTTATTGAGCATGTGGGGAGTACGGCGGCGACGGGACCGGGCACGTCGGGCGCGGCTCGATGAAGGATGGGTGATTCCACCTGACGATTGGCACGCAAGTGCTTGACGCATATGGAACTTCCGGTTAGGCTCAGTGTCTATGTCTAAGGGCGCTTCGCCTGCTAGGCTCCACTTCCGACCCAGGAACTTCCTGCTGTTGGGAGGCGCGCTAGCATCAGTCGCATGTGGCTACTTGCTGCTGGCAGGTGGCGACACGACGCTGGCACCGGTACTGTTGGTAGCGGGCTACTGTGTGTTGTTTCCACTGGGCTTGGCCCTGTAGGGAAGGGCCGCGCGGGCGAATAGCTCAGTTGGTTCAGAGCGCCTGCCTTACAAGCAGGAAGTCGGGGGTTCGAATCCCTCTTCGCCCATTGATGAGGAGAAGAGAAATGCGTACCTGGCCGAAAATACAAGCGTTCAATCGGAGGATTTCCACGGTGCTGTACAACGCTTCGCGCATCGGTTCTGCGGTAGTCTGTCTAGCCGCCGTGACCCCGGCTGTCATGCCGGCTGATTTGGAGAGTCAACAGAGGAGACACGACCGCATTCTCATACTGACGCCGCAGCCTGAGAATCCGCAGGATTCTGGCTACGTGTGGGAGATGACCGGGTTCTTGCGAACCAGGTTGCAGAACAAGTTCCGGCACAAATGGCAGGTAATCGAGCAGAACGTCATTGAAGACCTCTTCGTCAGCTCCGGCTTTCCTGCCAACACGATCATTGGTCCTGAGATGGTGGAGCAAGTGGGCAGATCGCTCCAAGCCAACGGCTACATGTACGGCGTTCTCAAACGCAACGGGGCTACTCCTTACGCCACATTCAGAATGGTTGACCTGTTGCGCTCCGGCCTGTCTGGTTGGGTGACCGTACAAGGACAGCCCGGTGATCCGGCACGCTCTTTTGCCGACCGTGTAGCTGACTCGTTGAGTAACCAGGTGCGGGCGGCTGACTTGGCGAAGGAGTGCAATGCCCGCCGCGACCGGTCCGAGTTCGATCGGGCACGGGCTTCAGGTGAAAAGGCCTTTGAGGTATACGAGAACCACCCGTCTACGGCTATCTGCCTGTCGTACGTATTCCAGGCGCTGCAGTATGGCTCCGATAGTGTGGTCTGGGCATACGAGAAGGCGACGAGGGGTGATTCGATTCTCATCGATGTCTGGGAGGATCTGGCCCGTGAGTACCTCCGAACCGGCGACACCGCGAATGCAGTAGGGGCATACGCGCGTCTATTGGCGAATGACCCGTCCAACGCCGAGATTCGCAGCATGGTCGCTATGGGCTACTTCACAACCGGGCAGCCGGAAAGGGGAGCCGAGGTCCTCGATGAGGGACTACGGATCGACCCCGAGAACATGACCTTCGTGCGGCTCAAGCAGACGATGTGCATGGACTCCGAAGATTGGCAGTGCGCTCTCGAGGTGAGCGAGCTGATATACGAGCGTGACAGCACGCGGGTTGGTGACATGGAGTTCCTCACTGCGATCGTCGGGTTGGCCACGACAGTAGGTGACACGGCCAGGATGATCCGGTGGTACGAGGAGGCATTGCAGGTTGAGCCCGAGTCGCAGCAGATGTTGATCCCGTACGCGGCGGTGCTCGAAGAGGTGCAAGGTACCGATTCGGCGATGTTCGTGTATCGCAAGCTCGCGGAACTCAATCCAACTGACATTCGCTACAATCTCAAAGTGATCGAGTACGAGGTCGCACAGTTCGAGATCGACTCGACGGCCGCAGTCCCGCTCGACATGGCCGAGCTGGAGCGGCTAGATGCTATGCTGCTGGAGTTCGCCCAGGTGAATCAGGGCAACGATCAGATGCAGACTTGGGTTGGTGGTCAGTTTCTCGGGCTGACTCAGAAGATCGCCCAGAGTCAGTTGAATCATCAGCTGGCGATCGAATATGCCGAGAAGGCGCTGTCCTACGACCGCACCGGTGCCCTCGAAGCCGCGGGCAACTTCTGGTTGGGCTATTCGCTCTTCTTCGTAACGACGCCGATGGATGCGGCGATCATGGAGTCGAAGTCCTGCGGTGACATCAATGTGTATGAGCGGTACCTCGGGCGCGCGATCCAGGCGCTCAGGGCCGGACGCAGCATATCGCCAGAGACCGTCGACCAGTTCCTCGAATACCTGCAGCCAATGAGTGAACGGCCGGCACAGTTCCGCGAGTACTTCAAGTGTGGTGGTAGCTGAAGCTTGAATCCAAGCTGCGGCCCCTCTACATTATAATGCTGTGCTTTATCTGGGGGCTGTAGCTCAGTTTGGTTAGAGTGCCGGTCTGTCACACCGGAGGTCGCGAGTTCAAGTCTCGTCAGCCCCGTGGCTACAATTCAATTGGGTATTCTACGGGCCCCGCTAGTGGAGCAGCGGGGCCCGGCGTTTATTGCCGACACTCTCGTGCCACCATATCACACCCCTGTTCTCGTTGACGAAATAGCCGGGTTGGCACGTGGCTCGCGCCGGGCCGTGGACTGTACGGTTGGCGGCGGAGGCCACGCATTGCATCTGGTGCGGGAAGGAACGAAACTGCTGGCGATCGACCGCGATCCCGCTGCCCTGGCGCACGCCCAACGGAGATTGGGTCCCCACGCGGCCACTTGGCTCAACATGAGTTTCGCCGATCCACGTGCCCTGTCAGCGATAGCCCGATTCCAGCCCGATTTCGTACTGCTCGACCTTGGTGTGTCAGGACACCAACTCGATACCGATAGCCGCGGTTTCTCATTTCGTCCGGGAGCCCCGCTGGATATGCGCATGACTCCCGGAGACGGCCCCAGTGCAGCAGATCTGCTGCGCACGTTGGACGAGGAGCAGTTGAGCCGTATCTTGCGCCTGTTCGGAGACGAGCCCCGGGCAAGACGCTTGGCGGCGACAATCGTACGCCGCCGGCAGCGCTCGGACTTCACGACGAGCGATGATCTAGTGAACGCGATCAGAGCCGCGCTCGGGCCGCGCTCGGGTCCCTCTGATTTCGCCCGCCTGTTCCAGGCGGTGAGAATCGCAGTGAACGAAGAAATCGAAGCCCTGGAAACCGCGCTTCCCTCGTTCCTGGAATCGCTGGTATCTGACGGTGTCATGGTGGTTGTGAGCTATCACTCAGGAGAGGACCGCAGGGTGAAACACATGTTCCGCGAGTGGGCCAGGGCATGCGTCTGCCCGGCGGGAATGCCGGTGTGCCAATGTCGGGGACGACCGCTTGGCAGGCTATGCCCACGCAGGCCGCTGCGACCAAGCCATGAAGAAGTAGCCGCCAATCCGCGCGCCCGTAGCGCCATGCTCAGGGGTTTCCGCAAATCCGATGAGGGTTAAGGGTAGAATCTGGTTGGTGGGGTGGCTGGTGTTTGCACTGGCTGTACTCGCTTGGGTGATAACGAGAGACATGGCCGGGTATGCGGCAGCCCGTCAGCTGGATACGCTGCGGACCCGCAAGTCGGTACTCCAGGCGGAAAGGGCAGAATTGATTGGCCGCATCAACCGGGCGGCAAGTCGTGCCGTGCTCGTCCCCAGAGCGGAAGGACTTGGCTTGAGACAGTCCGTCGACAGCCAAATTGTGATACTACGGGTGACCGAACCCGAAAGGAATTGACCTGTGGCCAAACCGGTCGTCCGTCTGGGAGCAGTCCAGCTCGCGTTCGCGATTGGCGCGGCAATCATCTTGGTGCGTGCTGCCCAGGTACAGCTCATCAGCGGGGCGCGCTATGCTACCGACGCTGAATCGGAGAGAACCGAGCACCGAACCCAGGAGGCCCGGCGTGGATTCATCTACGATCGGAACGGCGAGATCCTGGTGGAGAGCGTAGATCACTACCACGTCGCCGTAACGGCTTCCGTAATTCCCGATAGCATGAGAGGTGAGGCCGTTCAGCTCTTGATCGAAGATCTCGGGCTTTCGCGCACACAGGTGAACCGCCAATTACGCCGAACCAACGGTTATTTCCGCGGTCCCTTCACATCCGCTCAAGTGCAGCGACTTCGGTCGATACCGGGGATTAGGCCGCGGGCCGGCGAGCAAGGCCGATTCCATCCCAACGGACGTCTAGCCGAAGCGATACTTGGCCGAACCGCTGCAGACGGCGTCAAGGCCGACGGGCTCGAACTGGTTTTCGATACGGTTCTCACTGGCGTGCCGGGCAGCAAGGTGTTGCGCAAAGACCCGAGCGGCCGAACCTACGAGTCCCCGGCTCGGTTCGGGCCACACGCCACGCCCGGCCATGACCTATATCTCACGCTCGACGTTGCGCTCCAGGAGATCGTGGAGTACGCGCTCGATGACGCGCTGCAACGGTTTGATGCCGAACGGGGTGACGTCGTGGTGCTGGATCCCCAGAGCGGAGAGATCCTGGCGCTGGCATCGCGCACAATCGACGGCGACGTTACGGCCAAGGCCGTGACAGACCCCTTCGAACCCGGTTCCACAGCAAAGGTTTTTACCGCTGCCGCCCTCCTTACAGGAGGTCAGGCTGGCTGGTCCGACTCTGTGTGGGCCGAGATGGGGGAGTGGAAGACAGAACACCGCACAATCAAGGACGAGGAGCCCCACGGATATCTCACGCTGGCACAGGTGATCGAACAGTCCAGCAACATTGGCATCGTCAAGTTCGCGCGCCGCCTGGAGTCGCGACAGCAGTATCTGATGTTGCGGGACTTCGGACTCGGCGCACGTACGGGAATCGAGTATCCCAGCGAGTCTGATGGCGTGCTCAACCGTCCTCACAAATGGAGCGGTATCTCCGGTGAGAGCATGGCTATGGGTTACGAGTTGTCGGTGACTCCACTGCAACTGGCGCAGGCGTACGCGGCGATAGCCAACGATGGTCTGATGATGCGGCCGACTCTGATCCGGTCGATCGTCAGTGCAGAGGGCGAGATTCTATACCGGCACCGTCCCGAACCGGTGCGGCGAGTCGTGTCCGCTGAGTTGGCCCGAGAACTTCGACAGGCTCTGAGGGGTGTAGTCTACGGTGGTGGCACCGGAGAAAAGGCCGCACTCGAGGGATACGAAGTCGCCGGGAAGACCGGCACTGCCAAACGAGCAGGCGGGGGCGGTTACGTCGAAGGTGCCTTCATTGCGAGCTTCACATCTCTGTTTCCGGCCGATGATCCCCAGATCGTCACGGTCGTGAAGCTCGACAATCCCAAGGCGGCGCACTTCAGATTCGGCTCAACGACGGCAGCGCCCGTAACAAAGGCAGTGCTGGAACGGCTCTTGGCGGCGGAAACCGGAGCTCTCGATCGGGCGCCGTTGGCCAGGCCCGTGGCTTCTGAGCTTGGGAGCAACGGGCAGTCTCGCACGATTCCGGCCACGTCTGTGATCGTTGCGTGGCCCGATCGTGACTCCGATGGACCGGCCGGTGATTCCTGCTCGGTGCCTGACGTGCGTGGCCTGTCCCTGCGGGCAGCCGCCAGGCAACTGCACGAACTCGGTCTGAGGATGCAGTTGACTGGCTGGGGAATTGTGAGAACTACCGATCCGCTGGCTGGCACCGTTGTTCCTCAAGGTGCCACGGTTCGCGTGGGGGCCGATGACAGTGGAACTCGACGGTGATTGAGCTTTCCTCGATCGTTGAGGCGCTCCGTTGTGCGGGCCTCCTCGGTGAATCGCCTGCGTTGCAGGTCCAAGTGGCTAGCGTGGTGGAGGACTCCCGCAGAGCCGAACCGGGTGCTCTCTTCTGTGCCATCGAAGGCACTGCGGCTGACGGACACGACTTCCTGGCAGAGGCCGCCGCGCGGGGCGCGGTCGCGGCGCTAGTGACCCGCCGTATCGGTTTACCACTGCCGCAGGTCCTTGTTCGTGAGTCGCGCTTGGCAGCCGGAGTGGCTGCCCGTGAGTTCTACCGCTGCCCCGCGGATCGGGTTGTGCTCGTCGGCGTCACCGGCACGAATGGCAAGTCGACCACCGTCTCTATCATCCGTCACCTGCTCAACGGGAGCGAGTCGGCTGGCTCGATTGGGACGCTCGGTGCTGTCGACGGACACGACAACCAACTGCCGGGATATGGCTCGCTCACAACACCGGGCCCCGTCGAAATCCAATCTGTACTGGCAGGCCTTGCCGGGCGGGGTGTTTCTCAGGTAGCACTCGAGGCTTCGTCGCACGGCTTGGACCAGGGTCGGCTTCACTCACTCGGGTTTCGAGCCGCGGTTTACACCAATCTGACGCATGAGCACCTGGACTACCATCCGGATCTAGCCTCGTACGCCGCGGCCAAGATGAGCCTCTCGACTCTGGTCGAGCCGAATGGAATCGAGGTCGTGAACGCTGACGACAGGACTTGGGATGGCCTGCCAGACAGGACTGACATTCGCCGAGTGAGCTACGGTCGTGGCCCCGACGTGACGGTGCGTGCGTTGGACGAGCACCTCTCTGACTCAGGCGCGCGCTGTGTGTTTCGCTTTGGCACTGACGATCACCAAATAGAGCTCCCCCTGCTTGGTGAATACAACGTCACCAACGCGCTGGCCGCGGCGGCGACGGCATGGGCCTTGGGTCACGATCCGGCGGAGGTCGCGGAACGCCTGAGTACAACGCCACAAGTACCCGGGAGAATGGAGCGACTGGCCTCAGGACAGTTCACCGTGTTGCGGGACTATGCCCACACGCCGGACGGGTTCGAGCGTGCCATTGCCACAGTCAAGTCCGTCACTCCGGGGCGCCTGTTGGTGTTGTTCGGTTGTGGCGGTGACCGCGACAGTGACAAACGGCCTGTCATGGGACGTATCGCCGCCCGCCTGGCCGATCTCGTGATCATAACAGACGACAACCCCAGGACCGAGGATCCCAAGTCGATTATGGACGACGTCCAGCAGGGAATCGGGTCCACCGAGCATCTCCGGATCCCTGACCGTGAGGCGGCGATTCACAAGGTGATCGGCATGTTGCACCCGGGTGATTGTCTACTGTTGCTCGGCAAAGGTCATGAGACGTATCAGATCTATGGGAAAGAGAAGATGCCGTTCGACGAGCGGAGCATCGTTCAGGCGGCTGTAAGGGGGTTGGCGTGAGCGGTTGGACCGCAAGACGTGTGGCATCCGTACTCGGTGTCTCGTCCTACCCGGATGCCGAGTTCACAGCGGTCGCCACAGACTCACGTTCGTTGGAGCCAGGTGCCCTGTTTGTGGCACTCGTCGGAGATCGTTTCGACGGACACGACTTCCTCGATAACGCGAGAGATGGCGGTTCCTCGGCTGCGGTAGTCAAGCGGGGTACGCCGTCTGTGGACGGTCTACATTTTTTTGAGGTGGACGACACCCTCGTTGCGCTGGGCCAACTCGCCCACGCACGGCGACTGGAAATCGAGGGACCTGTGGTAGCAGTTACCGGGACCAACGGCAAGACGGCGGTGAAGGAGATGCTCGCCGCGGCGTTGGGCACACAATGGGCGGTACACGCCACGCGGGAAAACCTCAACAACCTGATCGGTGTCCCACTCACGATTCTGTCGGCTCCAGCAGACTGCAACGCCCTGGTCCTCGAAGCAGGTGCAAGTGAACTGGGAGAGATAGGGCGGACGCGTACCGTCATAGCGCCCTCCGTCGCAGTGATAACCAACGTGGCACAGGGGCATCTCGCAGGCTTCGGCACGCTGGAGGGTGTACTGCGGGAAAAGGTCTCGCTTGCCGCAGGTGTACCTCTGGCCGTAGTGGGCAGCTCGCCGCCCGCGTTGGCCGAGGCGGCCCGGAGTGTTGCAGACCGAGTGGTCGTGGCGGGTCTGGACGAGAACGCTGAGATCAGACCGGACGGTGTGGGTGTCGATCAACAGGGCCGCGGTTGGCTCACGCTTGGAGCGACACGATTAGAACTACCTCTGCTCGGCCGTCACCAGGTCGGCAATGCTATGCTGGCGTTGGCCGTCGCGATGGAGCTGGGCCTCGATCTGGATAGCGTGGCCCGGGAACTCAGTACCGTTTCATTGCCGCCGGGAAGATGCCAGGTGATTACCTGGGGCGAACTCGTTATCGTGCAAGACACGTATAACTCAAACCCGGGATCGCTGGTTGCCCTGCTGGAAACCGCAACTGCGTTGAGAAAGGGGCACCAGCTCGTGGTCGTGCTGGGATCGATGCTGGAACTGGGACGTGATAGTGCTGCGCTTCATGCAGAAATGGCTGACGCAGTCGTGGCGATTGAGCCAGTGTTGGTTGCCGCACTGGGCGAGTTCGTCCCTGCCTTCGAGCGTTGCCGTGAGAAGCTGGGCAAACGACTGTTGGTTGCAAGCGACCCGGATTCGTTGGGCCAGGAGCTGGCGCAACGTTTGAGAGGTGATGAGCTTGTGTTGGTGAAAGGCTCGCGTGGCATGCACATGGAACGTACGGTACCCCACTTACTCAAAGACAAAGAGGCACGTTGCTCTACCACCTCCTGACTCCGCTGAGTTCGGAGTTCTTCGCATTCAATGTGTTCAACTACATCTCGTTCCGGGCGGCGGGAGCGACGGTCACTGCAATTCTATTGGCCTTCGTTGTTGGTCCAGGTGTCATCCGGCGACTCAGGGCAAGGGGTATCGGTCAGGTCGTGCGGGGTGACGGTCCGGCGTCTCACCAGTCGAAACGCGGTACACCCACGATGGGTGGTCTCATACTGCTCGTGTGCACGATAATCCCTACGCTCCTATGGGCCCGGCTCGACACTCGGTATGTTCTGGTCGCTGCCGCTGCGACGCTGTGGATGGGTGCCATCGGTTTCGTGGACGACTACCTGAAGGTTGTGCAAGGCAGGTCACGTGGACTCGTTGCTAGGCATAAGCTCGCGGGTCAGGTGACCTTTGGTATCGCGCTGGGCGCGTACCTGCTGTTTTGGCCCATGTCGAATGAACTACCTGCAGCCTCAACCACGTTGCCATTCTTCAAGTACGTATTGGTGTCGATGGCGCCGTTGCTTTACGTCGCCTTCGTGACTTTTGTAGTGACCGGTACCAGCAACGCTGTCAATTTCAGTGATGGGTTGGACGGCCTTGCGGCGGGATTGACCATGATCGCTGCTGCAGCGTTCGCAATCTTCGCGTACATCTTCGGCCGATTCGACTATTCGGGTTACTTGCTGGTCTATCATCTGCCTGGTTCGGGGGAGTTGGCGGTCTTCTGCGCCAGCTTGATGGGGGCGGCACTCGGTTTCTTGTGGTACAATGCTCACCCTTCTGAAGTCTTCATGGGCGATACGGGGAGCCTTGCCATTGGTGGTGCGCTCGGGACAGTGGCCATCCTTCTCAAGTCCGAATTCCTCCTGCTATTGGTTGGCGGGGTATTCGTGGCGGAGGTGGTGTCGGTGATCATTCAGACCACCGTCTTCAGGTGGCGAAGATCGCGTCATGGTCGGGAGTACGCTTTGCAGCATCGTGTGTTTCGCATGGCACCGCTGCACCATCACTTCGAGCAACTGGGTTGGGCCGAGTCGAAGGTGGTGACGCGGTTCTAGGCCAGGGGCACGAAGTGTACGCCTCCGACGTGGCCGACTCACCAGCTCTGCGTGAAGCCGCATCCCGCCTGATCGGTCCGGCTGTCACCGTCCATGTGGGTCGCCATGATCTGGAACGTATCGCGAGAGCTGTTGCGGTGATCGCTTCACCAGGAGTTCATCCCGATGCACCCCCTCTAAGGGCAGCACGTGAAGCGGGCATACAGGTTCTTGCCGAACTGGATCTCGCTGCGATGATGCTGGTAAATACGCACCTCATTGTCATAACCGGAACGAATGGTAAGACGACGACAACGGCACTCGTCGCCCACATGATGGCAGAGGCAGGCGAGCGGGAGATAGCTGCAGGCAACATCGGTCTGCCATTGATCGAGATTGCGGCCGATTCGGTGCATCCCAAGTGGTTGGCAGTCGAGGCTTCTTCGTTCCAACTGCACGATGCGCCACACCTGAATCCGGCAGTTGGAGTGATGACGAATCTCTCGCCAGATCACCTCGACCGATATCCGGACGCAGACGCGTATTACGCAGACAAGTGCAACCTGTTTGGCAACGCGTCGTCCGATTCGATCTGGATCTTGAACGGGAATGACGCCAAAGTGATGCAGTTGGCTGATGGAGTGGCCGGCGTACACCGACAGTGGTGCATGGACCGGCCGGCGGACGCGTGGTATGATCGCGACACGGGCCATCTGGTCCTCGAAGAGAGACCTCTCCTGGAACGGACACAGCTCTCGCTACTGGGAGACCATAGTGTCAGCAACGCCCTCGCTGCCGCCTTGGCTGCCGCATCAGCCGGCGTGGATCGAGAGAGCATTGCCCGCGGGCTCAGTTCGTTCAAGCCACTGCCCCATAGATTGGAACCGATCAAGGAAGTGGCTGGTGTTCTGTGGATCAACGATTCCAAGGCGACCAATGTTTCTTCGACAATGGTAGCGCTGAGGGCAATGACTCGTCGGTTCGTGTGGATAGCAGGTGGGCAGCCGAAAGGAGATAGCTACGCTCCGTTAGCCGGGTTGCTGCAGGATTGTCGCGCGGTGGTGGCGTACGGTGAGGCCCGTGAGTCGCTGGCCGCCGCACTGCGCAAGGTCACCTCTGTGAACGTCCAGCAGGATTTCGTAGAAGCCGTCGCGCAAGCACGCCGGCAGGCGCAACCGGGTGATGCCGTATTGCTCTCACCAGCCTGTGCCAGTTTCGATCAGTTCGAGAACTACGAGCAACGTGGTACCGTCTTTCGCGGCCTCGTGGTGGGCTTGTGAGTCGCTCGCTTCCAACCACCGCCGGGCCGTGGGAGACGAGGCTGTTCGGCATCATCGCTGTGGTGCTCGTGGGGTTTGGCATCCTGGCCATCTACAGTGCCTCCGGACTGAGATCGGATGGGACTCATCTGGCCCTTGGGCAACTGTATGGTGCTATACTTGGCATCGCGTTGATGCTGGTTGCCACGCGAATCGACTACCACCTGTGGCGCCGGATCGCATGGCCGCTGTTGAGTCTGGTGGCTCTATTGCTGCTGATACTTCTCCTCCCGTTTGCTGGATTCATGACGCTGACACTCAACGATTCGACCAGATGGATCTCGCTGCCCTACGTCAGATTCCAGCCGTCCGAACTCGCGAAGTTTGCGGTCATCGCGTGGACAGCCATGTTGGCCGCCAAGAAGGGCGCGACGATCCGCGAGTTCAAGCGGGGACTGCTGCCATTCATTGTCATATTGGCACCGCTGTGTCTAATGGTGTGGGGCGAGCCGGATTTCTCGACGGCGTGTCTGTTGGCGTTGCTCGCGGGAGTCATTCTGTTCACCGCCGGTGCGAAGATAGGCCACTTCCTGGTCGTGGGACTGGCCGTCATCGCCCTCGCTGGCACTGACATTCTGCGCGGCGGTTACCGCTTCCAACGGGTGCTGACGTTTCTCAGCCCCGGCGAAGACCCAATGAGGTCCAGCTGGCAGATTCGCCAATCTCTCCTCGGCTTCGGGTCCGGAGGTCTGTTTGGAGCCGGGTTCGGGAAGGGTTCGCAGAAACTCGGGTACTTACCGGAAGCACACTCAGATTTCATCTACAGCACGGTTGGCGAGGAGTGGGGTTTTATTGGTGCCGCGATCATTGTTCTGCTGTACGGCGTTCTGATCACGCTTGGTTTTCGTGTTGCCCGCACGGCTCCGGATCGGTTTGGAATGTTGCTGGCGACCGGCATAACGGTTCTAATCGGGATCAGTGCGTTCACTCACATCGCGGTGAACCTGGCGCTCGCTCCGACGACTGGGCTGCCGCTGCCCTTCATTTCTCATGGGCGAACCAGTCTGGTGGTATCGCTCTTTGCCACCGGTGTGCTTGTCAACATCGGCCACAGCAGGTTCAAGACGAGGAAGCACAGGTGAAGATTGTGATCGCCGGTGGTGGAACCGGCGGCCACTTGATTCCGGCTCTGACACTTGCCGAGGCACTGGTTGCGCTCGACTCGAGCGTGGAACCGGTGATGGTGGGGGCACAACGTGGGGTGGAGGCATTCCTGCTGCCCCGGAGGCCATTCCGTTATCATTTGCTGCCGCTAGAGCCCATCTATCGCAAAGAGTGGTGGAAGAACCTGCGGTGGCCCGTCATCGCCTGGAAGGCCCTGCGTGCCTGCAACCAGGTACTCGACTCTGAACGACCGGTGCTGGCGCTGGGAACCGGTGGCTATGCCTCGGGCCCAATAATGTTTCAAGCCCTGAGGAGAGGCCTACCCGTCGCGTTGCTGGAGCAAAATGCCTATCCGGGGGTGGCCACTCGCTGGCTGGTGAGAAGAGCGCGGCAGATATATCTGGGCTTTCCTGAGGTTGCCCGCCACCTGATTCCCGGACCGACCACAAAAGTGCACACGTTCGGCAATCCGGTTGTACCACCACCCGCGTCGGCCCCTGACCGGAGTGTGGCACGCCAACAATTCGGCATCGATCCGGATGCCTTCGTAGTACTCGTGATGGGTGGCAGTCAGGGTTCGCTCACAATAAACCGGACGATAGCAGAACTAGTGAGCCGCGGTGACTTCGACGACACGGTGTTGTTGTGGAGCACTGGTCAAACTACCTGGGGAGATTATCGTCTGCATGAGGCTCCGCCGAAGCGGCAGCTCCGAGCATTCTGGGACCCAATGAGTGACGCATATGCGGTGGCTGATCTCGTCATAGCTCGAGCGGGTGCTATGACCACCGCAGAGCTGTGCGTCTGGGGCCTGCCCGCGATTCTGATTCCGTTGCCGACGGCTGCCGCCGATCACCAAGCTTACAACGCCGATGCATTGGCCGCTGCAGGAGCAGCGATCCACTTACCGGAATCGCGGCTGTCGGCAGATACTCTGGGCAGCGCGGTGGCCGATATGTTGCGTTCACGCAACAGATTGACTGAGATGGGCCGGGCAGCCCTGGCTCGTGGGCGGCCCGAGGCAGCCCAACGGATCGCGCGCGAGTTGTTAACTCTAGTGAGCTAAGTCTAAGGCCTTTCGTAACTTTCGAGTTTTTCTTATATTGGCTCCCCGCCGATGTCTCTGTTCATTCCAGACGATCCTCGACCCATCCATTTCGTGGGAATCGCCGGCGCGGGGATGAGTGCGCTAGCGCTCATCGCCATGAGCCGGGGGGTGACAGTGTCCGGATGTGACAGCGACTCCCACGCCGCGTCTGAGATGACAGAGCTGGGAATGCCCGTTACCGTTGGGCACGATGCCAGTCATGTAAGTGGTTCCAGGGCAGTAGTTTACACCTCTGCGGTATCGGAGGACCATCCGGAATTGGTGGCGGCGCGTGAAGCTGGAATACCCGTCTTGAAGCGAGCGGCAGCTCTCCAAGCCGCCATTGAGGGAGGCAGGACGGTGGCGGTAGCTGGGACTCATGGGAAGACGACAACCACTGTTATGACTGCGGCAGCGCTCAGCGCAGCCGGTAGGGATCCGACCGCCATTGTGGGTGGGACGGTGGCAGAATGGGGCGGCAATGCCCGGATAGGCAGACAAGACCTGTTCGTGGTTGAGGCCGATGAGTACGACAAGTCGTTCCTCCAGCTGTACCCGGATATCGCCGTGGTCAACAACATCGAAGCCGATCACCTGGAGTGCTATGGGTCGGTCGGAAACATTGAGGCGGCGTTCGCCGAGTTTGCTGGACGAGCGCACCGCGTGCTCGTGGGTTCGGATGATCAAGGTGCGGTGCGGGTGGCGCGGTCGATTCGGCAGCCCACCTGGCGCGTCGGCCTGGCTCCGGATGCCGACCTGCGTTTATCGACCGTCGAACGGCAGCCCGAGGGCAGCTCGGCCCGGCTCAGGCTCCCGGACGGGACCACGGTCGGCCTCGAGTTGCAGCTGCCAGGGTTGCACAATATTCGAAATGCGGCAATGGCTGTGGGTGTAGTAGCTGCGCTCGATGGTGACGTAGAAGCTGGTGCGCAAGCACTGCGGGAGTTCGTGGGCGTCGCGAGACGATTCCAGATCCTAGGTACGATAGCTGGCGTGACTGTGGTAGACGACTACGCCCACCATGCTACCGAGGTGGCGGCGACGCTGGGGGCGGCGCGCCAACGGTTTCCGGACAACCGGTTGGTGGCAGTTTTTCAGCCACATCTCTTCTCGCGTACCCAGGCTCAGGGACAGGCCTTGGGTATCGTACTCTCGGTGGCCGACCTCGTGGTGGTGACGGATGTCTATCCGGCCCGGGAACAGCCAATTAGAGGCGTGACCGGAAAGATTGTGGCCAAGGCGGCGCGGGCAGCTGGCGCCCGTGTCGAATGGGTCGAACGACTCTCCGATCTTCCACCAGTATTGTGCGGGCTGGTGCAGCGGGGGGATGTCGTCCTCACGCTTGGTGCCGGCGACATCACCCAGATAGGGCCGGCATTGCTGAATCAACTTGCCGGAGCGGCAGCATGAAGCGCCGCCACATGGCGGTTCTCTTAGGGGCCGGTGGCCTCGTCGCGCTATTCTTGGTGACGCCGGCGATGCTGAAAAGTGTGGGGTTCTTCCGTGTGCGGCAGGTCGAGTTGTTAGGGGTGCGTTATCATTCACAACAACAGATAGTCGAGGCACTGGGGCTAAGCCCCGATCAGAATCTGTTCGCCTCGACGCGGCAGAGCGAGCAGCGCCTGACTGATTTGCCTGGTGTGATCGCAGTGGATATCGAGCGCGATTTGCCTGGTTCGCTTAAGATTGTTGTGACGGAGTTCCAGCCGATTGCGTTCCATGCAACGTCGTCGGGTCTGGCTGTACTCGACCCAGACGGCAATCACATGGGCTTTGACCCGGCCGCCGGTCGGTTTGACCTTCCGTTCGTGGAGCAACCGGATTCGGTGTTGCTGCATGCGCTGGAACGAGTGCGAAACGTCGATCCTGCACTATTCGAACAGGTGGATGCTGCGAGCATCCGATCGCACGATATGGTCATTCTGGAACTTGGACGAAGACGAATAATGTTGCACGGTGTGCCCGAAGCCAGCCAGTTAGAGATGTTGCAAGCGGTTCGAAACCACATGGCTGAGAGCGGCCGCGAGTATGCTCAGTTGGACGCACGGTTTCGCGATCAGATCGTTGCGGTAAGGAGCGACAACTGATGCCTTCCCTAGTCGCTGCTCTCGATTTGGGTAGCTCAAAGACAGTCGCCATCATAGCCGAGAGTACCGGGGATGCCCGCAAATCAGGCGCCAAGATACTCGGGGTTGGGCATGCCCGAACCACTGGTGTCAGGCGTGGAGTGGTACGCGATATAGAGGAGACCACGCGGTCCATCAAGCAGGCGATGCGCGACGCCGAGCGAATGGCGGGTCTCGAGGTCCCGCCAGTCTACTGTGGTATCGCCGGTGACCATGTGCGGACCCAGATAACAACCGGCCTCGCTTCGGTGGCCAGCGAAGATATCACGAGGGCCGACATCCAACGGGTGGACGACGTCGCCAAAGCCATAAGCCTGGGTGACGAGTACGAGCTACTTCACCACATCCCCCAGGAATACAAGGTCGACAGCCAGGGTGGCATCAACGACCCGGTTGGCATGACAGGTCTTCGTCTCGAAGTCGAGATGTGTCTCGTGGCTGTGCAGAACAAGGCCGCGCAGAACCTGCGGAAGTCGGTTGAGCGGGCCGGGTACAGAGTGACAGAACTGGTGTTGGAGCCTTTGGCTGCATCGCTCGCGGTGGTGACGCAGGATGAGAAGGAGATCGGCTGCGCGCTCATCGATCTGGGCAGCGGATCAACCTCGGTCGCCATCTTCCATGACGGCAAGCTACGGCATCTCTCGTCCATGCCGTTTGCCGGAGTGAATGTGACCAACGACATCGTGCAAGGTCTGGGGATCACTCAGAGCGATGCGGAACGGTTGAAGGAAAAATCTGGCGTGGCATACACGCCGCTGGTGGATCCCGATGAGGTGATCGAGCTCCCTGGCACACCGGGGCAGGGGGCTCGACAGGTGAAGCGCGAGTTGCTGGCGCACATCATCCACCAGCGGACGGACGAGATTCTGGGTTTGGTGTTGGACCGGGTGGACGAGGCTGGATACGCCGGCAGGCTTGCTGCCGGTGCTATACTGACTGGTGGCGGAGCACGACTGTCCGGTATAGTGGAGTTGACCCGTGAGGTATTCGCCACGCCAGTGCGCAGGGGCGAGCCCGGACAGAACATCACGGGGTTGGTGGATCACGTGCAGACGCCGCGCTTTGCGGTGCCGGTTGGACTCGCTCTTTATGGTGCTCGACAGCTGGTCGGAGGCAAACCGGATAGTGGCCAGACGGTTGATAGATTGTTGGGACCTGTCAAGCGTTGGTTGCAAGACTTCTTCTAATGAGTAACGAGGGTCCTATGGTCTTCGAATTTGAGGAAACGGTCGCGCAAAACGCCCGTATGAAGGTGGTGGGTGTGGGTGGTGGTGGAGGCAACGCAGTCAATCGAATGATTGACGAACACCTAATGGGCGTGGAGTTCATCTCGGTCAATACTGATTCGCAAGCTCTGATGAAGAACAAGTCTGACGCGAAGGTTCAGATCGGGAAGAAGCTCACGCGCGGACTCGGTGCGGGGGCCCGGCCTGAAATAGGCCGCCAAGCGATAGAGGAGAATCGGGATGACGTGCTCAACGTTCTCGAGGGCGCAGATCTCGTGTTCGTCACCTGTGGAATGGGGGGTGGCACCGGTACCGGGGCCGCGCCGATCATAGCGCAGCTCGCTCGTGACGTGGGTGCCCTCACCGTCGGTATCATCACCAAGCCGTTTCTGTTCGAGGGGCGCAAGAGGATGAGGCAGGCGGAGATCGGCATCTCCGAGATGGGTAAACACGTAGACACGATGATCGTGGTCCCGAACGAGCGCTTGCTTGCAGTAGTCGGCAAGAACGTGCCATTCCAAGAATCGCTGAAGAAAGCAGACGAAGTGCTGCTCCATGCCACGCAGGGCATTTCCACACTCATAAGCGTGACGGGATTGGTGAACGTTGACTTCGCCGACGTGAGGACGGTGATGCAAAACGGCGGCTCGGCCCTTATGGGAATGGGCGCGGCACGCGATGAGGACCGTGCTCTTGAAGCTGCGCAGCAGGCCATCGCCAGTCCGTTACTCGATGATATCTCGATCAACGGCTCCACTGGTGTGTTGGTCAACATCACCGGTGGCCAGGATCTCACTCTGGGTGAGGTGAACCAGATCAGTGAGGTCATCCACGATGCGGCCGGTGATCAGGCTGAGATCATATTCGGAGCGGTCACTGAGGCTGCCATGGAAGGTGAGGTGAGAGTGACGGTAATTGCGACGGGGTTCGATCATTCGCTAAATGTGCAGGAAGGCCCGTTTGCTCGCTCCGCGTCACCGGGTGTGCTGCCGTTTCCGCAACGTACTCCACGACCCTCACCGGCGATGCCCGCCAGGGGCACTGTGGCGCCGAAGCCCCAAACAGTCGAGGGTGAGTCAAACGTGGAGATCGCCGAAATGGAGATACCGACGTTCATCCGGCGGCAGATGGACTGATGCGTCTGAAGACGTTGAAGCTGGCAGTTGTAGCCGCCGCGGTCCTGGCGGCAGCAGTGTGGACTGGCAGCGTCGCGTCGTCATCGCGGCCCCTACCCGTCGCATCTCCCATTCTGGTCAAGCGAGCTCTGTTCTACCAAGCCGATACACTCAAGCGAAACGAGACTCTGTCACACCTCTTCGGACGCCACAACATTGGCGGACCCGAACTGGTTCAGGTAGTCAACGTAGCCGAAGGCCTCAATCCCAGACGCATCAGAGATGGCAAGGTGTTCGAGTTCCGGTATGTGTATGGCGAGCGGAAGCCCGACAGGATATCGGTGCGCCTGGGCGACGCTCGTAACGGCGATGACCGGATCCTCACTCTGTCACGAGACACGACCGGCATTTGGAGTAATACGTCCGAGACTGTGCTCTGGGCGGTAGACGTTCAGCGAGCCCACGGTATGGTCACTGTGTCGCTCGATCCGGCCGTCCACGGGAGTATTCCCGACTCCATCCTGCCCCAGTCGCAGCGCGCTCTGATGATCAATGATCTTGCCGACAACATTTACGGTTGGGTCATAGACTTCAATCTCGAGTTCCGCGAGGATGACGAGTTTACGATCCTGTACGAGAGACTCGTGTCCCCGCTGGGTGACGTTCGCTATGGCCGTGTGCTGGCAGCTAACATCGAGACCGGCGGACGCGAGAACAGCGCCTACGTGATGACAGACGACCGAGGCCGCAACACGTACTACGACGAAGAAGGCCGCTCCTTACGTCGCTCCTTCAAGGTTCGTCCCGTCGACTACGGTCGCCTGAGCTCTCGGTTCTCCCGCAATCGCTTCCATCCCATCCTCAAACAGTACCGACCGCATCAGGGAATAGACTGGGCAGCCCCGATCGGGACAGAGATCAAGGCCACGGGCTCCGGAACGGTGACTCGGGCAGGACGGTGGGGTACCTACGGCGTCATGGTTGCGATCAAGCATGCTTACAGGAGTATCGAGACCAGGTATGGGCACATGAGCAGACTTGCGTCGGGCATCAAGCCCGGAGTGCGAGTCCAGGAGGGCCAGGTAATCGGCTACGTCGGCATGACCGGTCTGACCAGCGCCCCACACGTACACTATGAGATGCTCCAGAGCGGAGTGCACCGCGACCCCCGTGATTTGCTGGCGAAAGAACCGGGTTTACCCATTCCAACCGCACTCCGTCCAGAATTCGAGACCACCGTGGCCCAGTACAACACGCTGCTTAATGCACGTCGTCCACAGCTCGTCTCGGCTGAACCGGACAACTGAACCTTCGGGAAACACAGCTGATGCGGCTCTATCCCGCCATTGATCTCAAGGGCGGACGCGTGGTCCGTTGGTTGGAAGGCGAAACCACTCGGGAAACAGTCTACCGTGGTGACCCCATCGAACATGCACGACAGTTCATGGCAGATGGTGCCGACTGGCTCCATGTGGTCGACATGGACCGGGCGTTTGGCACCGGTGACAACATCGACTGGGTGAGGCAGCTGGCCGCGCTGCCCGAAGTGGAAGTCCAAGTAGGTGGCAATGTAGCTACGCTGGAATGGGCCCATGAAGCGGTCGCTGCCGGCGCCAGTCGCATCGTGTTGGGAACCGGGGCTGTACTGGATAGCGGTTTGTTCACCGAGCTCGTTCGAGAAATAGGGAAAGACCGCTGTGCGGTCGCGCTAGATACGCGAGCGGGAAACCTCGCCTTGCGGGGCAGCCGAGCCAAGGTCGGAATGTCAATCGAAACTGCCGTGCAGCGAACGTTGGAACTGGGTGTGGTGACCTTGGTGTATCGTGATTTGGAGCGCGATGGCCTGGTGATGGGCGCTGACATTGCTGGAGCAAGCAGGATCGGGTCTCTAGGTGCGGAGGTAATCGTTGCTGGGGGAGTAGCAGGGTTGGCTGACATCGAATCAGCTGTTGATAACGGGTTGGCGGGGGTCATTGTTGGCAGGGCGTTGTATGAAGGACGGTTCACGCTGCGAGAGGCGATAGAGTGTTCTCAGTAGTGCTACTGGCCGCTGCAATGGCTGTGTGGGCGCTGTTTGTGTATCTGGGCAGAGAACAGATGGGCATCGCTGGACTGGGAATCGCTACACTCAGGACCCTGGGAGTGGCTGCGCTACTGTTGCTGTTGCTCAACCCGGTTCAGGCGAGACGTGCACCAGGTGGAGCCCCGGTGGTGCTGCTCGACGAATCGCTGAGTATGGGTGTACCCGGTGGAAGGTGGCGGGAGGCAGTCGACACGGCGTTGGCAATAGCCGGCAGCGAAGGGACTGTCCACAGGTTCGGCTCGACCGTGGTTGCGTTCGATACCACTTTGCCGACAGCCGGGTCCTCTCTACTGCGGGAGGCCATCCTCGGTGGTAGGGCTCTGGGGGGGCAACTCCATGTGGTGACTGATGGTGAAATCGAGGACATGGGGGCGATCCCACAATCCCTGTTCGATGATGTCTCGTTTGTTGTACTGCCGCGAGACACTCTTGCCAACGTGGCCTTGCTGGATGTGCGGGTGCGCGATCGTGTGCAACAAGAAGACTCTCTCGACCTCACGCTCATAGTTGGGACGTGGGGTGAGGGGTTACCCGACTCGACTTCGCTCGAGATCCTGCAGGGTGACGCGGTGCTGGCGGCGCTACAGGTCGAGCTACCGCTATCTCCCGGAGTCGGCCGTAGGCGGCTGCAACTGG
>JBDGXD010000113.1:0-12244 GCA_039584755.1 Gemmatimonadota bacterium
GGGAACCGACGGCACTGGGCTCAAGCGACTTACCACGAGCATCGGATACGACGGCGGGCCATTCTTCTCCCCCGATGGTTCCATGATTGTCTACCGATCGTGGCATCCGGGCTCTCAACAGGAGGTTGAGGACTATCAGCGACTCTTGGCGGATGGTCTCATCCGGCCGAGCCAGATGGAGATATGGTTGATGAACGCCGACGGATCTGATCAGCGACAGTTGACCGAGCTGGGCCACGCCAACTTCGCGCCGTTTTTCCATCCCGACGGACAGCGGATCATCTTCTCGTCGAACCATGAATCGGGTGAGAGGGATTTCAATCTCTACCTGATTGGCATCGACGGCACTGGCCTCACCCAGGTTACGACCCACCCTACCTTTGATGGTTTTCCGATGTTCTCACCGGATGGTACGAAACTAGTGTTCGCATCAAATCGTCATGGGAGTGTGGAGGGCGATACGAATATCTTCCTCGCGGATTGGATAGAACCATAGGAGTGGAGCCAATACGTGAGCAGTGACAACAAGAAACAGAGATCGGCGTCGCAGTCGACATGGGAGTGGATGAAGTCCATTGCCGTTGCACTCGTGATCTGGTTCTTGCTGCGGGCACTTCTTGTTCAAGCATTTCGCATCCCATCGCCGAGTATGGAAAACACACTGCTGATAGGCGATTTCCTGTTCGTGAACAAGGCGCTCTATGGGGCCGAGGTCCCGTTGGTGAAAAAGCGTCTGCCGGCGATCCGCGAACCCGAACGCTTTGACGTCGTGGTGTTCAGCTCACCTGAGACGCCGGGGATGAACGTGGTCAAGCGGGTTGTTGGAGTGCCTGGTGACACGCTGGAAATGGTGGATAACCAGATGCATTTGAATGGCAGGACTCTGGCCGAGCCGCACGTCAACAAGACTGACCCGACAATGGACCCTGAGGACCCGCGGATGCGGGCGTGGCAAGTGAACTACTTCGTGGGAGATGATCACGGATCGTACCGGCCAACGCTCAAGAACTGGGGTCCGCTGGTGGTGCCGGCCGATTCCTTCTTTGTAATGGGAGACAATCGGGATAACTCTTACGACAGCCGTTATTGGGGGTTCCTTGGGCGTGACCGTATCGATGGGAAGCCACTGTTCATCTACTACAGCTTCGACAAGCAGGGATTGCTCCCGCTGAGCTTCTTAACGGCAATTCGGTGGGGCCGGATCTTCTCTACGCCCGATTGATCCCGCTGGGTCACTGCTCGCGCTGAACGCCCAAGAGGTGGGCACATGCAACTGCCGTTGGGATACCGCGAGCGCTGTCTCTGTTGTTTGGTTCAGTCCGGTCGTGGCTGTTGGTATCCTGGGGTCTAGGTCCCGTCGCGATGGGAGGGCTGGGTTACCCGGGCTGGTACATACATGGCCTGACGACCGCACTTAGCGCAACGTAGCACAACCTGCCGGTGCGAGCTCCATCGCGAGCCGCTCAGGCGTCGCCTCGGTGTTCGTTCGATCGTGGAGTGCCCGCACGAAGGGCACTTGAGCACTTCGCGGTCCCGATCGGCCAAGATCAGCTCAAGAGCCTCTGCTGGCCGGTATTCCTTTATTCCTCTGCGACCCACGCTCTCCCCCCCTGATTGAGCCACACCTAAAATCTAGCTCCACCCTTTCGGAGTCGCAAACGGGCAAGGCCTTGACTGGAAGACCGATGGGGTTATTTCTAGCATCTGAGCCCTCATTGAGAGGTACTATGGAGTCGAATCTGCAGGCTGACGAGGGTTATGTATCGGTAGTCGACATTGAGGTCGACTCGGTCAAGCCGGAACCCTCCGGGTTCACGTTGCTGGGGCGTGGAGCCGACAAAGCTGAGTATCGTCTTGAGATGCATCTCGACATACCGGTTGATCGGCGCACGCAGACCATTCTGGGTGAAATGCTGGCGCAGTCAGAGTGGCGGGTCCTCAGACGGGCGCCCACACCCCTTCGGCGGGTCCGCGCTAGGAAGAATCGAAAGCCGGTTGCCTGACGGGGAGACCACGGTCCTCCGAGATGAAGAAGATGCCACATGAGACGGCCGGATCAGATCGAGTCGGTGTCGCGTTTGTGTAATTTGTCTTAATTCTTTGGTGTTCAACGACTTAGCGACAAGGAGGCCAGGGGCGCTCAGCTTGACGTGGAAACGAGGACCAGCTAGCTTGCCGAGCCGAAATACCATTGGATTAAGGAGTCCGCATGTCGGCCGAGCTTGGTGGCTCGCAGCTGTCCACACTGCTTGAGACGGTTCCCGGCCTAGCCAGCGTCCTGAGAAGTCCGGTCGCGGACGCGATCGTCAATATGATCCGAGCCGGGGCCGGCCTGGGCGATTTCCAGCTGCAGGACGCGCAGGAGTTGATCCAGTACGCGACACGTCGGGGGTTGATTCCCTCGGCTGAGGGTAGCGATTTGCTTCAGGAGATCGAGGCAACCGCCAGCCAGCGACGCTCTAGGAAGACCACCAAGATTAGCGGCTCAAAGAAACGCGCTGTGAAGCCCAAATCCGCCGGACCGGCCACCAAGCGCAAGGCTGCCAAGAAGCCGACCAAGAAGAAGGCCACCAAGAAAACCGCGAAGAAGACGACCAAGGCCAAGTCCGCCGGGCGAGCAAAGAAAGCCACCAAGAAGCGCCGTTAGGCTCGGAAGCCTTTCACCAACGCACGCAAGTGATCGGCCGCCCTGTTCAAGGCGGCCGCTTGTGCTGCCATCTCCTGTGTTGACGCTCCCTGTTGCTCCGCGGCAGCCGCAACTTCCTCACTTGACGAGGCGTGTGACTGTGCGGCTTCAGACGCAGAGCGAAGAGCCAGCTTGATTCGGTCAACAGCCGTCAGGTTCTTCTCCGCTTGTCCGGCAACGCGCTTCGACTCGGTTTCGATCTCTTGAACGACACGCACGATCTGACGCAGTGCCTCCGCCGCGCCCTGAGAAACTGAGCCTACTCCACGGGCCTGAGCTTTGCCGGCTGCCATCGTGTCCGCCATCGCAGTCACCTGGTCTCTGATGGTCGTGATCGTGCCGGATACCTGGTCAGCAGCCTGGGCGCTCGTGTCCGCTAGCTGGCGGACCTCCTCGGCCACGACGGAAAACCCGATGCCCCGCTCACCGGCCCTGGCAGCCTCGATCGCGGCGTTTAGGGCGAGCAAGTTTGTCTGAGAGGAGATTTGCTTGATTAGGTCGATGAACTCATAGATGGGTTCAGAGAGCTTATCGAGCTGCTCGACCTGATTTGCGGTTTGTTGAACCAAGTTGCCCAATTCAATGAGGGCGTTGCCGGCGGCGCCTATGTCCGAGCCGTATGTGTCGGCCAGTCTGTGAATGTCTGCGCCGCGTTCGGCGGCCCTGCCGGAAACCATTCCGGCATCCTTGGCCGCCGCGTACAGTGACTCGGCAGCTTCAGCGCTCTCTGCCAACCCGGATACCTGTTGATGAGCTCCGCCGGATACCTCATCCATCGCGGTCGATACATCTGTGGCTGTTGCGGCCAGTTGCTCGCTGATTGCCGATAGGTCTTGAGCCGCCGTTGCCATTCGCTCGCTTTCTTCAGAGACCTCGTTCACCAGGACGCGCAGAGATCCCCCGAGACGATCCATCGCATCACCGAGATCGGCGAGTTCGGCCGGCATGTCACCCAGAGCCACCGGTCGCAGATCACCGTCGCCGAATCGACGGGCAGCAGCAGCCAGCCTGGCCAGCGGGCGCTCCACCGATTGCAGAAGGGCCACGGCAATCGCCGCGGCTATCAGGATCGATGCAGCCAACACCGTCCAGACCAGCATCTCACGGTCCGTGGCTGCCTGCTCGAGGGAACGAGCAGTAGCCTCGGCCCGCGTACTCTGGCTGGTTGAGAGCAACCCAACGAGTCGCAATAACTCCGATGCGTGCTCACGAGCGACACGGGCGCCAGCTAGGGCATCCGCTCGACGACCCAGGTCCAGCTGGGCGTGAGCGTAGTTGTATAGGACTTCAGCCTCGGCCTGCAGCGCCTCCATCTGGGTGACCACCAGTCGATCGGATTCCGACAAGTCCGGAAGTGCTTGTAACCGACCCTGAATAGCGTGCGCGGCGTTGCCGCCTGATCTGAACGCGTTGTGGGCCTCCAAAGATCCATCAGCCAGGTATTGCTCCGCGGCCCGCATCTGCTCAAACAAGGCCGTGATCAGCGTGCTACTTTGGGTCGAGATGGCCGTGAGAGACTCGACTTCTTGAGTCACCGTGTTCCGCACCGTTCGCAACGCACCGATTCCAATCGCGGCCACCACCACCAGTCCGGCCACAAGAGCGGCTTCGCCTAGGACGATTCTGGTGCGCAGCGTGTTCAGGGCGACCAGCGGCTTCATCTTTGGGCGGCCGACACGAGTCGGTTGTCCTGCACGACGGCGATCACCACGTTTCGCCCGACGATGTCGCCGTTGGCGTCGAATCCAATGCTGCCTGTGACTCCGCTGAACATGTCCGTCTCAGTGCCGATTCCTGACAGGTAGTCGCGTACGCGCTGCCGGTTGGTCCCAACCTCTTCGATGACGTGGCTGAGGAGATACACGATGTCGTAAGCGCCTGCTCCACGGTGGTCGGGTAGTTGTCCTCCGGTCGCACGTTGATAAGCGGACGTGAACGCTTCGTTTCGTGTTCCAGGTTGGTCGTGAACGTATGCGAGAGAGACAAATGTGCCTTCTGCGTCTACGTCGGACGTCTCAATGCCCCCGACGCCATCACCACTCAAGATGGTCTGATCGAGCCGCAACACATTGATGGTGCTGAGCATTCGTTCCGCTTCTTCAAGAGCACCCGCAAACAGGATTGCGTCTGCTCCACCTCGGAGTCGGATCCGTGTCAGATACGGTTCAAAGCTCGGGAGAACGGTGGAGAACGGGTCCTGAGTGACGATTTGCCCGCCAAGGCCGGCAAACTCGCGGCTGAAGGTTGCCCTGAGTCCTCTGCCGTAGGCATCGTTTTCATAGAGCACCGCGACCCGCCTAGTGGCGAGGTGTCGATACGCCCAGTCGGCAAGCTGAGTTCCATGCACTTCGTCATCGGGGCAGACTCGGAACGTGTATGGGCCGGCGTCCGAAACCTCGGGGCTGGAAGCCGACGGTGAGATCTCGACTACAGGCTTGTCTCCACCGTTGTAAACACGGGCCGCAGCCAGTGTTGCTCTGCTGTTCATGTGACCGACTACTGCAACGATATCGGGATCGTCATAGAATGATCGGGCAACCTGCACAGCGACGTCGCCCATACCGCTGTCGTCTTGGACGACCAACTGAAGCTGGCGCCCGTTCACTCCACCCTGCTGGTTTATCTCGGAAGCCGCGAGCTGCGCTGCCAGCAGCATCGATTGGGCAGTCTGTTGCGAGAATGGGCCGGCCAAGCCGATGAGAATAGGCTCGCTCGACGTTCCGCAACCCGAAAGGCCCACCCCTGTCAGGACGGCCAGTGTCCGCAGGCTAGCCGCGTATGACAGCGGAGTGCCGGGTCGTTCCTTGGCTGATACCATCGCGCGCAACGTTATAACCGACGCCTTCCCGGCGCAACGGGAAACGGAAAAGGCCCGATCCCCCATGACGTTACATTATGAGTATGCCCGAGGCGGTTTTTCGGTTCGCAGAAGCACTTCGAACACTGCTGAACTCAGGATCCTCCCGTCACGTGGAGGCGCACTGGGAGGACCTCGATGTTGAAGCAGTCGGTTGGGCTGCCATCGGACTCGCCAGGCGTCGGGATGTGCCGCAGTGGGAGGTGGTGCTCAGTGAGGCGGATAGGCTGCTGCTCAGGTTGATTGACCACGTGCGGACGTCGGCAAATGGCTCGCAGCCGGCGGAAGTGCATCTGCGCACGTTCCGGCTGCCGGCGTTGGAGCGGCTTCAGCACGCCACTGCGGCAGCGCTTGTTGCGCAGCGGTTCGGTCATGCGGGACTTCGTGTAGTAGTCTCGGACGGTACCGCACCGCTCGCACGGCGGTATTTCGCCTTTCTCACTCTTGCCGAGCGGCACTCTCCGCTCGACTGGTCGCTATTCTCGCGGTACCTGAGACCTGGAGCACACCATGCGTTCGTGGGTACCGCGGTTGAGGCAAGCCGCTTCTATCCGGGTGGTGACGCAGTCCGGCGTTTGGTGAAGCTGTTTCAGGCGGTAAGGGGTGATCTCCACTTGAGGGCGTTCCTCAGTCCCAGAATACTGGGCTCACTGGATTCCTTGGCGGACCACCGTAGCCTCTCATTCATGCGGGAACTTCTCACTGTCGGACATACTACACCTGATCCCAAACACTGTGAAGTCACCCGGGCACTGATCGCGGTGCGACGACTCACTGGCCGTATTGAACAGAACTGCAAGTTTGTCAATCTGGACGAGGCTAGTGTGACAGCCGCTCTCGATAGTGCCGAATCCATTGTCAACAGCGGGAGTGAGGTATTCGCACCGGTGACGGTTATCTAGGGTTGGTGGGCTAAAACGTTGGCCTGCGGTAGATCCGGTGCAACACAGTAACGCCGCTTTCCGGTACCGTCTCCTCAAAAACCAACTGGTTTGCCATAGGATCATAAAGGCCAGTCCAAACGGTGGAATCTGGTAGCCAGGTGAAGGTGATTATACGACTGAAACGGTCCCACTCGCCTTCCGTTCTTTCACCACCCGGTAGCCAGCGCCACCAAGCAGTACCCGCTCCGAAGAGTCGCAACTCGATCCGTCGATTCGAGAGCCGGCCTGCTTCTCCCAGCCAATGTCCCCACAAGGGTCGCGCCAGCGGTCCTTGGGAGGCCATGGTAATAACGTTGCCCTCAGTGGTTCGTAGCAGCAGCCGGTCTAGGGCGAATCTGTAGTGAACTGCGAACGATGTGTCGCCGTACACGACGATTGAGTCCCGAGTCGTATAGAAATCGGCGACTCGCAAGTCGTTCACGACCAACATCGTGTCACCGTAGAAATCGAGGAAGAGCGGACGACCCTTGTGCGTTCCTACCCACCTGTGGAGGAGCGGATTTTCTGGCTCTTGCGCGAATCCAACGGCTAATGAGGCGAGTCCCAACACGACTACCAACCGAGTTGCCTTCCAGTCCACCATTGCCCTCGCTGTCGAGTTTTGGTCGGGGAGATGAAACCTGCCTGGCGTTGGTGACGGACGCAATGGGGCGGCCTCCTCCTGTGGCTTAGCTGGTTACGGGGTTATCTTGACACGCTATGTCCGATCACGAGATCTGCAGAACGACGCGAAGCTTCACCAATCGAGCCGAAGCGCTGGGGCACTTCTTTCAGCAGGCGGGTGAGGCGCCCCGGTTCTTTGCCTATGACGAAGAGATGGGGTGCCCGCTCCACAACGCCCTGGCCACATTGGAGTGGACGCAAGCGGTTGGTATTCTGTCTGACGATGACCTCCTACACGCGGCGCGGATGAGCGGCGAGGCTGCAGCCGCCATGGTGGAGCGCAGGCGTGACGGTCAGCGGATATTCGTGTACATGGGCCCCCGAGTGGACGCGCCACCGGCTGACCCCTATGAGGGATCGCTCCTATACGACGAGCCTGGAGTACGGGCATTCGAGTTTGCCCAGCGGGCCCACGCCCTAGCGCACTTCCTCAGAGCCACTCAGGGCGTCGGCGGTGTGATCTCTCTCCTGTCTCGCCGAGCTCCGGAGCTGCAACATGTGCGACGCTGGCTCGGTGTTTTGTTCCAACCTCCGGCTCCGAATGTGTCCAACCTTCTGTTGGCCGGTTGGTTTGCCACGAGCGGTGGGGGCATCCTTTTCATTCC
This sequence comes from Gemmatimonadota bacterium, assembly GCA_039584755.1. Lineage (GTDB taxonomy): Bacteria > Gemmatimonadota > Gemmatimonadetes > Gemmatimonadales > GWC2-71-9. Next base: position 7,756 of record JBDGXD010000113.1, read on the forward strand.
CAAAGGTGTAGATGCCCCGTTCACGTACGATGAAGCCACGTCGGAAGCGTGATCCGTTTGTGGACTATTGAGGGAAAGCTGTTTTGCACAACTTCCACATGAAGTGGAAAAAGTATCCAAACCCCCAATAATCAGCCGGTCGTAGTTCCACAGAAACTACACACTCGACTGCGTAAGCCGAAGAAACATCGGCGCTTGCGCCCACCGGTCGTACGTCTATCTTGTGCGTTGTTGCTTGGGGGAAGGGTCTGAGGCCCCGGTGTCCGGACCACGCCCTGAGTGACATACCCAGCGAGAATTCCGGGAAGGCCGCCGATGCAAACAAGGGCTCAGGCGTCCGATGATCCGGGTGAATCACCTCGACTGGGAATGGCGGGGCCAGTCGCGTGCCTCGTCCGCGCCGATTTAGCGCCTCGGTGTGCAGTGTGAGAGGTCGATCCGCGACTCGGCCGACTCACAGCGCTGGCACTGGTGAACCTCGCGGCCTGGCCAGGTCGCTTGGGGATGGAGGCCGGAGCTCCCAAAAGCCCAACCGCGGGCGTATCAGTCCAAGCGGAGGCTGAGGGAAGGAGAACAGTGGGAGTGAATCCCCTGGCTCCGGGTAGCTAGTGCTTAGACGGCGGGCCGCTCTTTGGAGTGTGTCCGCCGTCTTTTTTTTGCCCGTGTGTGTGGAAGTCGGTCGATCAACCCTTGATGACTGCAACCGGTCGCAGCCTTGCAACCCTCTTTCCGATCCCTGCTGCATGCACCACGTCAACGACCTTGGCGACATCCTTGTAGGCTTCAGGGATCTCCTCGTCAACGGTCCGTCTGCTTGCAGCTCGGATGAGAACCCCCTGTCGTTCCAATTCCTTCGTGACATTACGTGGTCGGGCAATTTTCCTTGCCTGATGCCGGCTCATGCGTCTCCCAGCACCATGACAGGTTGAGCCAAATGTCTCGTTGTAGGCACCCTCAGTTCCTGTTAGCACGAAGGAGTAGCGTCCCATGTCACCGGGTATTAGCACGGGCTGCCCGAGGTCACGATACCGCTCGTTCAGCTCGGGGTGTCCCGGCGGGAACGCTCTGGTTGCACCCTTTCGGTGTACGCAAACGCGTCGCTTTCTGCCCTCGACTAGATGCGTCTCGAACTTGGCGATGTTGTGCGCGACGTCGTACACCAAGTGTGTTTGTCTAGCCGTCTCCTTTGAGAATACGGTTGCGAGCGATTGCCGGGCGTAGTGTGCCATGAGTTGTCGGTTGGCGAATGCGAAATTGGCTGCAGCGTTCATCGCGCCGAGATATGACCTTGCCTCGCTAGTCGCCAGGGGTGCACAGCAGAGCTGTTTGTCAGGCAGCTTGATCGCATACTTCGCAGCTGCGTGGACCATGGTGTCTAGATAGTCGTCGCATACCTGGTACCCGAGGCCGCGCGACCCAGAGTGAATGAAGATGGTGACGCTTCCCGGTGTGAGGCCAAGACGTGTTGCGGCATCGGCTCGGTAGACCTCGTCCACGTACCCTACTTCGACGAAGTGATTCCCGCTGCCAACCGTCCCGACCTGGTTGCGGCCACGCTCCTTGGCACGGTTGCTCACGCAGTCGGGATCTGCATCCAACCGCCCACCACCTTCAATGCAATCGAGGTCATTGCGCGGGCCGTATCCTCGTGCAACAGCCCACTCAGCACCACGTTCGAGCACTTGATTGACTTCCTGCTTCGACAACTTGAGATCGGAGCGCGACGATCCCACGCCAGACGGGATCGTCTGATACAGTCTGTCTGCCAATGCACTGAGTCTCGGCCGCAGTTCGCCGATCGTGAGTGGAGTGCTGAGGAGCCTCACCCCGCAGTTGATGTCGTAACCGACACCGCCCGGGGATACCACCCCGTCACTCTCGTCAAATGCCGCTACGCCACCGATTGGAAACCCGTATCCCCAATGGATATCCGGCATCGCTATGGAAGGACCGACTATGCCTGGCAGGTGAGCAACGTTAGCCACTTGCTGGATACACTGGTCGCCCTGCAGATCGTGCATCAACTCCGTATCAGCGAAGATTAGGCCGTGCGTGTTCATCCGTCCGGTGCGAGGGACTCGCCAGCGGAACGAGTCGATGCGTTCGACCTGGATCGATGTAGCAGGCCTGGAAGAGGACATAGCTGAAATATGCGAGAGATCGGCTACCACGGCGACCGAGCAATCACGGGCGTACCAGCCTACATGTTTAACTGTTTACAGATCCATCACCATCTGGGCGCGCCATCCGGCTGCCGTTTCGGTCAAAGAGAGCCTGTGTCGTGTGACGGCCTTGACCTCGGGTTGGGGCTCGTGCCTTGTCGCGTCAAACAGTTCTCCGCGAACGACAGCCAGGATACGCGATCCATCCAGCTCCTTTATCTCGAGGGAGGCCGGGACAAAGGTCTCCAACTGGAATCGGGTGAGCAACTCTCTGACGAACAGCAACAGCAGTTCATCGAGTTCATGGGCGGCGAACGAGACGGTCAGGGACTGCGCACAGCTTACCCCTGTGTCCCCAGCCACCAGATGACGCACAACCGCGGTGGCCTCGAGGAAGACGTCGGCCAACGAGGCAGCCTCTATCTCCACAATGACATCGGCGGTGTGGGGTAGGAACTGGTATGTCATGATCTCGCGCCCGCTGACTCAAATGGGCTATCCGTCGGATTGAGAGAGCCCCCAGTCGCAATCGTGGCGGTATGCACGTCGACGGTCTAGCTGCCAACTCGGCTTCGACACCGGTCCATCGGGGAAGTTCTCTGGGTCTGCCAGCACGTCGCTCATGCTTGCCGTCTTTGCGCTGGCATTGTCGGCCCAGTGGAGAACCTCTGCTTCGAGCGTCATGGGTACGACCGGGCTCCCGAATTCGAGTTTCCCATGGTGTGAGAGTATGAGGTGGAGCAGGACTTCGCACTCTTCTGCAGTACACGGTGGCTCCTCCTCCTCATCCACTCTGCGGTCGAACATCAATGCCCCGATTACCACATGTCCTAGCAACGATCCGGTGCGGGTGTACTGGAATATGCCGTCCCAGCTGTAGCTCTCGAGCTTGCCTATGTCGTGTAACAACACTCCGGCGAGGACTACGTCTGCGTCAGCACCGGATGCCCGCGACACGGCGCGTGCAATTGCCGCAACTTCGGTCGTGTGTTGCAGTAATCCACCGAGCTTGGCATGATGGCCGCTGATGCTTGCCGGGCATTGTTCGAACTGCCGCCTGAAGTCGGCGTCTTCGAAGAAGAGAGCGAGCACGTGCTTGAGTCTGGGTCTCTCAATCGCATTACGCCATCCGTCGATCACCTCCCAGTAGCGTTCGACGGAGCCCACTGTGGGCAATAGCAGCGAGAGATCAACTCCGGTTCGGGGAATGACTCGAATCGACTTGACTTTGAGTTGCTTCTTCTGCTTGTAGTTTCCAACCTCACCCACAACGTGTACCGGGTGGCCCTTCTGTACACCCGCGATCTCGTGTTGCCGGGCTGGCCAGAACGGCTCAGTCGGTATGCCTCCCGTGCTGTTGCCAAGCTTGAGAAACGTGTACAGGTCGCCGGACTCGAGCGACCGGGTCTCGACGTCGAGCACCAAGAACGTGTCCTCGATGCGGTCACCGATTTGGAGTGCTGGGAGATGAACTGGTGGCATATATGAAGCTAGGGTAGAGGGGGCAGGAGTGGCAGAGGGGGCAGGAATGGCAGAACAATCGATCTTGGAAGCCCCTCTGCATCTCCTGCTTCCTCTACCTCTTCTGCCCCCTCAATCCCGGCAGATCCCGATCGGCATCATGCGCCGGATGCATGGATCTACGTGCTGGTTGCTCGGGCAACAGATGACCGATCGAGTTAGCGTAGTACTCCAACAGAGATCGCTGTTTGGGTAATACCACAACACTGTCACCCTCCCTAACGACCAAGCGGCGCATTCTGAACATCCTCCAGGCACGGTCGAGAATAGCATCGGCGCCCCGTTCCTCACGTACCAGTTTGGCGCCGGTTGCGATCAAATGATCGCGGTAGGCATCAATTCTGTCCAGCAAATCGCTGTGTCGTACCATCGTTTCCCCAAACGAGAGGAGCGCGGCGGACACGAGAGGCACCGGCGTCACGGGGATGATTGCTGCGATGCGAATCATAACTTCGTCGGCCAAAGCTCTCAGTTTGTTGAGCCGTTCCTCTTTAGGCAGCTGCAACGCTCCGGGATTGTCAGCGTTCCATTGCCGCAATGACACAGGCGTGCCGAAGTTGATCGCAACTCGACCGTACCGTTTCAACCGGCTGCTCAATAGTCGCAACGTGTTGGCCACCACGTAGTGGAGAACGGAGGCTAGCTGGTGGAGTCTGCCGGGACGATTTTGCTCATCGATCAGTTCGCGAATCAGGGTGCGATCTTCCAGGACCCGGTCATAGTTGAGGGCAACCGGCACGAGCCAGATGTCGTGCTTGAAAGCGGGGTCGAGTGCTGTCCGCGCAACGTGGTCGAGGAGCCCGACC
>JBDGXD010000114.1:0-11922 GCA_039584755.1 Gemmatimonadota bacterium
CAGTGAACGTTGAGGCGAGTTCAGCACATACCAGTGCACCGATCAGAGTCAGTGAACCGGATATCAGCCATACGAGTAGGATCCCAGAAATCGACGGCACTTGACCGGTGATCTCTGAGGGTTGAACGAAGATGGAAGCGCCTATGATGGTGCCGACGACCAGCGCCGTTGCGTGTGGCAGCCGAATGGCCCTTCTTAGGGTCGAGCTGCTCTCGCTCATTGAGCCCGCGTCAGCCTATTTGCCTTCTAGCCTTGCCACCACCATATCGCCCATCTCGGACGTGCCGATGCCACTGCGGGCATCGGCTGAGGGGACTGCGCCACTCTTGAGAAGGTCAGCCACCGCGTTCTCGATCCTCGCGGCTGCTACAGACTCACCCAGATAATCCAACATCATGCCGACTGCTCCCACGGCCCCGAGTGGACAAGCAACATTCTTCCCCGTGTACTTGGGAGCCGATCCATGGATCGGCTCGAACATGGATGTCTTCCCTGGATGGATGTTTCCAGAAGCTGCAATGCCCATTCCCCCCTGAAGCATCGAGCCCAAATCGGTGATGATGTCACCGAACATGTTCGTTGTGACGATGATGTCAAACCACTCCGGGTTTTTAACCATCCACATGCAGCACGCATCTACGTACGCGTGATCTGTCTCGACACCGGGAAAATCGCCGGCTACTTGAGCGAAAGCACGAGTCCACACGTCCTGCGGCCTGAGAGCGTTGGCCTTGTCAACCAGAGTGACCGTTGGTTTATAGTCGCTTCCCTTCAGGTTGGCTCGCTGCTGTGCCAGCTCAAAGGCGTAGCGGCACGCCCGTTCACAGCCCTTCCAAGTGTACACGCCGTTGACGAGCGAGACCTCATCCGGCGTTCCTTTCTTCAGATGCCCGCCAATCTGGGAATAGAGCCCCTCGGTATTCTCTCGCACGACAATGAAATCAATGTCCTCCGGGCCCTTGCCCTTCAACGGACACAGATGCTCGGCATATAGCTTGATCGGGCGCAAGTTGATGTAGAGATCGAGCCCAAAGCGAAGTCCTAGAATCACCGACCGCTCGACCAGACCAGTTTCCACATCCGGATGACCGATGGCACCGAGTAGTACGGCATCGAGTGTACGCCACTCGTCGATCACCGAGTCCGGGACCAGCTCCTTCGTCCTGAGGTAGTACTCCCCGTTGTAAGGGTACTCGACCAGTTTGTACTGGAAACCCTCTATAGCTGCAACCGCCTCCAACACCTTTAGACCTTCATCGCTCACTTCCGGACCAATTCCGTCGCCCGGGATGACACCGATATCGTAAGAGTTCATTCCCTTCTCCCCACTAGTGGCTCGCTTATCCCCCGATTCTACTCCCGCAGCAAACCCAGGAGTAATGAAGACATGAGCCAACATCGCTCCATAATCCACGCCTCACAAGTGCCGGCCGGGCCCGCTAGGTTGCATTCTGGTGTCAGGCCTCACATCTGGGCATCTTTACAGGGGGAAAACCTCGGGGCCACAATCCCTCAGACCGGATAGAGGACCTCCGACTCTCATGACCTACGCCTTGGGCTGGGCAACTCGGTGCGTGACGCCTTCGTGGGTCATGGAGTGTTGCACGCTCCCGGCAGCATGAATGAGCAGAGCCATGGAGATGCCTGCCGAAAGCGGAACAGCGTGGTCCAAGCTTTGCGGCGCCGTTTCGAGGTAGATGCGCATCACATTGTGGCCCTTTCTCGGAGTCATCGATTAGATGACGGGAAAGGAAAGCGAGGCTGCAGAATTGCTTGCAGCCTCCGGCAGTTCGGACATGTCATTGCGGCACAATCGACCCGGACGCACCACTAGACACGGAGGTTAGGGTGACGGTTCCTTCCGAAGAAAGACTCGTGTACGACTGGTCACTTGCAGATGGGAGTGAAGGTCAACCAGGCCTGGCCATGCTGGATGACGAAACCTTGCGTGACGGACTCCAGAGCCCATCGGTGACTGACCCTCCAACGGAAGTGAAGATCGAGATCCTGCACTTGATGGACAATCTCGGCATAGAGACAGCAGACATTGGTTTACCTGGAGCCGGTCCGCGCCAGAGAGATGCCGTGGAACGTCTGTGTCGCGAGATCGCCGATAACAAGCTCCGCATCAAAGCGAATTGTGCTGCCCGCACGATGATAGTGGACATCCAGCCTATCGCGGACGCTGTACAGAAGACCGGTGTCCCTATCGAAGCCTGTGTTTTCATTGGGAGTAGCCCGATCAGACAATATGCTGAAGAGTGGGATTTGGAACACATTCTAAAGCACACCCGAGACGCCGTTGGCTTCGCAGTGCAGCAAGGCTTGGAGGTCATGTACGTAACAGAAGATACCGTCCGAGCCAAACCGGAGGACCTCCGTCTACTTCTGACCGCAGGAGTCGAAGCAGGGGCGACCCGCGTTTGCCTATGTGACACCGTCGGAGCGGCAGTGCCAAGAGGTGTTGTCAACCTGGTTACCTGGGTCAAGCACCTCTTGCAGGAGCTTGGCCTGGCTGACAGCGTGGGCGTCGACTGGCACGGCCATCGGGACCGGGGACTTGACGTCGCGAACACGCTGGCCGCTTTGGAGGCGGGGGCGACACGAGTTCACGGCACTGCGTTGGGAGTCGGCGAGCGAGTGGGTAACACGCCGATGGAACAACTCCTGGTGAACCTCAAGCTCCTGGGCTGGCGGGACGACGATCTCAAGTGTCTGCCCGACTACGTCGACACCGTGTCAAGGGCAATTGATGTGCCCATTCCGGTCAACACTCCAATTGTCGGTCGCGATGCATTCCGGACGGCGACCGGAGTGCACGCAGCTGCGGTCATCAAGGCCCAACGCAGAGGTCAAGCCTGGCTCGCTGACCGCGTCTATTCCGGTGTCCCAGCAAGTTGGATTGGCAGAGAACAGGGCATTGAGATTGGACACATGTCGGGTGCGTCGAACGTTGTGTTCTACCTGGACGCTAACGGTCTCCCCGGTGGGCCGGCTGTCGTCGAAGCAGTTCTTGCAGCTGCAAAGAAGTCGGAACGGTTGCTCACCAAGGACGAGATACTCGAAGCGGTACAATCGGTTGCCGCCCACAGTTGACCTCGCACATTTCACAACAGGAGCATGACGTCCATGTCAGTTGCGTTAGGCGAGAACCGTTGGCAATCGCGAATACGGTGACGATCGCCTCGCAGGATCCGGAACTCGGCCAGTGTATCTGCCCAACGCGTGTCATTGACTCCGACAATCCCCAGATCATCGAGTTCGCGCGCCGTGTGACCGTGGGGAAGAACAGCGACATCGATAGGGCGGTAGCGCTTTATCACGCGGTCAGAGACGGCATCAGATATGATCCGTACAGGATAAACGTGAGTGTAGCAGGAATGCGAGCCAGTGAGACTCTCGCGAGGAAGTACGGCTTCTGCGTACCCAAGGCCATTCTCTTGGCGGCAGCCGCCCGTTCACTACGAGTTCCCAGCCGCCTTGGTTTTGCCGACGTGAAGAACCACTTGTCGACGGAACGGTTGCGTCGATCGATGCGGACCGACCTCTTTGTCTTCCACGGTTATACGGAACTGTATCTCGAGGACAAGTGGGTCAAGGCCACACCTGCATTCAACGCGTCGCTTTGTGAACGGTTCAATGTCGAGCCGCTTGACTTCGACGGTCGGATCGACTCGGTATTCCAGCAGATCGACAAGGACGGCAATGTATTCATGCAGTATGTCCGCGACCGAGGTACGTTCGTCGATCTGCCGTTGCAGGAGATGTTGGCGGCATTCGAAGAGCACTATCCATCGCTCATGTCCAGAGGGACATACAAACTGACAGGTGCTTTCGAGGACGAAGCTCTAAGCTGACGTAGAAGACGAGCAAACTACACGGTTTCCAAGGGAGATATCCGTGAAGAAGTTGATGTCTGGGAATGAGGCCATCGCCCGAGGAGCATGGGAGACAGGCGTACTATTCGCCGCGGGTTACCCTGGTACCCCCAGTACCGAGGTTCTAGAAGTCCTGTCAACCTATGAGGAGGTCGATGCCCATTGGTCTACTAACGAAAAAGTGGCATTCGACGAGTGCATGGGAGCTGCGTTGGGTGGTGTCCGATCGATGGTCACCATGAAACACGTGGGTTTGAACGTCGCAGCAGATCCCTTCATGGTGTTCCCCTATGCAGGAACGAACGCCGGCTTTTTGGCTCTGGTGGCCGACGACCCAGGTATGTACTCGTCCCAGAACGAACAGGATAGCCGTTATTTCGCCAAGATCGCAAAAGTTCCGCTACTGGAGCCATCTGACGCCAAAGAGGCACTAGGACTGGTCAAGACAGCGTTCGAGTTGAGCGAGGAGTTCGAATCTCCGGTGATGTTCCGTACCACAACCCGATTGTCTCACACCCGGGGCGTAGTCGAGATAGGGAAGCGTACCGAGGCACCACGCAAGCAGTTCTCACGCAAGGTCAGCCAATATGCCATTCCGGTGTACGCGCGATTCCGGCGACCCGAGTTGGAGGCAAAGCTCGACCGGTTGCGCGAATTCGCTGAAAGCTTCGCAGGCAATGTGCTGGAAGAAGGCAATGGCAAGATCGGAGTCGTGAGCCATGGAATCCCGTATCAATACGTGAAGGAAGCAGTCCCCGACGCAACTGTGTTCAAGCTCGGCATGATCTATCCGTTGCCAAAGAGGCGACTGCAAGAGTTCTGCTCGCGTTTCGAGAAAGTATATGTCGTGGAGGAGAGTGAGGGATTCATTGAACAGGAGATGGCCAGCTTCGGGATCCTCAACGTGATCGGGAAGGAGCGATTCACCAACATTGGTGAGCTGAGTGTCGACCTGGTGGCACAGGGATTGAACGGCACTTCCGCGCCGTCCGATTTCGCAACCGAGACGACGATTCTCCCCAGACCTCCCGTGCTGTGTGCGGGGTGCTCACACAGAGGCGTGCTCAGCAAGTTGCACGATCTGGGAGTGTTGGTCACAGGCGATATCGGCTGCTACACTCTAGGGTGTCTGCCCCCTTACCAGGCAATGCACACCACATTCTGCATGGGTGCGAGCATTGGCAACGCAACAGGTTTCAACAAGGCCGGTGAGGATAAAGTGGTCGGGTTGATTGGAGATTCCACGTTCTTGCACAGCGGTTTACCCAGCTTGATAAGTGCGGTCTACAATCAGATCCCAACGACGACGATTCTGCTAGACAACGGTACAACTGGCATGACCGGACATCAGCAACACCCCGGCACCGGTAGCACCCTCAAGCACCGGCCCGCACCAGCGGTCGACTATGAGTCATTGATCAGGTCAGTGGGAGTTGAACACGTCGAGGTCGTAGACCCGTGGGACCTCGAGGCCACTGAAGCCGCAATCAAGTCGGGCTTGGACCATCCTGGCCCCGCCGTTGTCATCGCCAGACGCGCCTGTCGCCTCTTGCCGGAAGAGAAAGCCAAGGAGAAGGTTCCCTTCCAGGTGGACGACGGCGTGTGCATCCAGTGCGAAGACTGCATGCAGACAGGCTGTCCTGCGTTGGTGTGGGAGGGAGACACACCGGAGATCCGTGAGTGGGAGTGTGCCGGCTGTGCCATGTGTGCTCACTTGTGTCCAGTCGATGCGATTTGTCAGGTGGAGGCGAGCGTCGATGCCCATCACTAGCGTGTTGATCGCAGGAGTCGGCGGACAAGGTGTGGTCCTCGCAAGTGAGCTGTTGGCCTTGGCCGCGATCGCGGCTGGGCACGACGCCAAGCAGGGAGAGTTCCATGGTGTAGCCCAACGAGGGGGCGCCGTATTCAGTCACGTGCGGTTCGGAGATCGTGTCTACTCGCCGACAACACCGCGTGGTGAGGTGGACTTCCTGGTCGCCTTGGAGAAGCTGGAGGCACTGCGTTACGCTCACTTCGTGAGGCCCGGCCGCGCGATCTTGGTGAACAGCCACGAGGTCGAGCCCATCAGAACTGCAGATGAGCGACCCTATCCCAAAGACGCGATCCGGTTTCTGGAGACCAAGGGATTCGATGTGAAGGCCATCAAGGCCACGGAGATCGCTGTCACTCTTGGTAATCACCGAGCCGCAAACACCGTGATGCTAGGTGCTCTGGCGGAACATTTGGATATTCCCGATCAGGTCTGGGAAAAGACGTTGCAGCAACGCATCCCCGAAGAACTACTGGAACTCAACCGCAAGGCCTTTGGGGAGGGGAGGCAGCTGGGGCAGTAGGGGCAGCGGGGGCAGTGGAGACCGTCCCCTGCCCCCTCTCCTTCCCCTTCTAATCTCCCGCTACACCCCCATCGTCTTCAGATACTCGGATCCGATCTGCCCTTGGTGGCACGCTTTGGAGGTCATGAACTCCGCCGAATGCCTGGTCTGAACGGCGAGGGCATCAGACAACGTAGCCCCACAGGAATGCTGTACAGTGTCGCTGATCGCCTTGCGAGCGGCTTCGGCGAGTTCTCCATCAGGAGCAGATAGTCCATTTACTTCGGTGGGTACTCCTGTAACGGCGCCGTCGGCAACCGGGCGCCTCCGTATGCCATGCTCTGACTCGGTAGCAATCTGCCACACGGTCTGGAGTGACTCTTCTATGGAACCCGTGTAGTCGACCAGCCACCCAACGGTCTTGTTTGCCTTGACCGTCATACCACTCAGCAAGAGATAGAGGGCCTTGGGCCAGTGTTCGGACGCGCTCTTGCGGAACATCCAGTGACAGCCCTCCATTCCCGGAACTACGGGAAGCGTCACTTCGGGCATGCCCAGATCGGCTCCCTCGGCCGCAACCAGATAGTGGCAGTGCATCATCAACTCGAGCATGCCTCCCAAACAGCGTTTTCCATTGACGAACCCGACCGAAACCTTGAAGTCATCGTTCAACCGACGGGCCGTCCGTGACCAATCACCCGAGATCTTGGCTCCAGCCTGAACGTCCTCGAGTGCCGGGTAGAATTCACTCGTATCGGCACCGACCATCTGTGTTGACAGATGGAAGTCACCCGTCACGATCACTCGCTCGAGGCCCTGACTTCTCAGCCAATCGAGTGCCCGATTCAGCTCGGCGTCCACTCCACCATTGTAGCTCTCACGGTTGATGGACACCAAGCCTACGTTCCCGTCATGCTCGGCATTCACATACAACTGCTGCCATTCGGGCGTACCCATCCACGCATACGCATCAGGGTACCAGCTTTCGTTGGCAGCTTCTGGGTGGAGTTGGTGATATCCCTCAACGGTCTTCACAACCTGGTCCGGGCCGAGGTCGCGAGCCATTGCAACGACACCATGACGGAACTGTGCGCACAGCTCACCGATAGCGTTCATATGGGACAGGTGCCCACGGTTTTCGTGCAACATCAAACTGGTCATCTGGAAGAGTGGACCGAGAATCCAGGTTCGGAACTCGTCCACATCACCTGCTTCCAATCTCCAATCGACCAATGGACGGAAATGGTTGAACGGGTACCAGTTTTGGCCAGTGTCCTTCTGTCGCACCAACTCAGCCGCCGGCTCGAATACCTTGCCGTACTTCTGGCTCAGATGGTGAAGACATGACCAAGTCAGGAAGTTCGCGCCAGCTGCACCTATTGCATCATGTGCTCTGAACGGGTTCGGACCAACGAATTTGCGGACGTACTTGTCGATCTTCCACACAGGCATATTGCTGGCGTGGTGATAGCGGAGTGCGGCAAGAGTGATCCCGCAGAACAACACATCTAGGATGAACGACCAGTTGTCGCTCACCGGTACCGGTATCAGACCCATGGACCAGAGGAGTTGCGTTATGGCCGATGGCTCTGGTTCCACAGTCTCCCACATCTTGTTGATCTCGTGGGGGAACGCCGGGTGCGCTATGCCCACTCCCAGCTCGGAACTCGGGAAACCCGAGGTAACCGAGCGGATATCTATGTCGGGGAACGACTCTCTGAACACGGCATAGTGGGCCCGCTTGACATCGAGTATCTCCGGGATCGCCTCTAACAAGAACGCCGGGTGCAAGTGTTGCAGCTCGCTAGGCAATGTCTTCCCGTCGTAGTGCAGCCTGACGATGTTGCCCATTATCTTATTGGCTCCCTCTGACCCGAAGGCCCGCAGAAGCCCAGGATACTGCTTACCTATTCCATCTGGAGCCGCTGGAAAATCCAGGGCAACGATCGGGATGTCATACTGTTGCAGTCTCGAGCCGAGCTGCGCAGTCTTCCCCGCACCCACGATGCCATTAGCTCCGGATATGACCATGGCACTCCGATTGCCGGAGTTGCCGAACACCTGATCTACCAACCCGCTGGTCTGAGCCGGCAACTGCCCGCGCTGGAAGATCTCTATGACATTCCCCAGACCCAGAGTCTGGAGAGTTGATTCTCTCAATACGGTAGTCATTCTTCGCGATCCCCCTACGAAACCTTGAAGATGGCCGCGATCCCGATATCACCCGCCGCACATCCAAAGACAAGTACGTGGCCACCACCCAGGTCGACTGCCTCTTCCAGTGCCTCAATAACCACTCTCGTCAGCGTCGGACCTTGGGGATGTCCCCAAACCAGCGGTGAACCGGTATTGTTCATCTTACGCCAATCGTAGTCCATGATCTGCGAGAAGATGACATCGTTGACCGCAAAAGGATTGTGGTTCTTGACCACAGCCATGTCAGCCATCGTCAGCCCACTCTTCTCCAGCAACTTCTTGACTGCCAGCGCTGGCGCTTCCGGCATCAGGCTCGGGTGGGTCCTCATTTCGGTTTTGGCCACGAACTGAATATCGATCTCGGGCCGGGTGGAGAAGTCCTTCACTCGATCCTTGTGCGTCACCAACAGAGTAGCCATTCCGTCCGAGGCGTGCGTCTGCGTACCTCCGGTAACGCAGGTGTCCAGCTCGGGCATCGCTCGGAGCCCACTTAGGGTCAGTTGACGCACCCCATAGTCGCCATCGATGCGGCCCAGTGGACGTCCTTGCACGTTCAAGACGTCGAGTGGTACGAGAACGCGATCCAGGAAGCCGGAACTCTTGGCTTCGAAGTACTGCTGCAATCGATGGTAGGCTACGTCGTCAACTTCTCTACGATCGCTCTTGTACTTCCGCGCCGTAATACCCGCAGCCGTGATCATCGCGTTGCCGGTGGCAGGATCGAATCCGAAGTTGTCCCACACGTCCGCTATCGCTTGGGTGCGCTCATGGGCACGACGTTCGGGGAACACGCCAACCGGTGAATCACTGGTTCGATCAAACGTCAATACACCGACTACGTCGAATCCACCGTTCTCGACCTCAGTTCCGCCCAACAGCACTGCCTGTAGCCCGGTCGCACACGCTTGTTCCATGTGATATCCTGGTATGCGGTGCCCCATACAACTCGCCACTAGCGGTGCGTTCCAGAACTTCCAGTGCCACGGAATGGTGGAACCAATGACCAAGTACTCTAGCTCGCTCTTGGGTACCTTCCTCAGCCCTAGGATCCTATTCATTGACTCGCCGGCAAATTGGCCGATGTTCACTTCTGCCAATGCCGACGTTTGCCAGGCGGGGAAATAGCTGCTTCCCCAGGTCCCGTATGGGATTCTGGCATGCGGCAGCATCTCGTTCTCCTGTCTCATGAATGTGGATTTCTATCTTGCGTTGGGCCCACCACGGACCCCATTTGAGCTTAGCACGCTAACACGGAATCGCAACGGTTGCCACTAGCTGCAGCTGCCATCGTGAAGATCTCTTAATGGGGTATCTTTGGGCAACATCAGGGCCCTACCATGCGGTACTTCGTTCCACCCGATAGATTACGCACCCGCCGGTGCGGCCCTGCATCGCGGTCAACCGAGACAGCGATTAGGCCCGATTCACGGATCGACAGCGCAGGCCAATCTTGAGTAGGTGGCATACCGCTTTGCAACAGCATGATGATCTCAACTGAAATGCAATCGACTTCCTGCTAGACATGTCAATCATAGCAAAGATCCGCGCTCTCATTACGCTTGGCCAGGGAATGTCCAAGGGCATTTCCGAGTTGACGGCCGACAAGAACCCGATCACCCTGTTTGGCAACTGGTTCGAGGCCGCTAGACGTGCGGGTCTGGCTCTCCCTGAAGCGATGACAGTCGCCACCGCTACAAGGGATGGATGTCCGTCGGCCCGCATGATGTTGCTGAAGGGCTACGGTGAGGACGGTTTCGAGTTCTACACGAACTATGAGAGTCGCAAATCCCGTGAACTCCTGGAGAACCCACAGGCGGCCCTGGTGTTTCATTGGCCCACCCTTCAACGTCAGATCCGCATCGAGGGCCAGGTCGAGAGGCTCTCCAGCGAGGAATCCGCTGAGTACTTCAAGACCCGTCCAAGAGGAAGTCGTATAGGCGCCTGGTCATCAAAGCAGAGTTCTCCGCTGGGAAGCCGAACGGAACTCGAGCGGCGGGTGCAGGAGCATGAACAGCGGTTTGGCGATGGGGATGTGCCCCTACCGCCGTTCTGGGGTGGCTTTCGGATCAGGCCAGCGAGTATCGAATTCTGGCAGGGTCGCAGCGATCGCCTCCACGATCGGTTACTGTACCGACGCGCTGGCAACGGCTGGAAGGTTGAGAGACTCTATCCTTAGACAAGTAGTGGCAGCACCCCGACGATTTCTCATCCTTCCCGTGCGACCCATCGCGAAAGTGCTTCCACATAACTCAGCGTCTCCAGACCGGCCGGCAGTTCCAGACTCGTTCTCGCAGCGACTACACTCCTGCGAGCTGCTCCAATCGCATCTCGCGAGCTGGACTCGCTCAGACCAGACAGGTTCTCCAGACCGACTGACGTAGTAGCGACCGGGGAGTGAATTTCCGCCAAGTCGACGAGGACTCGTTCATCTCCCTGTTGCCACACATACGTGCGGCGTGACTTCTCCACGACGACAGTCCGGACTTGACCTGCGACGTTCCTCAACCGATCGACCAACTCCTCGGAGTTGGCAGCCCGATCAAACTGCGCTAGTTCTATCTCGAGCACATGAGCAAGTTTACGCACCACGTTTGGCTCGGCTGGGAAGGCATAGTCCTCGTCTCGTCGTTCCATCCAGAGCTGCAGTTTCAGCTCTTTGTCTTCCTCCACCAACCGCTTGAATTTGAGACCCTCACTAGCACCCCAGGAGCGCAGCTTCACATTGGCACGACAACCTGGATACCAGAGATATCGATCCCGGATTTTGCGGGCCCAATGTCCAATTGAACGAAGTTGAGTGATACGAGCACGGTTTCGGTCACTCAGCTTCCCGAATCCACGCCACTCCCAATGCAATCCATAGGCCATTCTGCCTTGGTCACTCCCAGGTACGCCAGATTAGATGGGCTTCGGTGTTGAAGATCACCGCTTCGAAGTCGATTGTATCGTCGAGGGCAAACAACAGGTATGCGTACTTGAGAGTCTCCGCCAAGAAGAAGCTCTCCATCGCGTCGGCAGCTACAGCGAACACACGGGTTTCGCCAGTCACGATTGGCCACCCCGCTGGTCTTTCCAAGTTGGATTTGCCCTAGGCATGTTAGCGTCCACGGATTCTCGCCAGGAGTGCAGTAGTGTCAACAACTCGTTCGCCTTCCCTGGCATCTCCGAACTCAAATCGTTGATCTCGCCGGGATCTGCAGTGAGGTTGTACAGCTCTATCCTGCCGTCTTCGAGCCATTCCAACAGTTTGAAGTCGCCGCTTCGGACTGCACCGGACGGCCGGTTGCCCGAACCATGGTAGTGTGGGAAATGCCAGTAGAGTTCCGAACGATCGAGAGTACCCGACCGTCTCAATAGCGGCGCCAGACTGACTCCATCACGATGCTGCCCTGGCATGAGAGGGATGCCGGCAACTTCGAGCAGCGTTGGATAGATGTCAGTGCTGATTGTGGGCTGCTCGACTGTCACCGCAGTATCGATTACGCCAGGCCATCGAATGACCAACGGTACCCGTATACCTCCTTCAAAGAGCCATC
>JBDGXD010000115.1:0-11818 GCA_039584755.1 Gemmatimonadota bacterium
GCGACTTCGCGTCAGGCCTTCGAGATGAACCTCGCAGTCTGTCACCTCGAGCACGGCCACCCCATCTCCCACCTCAACCGGGCTGGCGTGCCGCAGAGCCTCCTGGACCATTCTGCGCTGCTGTCCGGCGACCTCGACTATTCTCGACCAGGCTGCCTGAATCGCCTCGAGGGACAGGGTACCTCCACCCGTCGCGCTGCCGCCACCGCCCTTGTCAGCGGAGGTTTCCCGCTGCGCCGGCTTTGCCCGGCTGCCATCAGGCTGCCTGCGCCGCATAGCTGGCTCGACCGGTGCTTCCCCCCGGAACGCCGCCAGGACCTCGCTCAACTCCACGGTGCGATCCAGCAATGACCACTGCACCAGCAAGGTTTCGACGTGCAACCTTGCATTCGTGCTTCGTCTTATGGTCCCCTCAGCCGCGGCCAGGAGTCTCAACATTCTGAGGAGGTCCCCGGGCCTATACTGGTCTGATTGCCGCTCCACAGCCAATCGCAGGCCCTCTGTGAGACCTTCCGGCTGACCGCCCAAGATCCGGATCAGCATGGCCCGCAGTACGTCTCCCGCACCGTTGATGAACTCGGCCAGATCCGAGCCCCCTTCTGTCAGCTTGGCGACAAAGGGAAACACCTCTGCCGTGCGACGGCCGGCAATGATATCCAGCAACTCCGCATACATCTCGTCATCGATCAAACCCAGGGCGTTCCGCACCCGTTCCGCCGTAACCGGTCCATCTCCGAAGGCCAAGGCCTGATCCAGCAGGGAGAGCCCGTCCCGCAGACCGCCATCTGCAACCTTGGCAATCAACTGCAGAGCATCCGATTCGGCTTCGATGGTTTCCTGTTCAGCCACGTATTGCAGACGCTCGATTATCGCCTGAGGTCCAATGCGGCGGAAATCGAATCGTTGGACGCGGCTCATCACTGGCGCGGCGGTGTTGGTGATCTTGTTGGGCTCGGTGGTCGCGAATACAAAAACAACTCTCGGTGGAGGCTCTTCCAAGATCTTCAGCAGGGCATTCCATGCTTCACGGGTCAGCATGTGAGCCTCATCGAGTATGTACACCTTGTAGCTGTCGGCTGAGCTGGCTGCGTACATCGCGCGTTCACGCAATTCACGGGCATCATCCACCCCGCGATTGCTGGCGGCGTCAATCTCTACCACATCGAGATTCGTGGAACCCTGCCAGATCCGAGTACACGAGTCACATTGACCGCAAGGCTCACCCTCACGTGGTGCCGCTGAACGGTCCTGGCAGTTGAGAGCCATGGCGAGAATTCGGGCGGCGCTGGTCTTGCCCACGCCGCGTGGTCCGGTGAGCAGGTATGCCGGCGCTACCATCTGCTTTGCAACAGCTCCCGCCAAGCCTGCAGCGACGTGTTGCTGGGAGACCAGGTCGGAGAACCGTGTGGGCCGGTACTTTCGGGCGAGCGCTGTATGCGTCATAGGATTTGAGATAGTTGCCCCAGGTTACCCGAAGCGACGCGTGCCATCGCTTAGCGCTGCTACCTTCACGGTCCTGACGCGGTTCACGCGCATTCGCCCTTCGGACCTGGGGCAGGAGAAAGCTACTGCGAGGAACCGGCTAGACAAAGTGCCACCGACGTCCTCGTACACGTCCTGGGCTGGCAATTCGTTCTACAGATCCCCGCCCCAACGACTCCACGTTCCCGGAATCACCAGTACGAGCAAGGTGTAGAATTCCAGTCTCCCAAGGAGCATGAGTGCTGACAATACGATGTGCGAGGCCGAGCCAAGCTCGCCGTAGTGCGAGGCAGGGCCAACTGCACCCAAACCTGGCCCAATGCTCGACATGGCTGCCAGTGATGCGCTGACAGATGTAAGCAAGTCGTGGCCCAGAGCGGCCAACAGCAGTGATCCGATACCGTGAGTGGCGACGTAGAGAGCCAGAAATGCGAGCACATTGGCGAGGATGTCGGACCGGATGAGTGCGCGCCCCAGTTTGGTCACGAAAATCGCCCTGGGATGCAGTACTTTCTGCACTTCGCTCACGGCATGCTTCAACACTACGACTGCCCGCGCCGTCTTGAACCCGCCACCGGTAGATCCGCCCATCGCCCCTACGAACATCAGACCCAGTAATAGCACCTGACAGAATGCGGGCCACGCCCCGAAGTCTGCCGTAACGAATCCAGTTGTGGTTCCGACGGCTACCACGTTGAAAGCAGCATCCTTGAGTATCCAGCCCTCGCCTGATATCCCCATGAACAAGAACACCGCCATGACCGCCGCCCCCGCAACGCCTGCATACCACCGAAACTCGGCATCCCGGATCCAGGGAAACCACTTGCCGGTGAGGGCCTGATAGTGCAGGGTGAAGTTCGTACCGGCGATCAGCATGAACACGATCGTGACCCACTGTATGGCCGGGCTGTAGGCGCCCATCGAGGCGGTGCGGGTCGAGAAACCACCCGTCGCTAAGGCGCTCATCGCATGGTTCGTTGCATCGAACAGTGACATGCCCAACAGCAAATAGAGGATTCCCAATATCACAGTCAGCAGCGCGTAGACACCCCAGAGCAGCCGCGCCGTGGTTGCCACGCGCGGCTTGAGTCGGTCTGCGGCGATTCCAGGAACCTCAGCCCGGAACAACTGGGCGCCACCCATCCCGATGAGCGGTAGAATCGCCACGCCTAACACGATGATCCCCATGCCGCCCATCCAGTGGGTGATCGAGCGCCACAGCAAGATGCTGCGGGGAAGATCTTCAATCACAGGAAAGACCGTGGCGCCCGTGGTCGTGAACCCCGATACCGATTCGAATACCGCACTGGCCACCGTGGGTGCCACCCCGGTCAGCGCGAACGGCAGGCTTCCAACTGCCACCACGGCAAGCCAACCCAAACCCACGATGGCAATGCCTTCACGTCTGTTGATCGACACATCGCGTGGCGTGATGAACCACATGACGGCCCCCAATGAGGCCGTGACTCCAAAGGTCAGCACCCAATGCACTGCGAGCCCCTCGGTGAAGCCAATCACCGTTGGAGGAAGCATTGCGACGGCAGTCCAGATGATGAGCGCACCGACAATGTGGAGGACTTCGCGCAGGTTCACGACGGGAACAGCTCCGCCACTGGAGCAACGGCTTCCGGAAGGGCGAACACAACTACCTGGTCACCTTCCAATAGCTCGTCGTCTCCTCGTGGCACTATCGCCTCGACGTCCCTCTCGCGGACAATCGCCGCCACGATGGAGCCTTCGGGAAACTCGATATCGGCCAGCCTCCGCCCCACTAGTGGCGACCCCGACGAGACCTTGAAGCCGATGGCCTCTGCTTCACTGTCCTTGAGCGTTGCCACTCTGGTAACACTCCCGCGTCGCACGTACCGCAGGATCGCATTGGCTGCTGAAAGGCGCGGACTAACAACCGTCTCCAAGCCAATCAGCTTGGCCAGCGGCAGGAAGCCCATGCGGTTTACCAGTGTTATCACCTGTTTTGCTCCCGCGTGCTTCGCGAGCAGAGCGGAGAGAATGTTGGTCTCATCGTGATCGGTCAGCGCCACGAAGGCGTTTACTCCACCCACCCCTTCGAGCTCCAGTAGTTCTACGTCTGTAGCGTCGCCATTCAGGACGAGTGCCTGATCGAGTTTCTCGGCAAACTCCTGGGCACGGTCTCGTTCTTTGACAAGCATTGTCGCCTGGCCGCGATGTTGCCGCAGCAGCTGGGCCAGGTAGAACGCCTCGTGACTGCCACCGGCTATCATCACGCGGTGCACCGTAGTGGGCTTGTGACCACACAGCTCCAGGCTCGCCGAGATGGTGTTGTCAGTTCCCACGATATATAGATGGTCCCCACCCTGCACTTCGGTGGCACCCTTGGGGACTATCGTCTGGTCTCCGCGTCGCAGCGCCACGGTCAGCATCGATGTCAACCCGCCTTCGGCACCGATCTGGGCGAAGGTGCGGCCGGCAATGGGCGCATCGTCGGTAACCTTGAGTCCGATCAATTGAACTGCCCCGCCGGCAAACGCCGCGATGTCCGTCGCCGCCGTCGACTCCAGCAACCGCAGGGTCTCGAGCGCGAGCTCCCGTTCCGGATTGATCA
Source organism: Gemmatimonadota bacterium (assembly GCA_039584755.1). Lineage (GTDB taxonomy): Bacteria > Gemmatimonadota > Gemmatimonadetes > Gemmatimonadales > GWC2-71-9. Next base: position 4,067 of record JBDGXD010000115.1, read on the forward strand.
TGACGTCAACGCCGAACAGCTCGGGTCGCAGGTGCGCACCATCGGCATAGAAATCCGGATTCGATACCCGGGCTACCTTCACCAGGTTCTTGCCTCCCCTCACACTCATGCAGCATACCAGGTTGACTTCGTCAACACTCGTAACCGCAGCCAGCAATCCGGCATCGCGCACACCGGCGCTCTCCATCACGCTGGGGCTCGCTCCACTCCCCTCCACCACTGCGACGTCCAGGTGGGTCTGCACGTACTCGAGACGTTCCGGCAGAACATCCACGACCACAACGTCGTGCTTCTCCGCGGACAGGCGGTCTGCCACGTGGTATCCCACCTCTCCTGCGCCGACTATGACCACTCGCATCGTCAGCCCCCTTCCGGATCCAAGACCCGAGCCACGATGTCAGCGGCTGCAGCGACTTCTTCGGCTGTGACGTCGAGGTGTGTCACGGCTCGTAACCGCTTGGGGCCAAACGGCACCAGGAGTACGCCATTCTCGGCCAACTCGATCAGCGCAGCGTCTACAGCAAGGCCAGGGTCGATCAAATCCAGCATGATGATGTTGCTATCCGACTCATTTGGCCTGATGGCCGGGTGGTCGCGCAGTCGATCGGCAAACATGGTTGCATTGCCGTGGTCGTCTGCCAACCGGTCCAGGTTGTGCTCCAACGCATAGATACCGGCGGCGGCAAGAACTCCCGACTGTCGCATCGCCCCGCCCAGTCTGCGGCGCACTCTGCGGGCGCGTTCGATCAAATCACGGTTGCTCATGAGACAACTGCCGACCGGACAGCCCAACCCCTTTGAGAGGCAGGCGGTGATCGTTGTGGCTCCCTGCCCGACTCTGGACACCGTGTGACCCTGCGCCACCGCCGCGTGCCACAGGCGAGCTCCGTCCAGATGCAGCGGCAACCCTTTGTCACCGGCAAAGGCAACGAGCTCATCCCAAAGCGCCAGGGGAAGCACCTTGCCTCCCGCAGCGTTGTGGGTGTTTTCGGCAGCAATGGCACTGACCTCTGGAGTGTGTGGGCTCGTCGGTCGCAGGGCAGCCGCTGCCAGTTCTGCCGTGAGGATGCCGTCCGGCGTAGTCACTGGCCGAATCTGCACTCCTGAAAGTGCGGCGGCACCAGCGATCTCGTAGTGTACCACATGAGCATTGGCCTCGAGAACGAGCTCCGTTCCCGGCTCAGTCAACAGCCAGATCGCAGTCTGGTTCGATTGTGTTCCCGACGGAAAGAACAACGCGGACTCCGTGCCAAACAGCTCAGCCATCATCTCTTCCAGTCGCCGGGTCGTGGGATCGCCGTCAAGAACATCGTCTCCCACGTCGGCCTCTGACATGGCGGTCCGCATTCCCGGTGACGGTTTGGTCACCGTGTCACTGCGCAGGTCTATTGTATGCATTGAGATTGTTACCCTAGGTGAGTATTGCGCGCTGCTGCCTCTGTCGTTTTCTCATGTCGTACGTTTCTCCCACTTCGGCGCCAATGAGAAAAACACACACAACGGCATACACCCACACCACGAGCAGTAGCAGCGCGATCCCGTTTGTGTTGGAAATCAACCTGTCCAGAGTCGTAAACCGCACCAAGTACACAACGTATAGTTTCTTGGTTATTTCGAAACCGAGTGCCGCCACCAATGCCCCAACCAATGCAGTATCCCAGCGCACACTCCGTGTCGGAGCCATTGTGTAGATGATGAAGAACGCAACAATCGCGAGCGCAAAAGTAGTTGTGGCCAAGGCAAAACCACCGAGCAAAGGCAGTTGCATGATGCGCACCGTAACCAGAGCATTGAACACTACCAACACCAGCGTTGCCATTACCAGGAAGAAGTCAACGCCGATTCCGTGAAACCAGGGGCGGCTTTCCTGAGTGTCGAACACGTCGTTCAGTGCGGCTCGGGCTCCACTGAAGAACCGCGTCGAGAACCAGAAAAACAGTGGTAGGCCGTAAATCGACAGTTGGGCGCGACTGGAAACAACGCTCCTGATGAACCGCTCGACCTGCATGAAGGGATCCGTCTCGTCTGCCCCGGAAGATGGGATGACGTTCCCCAGCAGCCGACGGATCTCAGCTGCCGCATCGGCACTGTTCGCGAAATAGCCCAGGGTGGCCAGTGCCAGCAGCAGGATGGGAAAAGCCGCAAGCAACGCCTGGAAGGTGAGAGCGCTTGCCAGGAAGAGGATGTTGTCTTCGTATGCGGCTGTGAAGATTCTGCGCAAGAACCCCCAGGGCGACGAAGCCCACCCTCTGTATCCCGCGGTACTCAACTCACAGGTGAGTTAGGGGTCCTAGGCCGTTGCTTCGTCTTCCGACTCGTCGTCGTAGTCGTCTTCTTCCGGAGCGTCGTCAGCTGTCTCACGCGACGCCTTGGCAGCGGCAAGTCTGCGCTCCAGTTCATCGCGAGCCGAGTGGACTGCCGCCTTGCCTGCCTTCACAGCATCGCGGGCGCCTGCCCCAGTCTCGCCGATGTTGCGTCGTGCTCGTTCGAATTTCTCTTCCACCCGAGCCTTGGCTCTATCGTAGCCGTCCTCGAGCCGAGCCTGCAGGTCATCCCTGGTGTCCTCCGCCTTGTCCCGCAGCCGACGTCCCTTCTCACGCAAGACCTCTCGGGTCTCCTCTCCGGATCGAGGAGCCAGCAGTAGGGCAGCGCCGGCACCAATTATAGCTCCCCATAGAAAGGAGCCAATGCCGCTGGACCTCTCCACGATTACGACCGGTTGTCCTTCTTGGTGTGACATTGCCTCTCCTTTTCAGCCGCCAACACGTTGGCGTCCGCCCGGGACAGAGTGCTGCCCCGGTTACACAGCAAATTGAAACTTATCAGTCGTTCCTGCAAAAGACCACCAAACGCCTTGCTAGCGAGTCCTATGACCAACCGCAGGGAAGTGGGGAACGCGGCACACCCAAAAGCTGTGGTGATGATCGATTACCGCCATCGCAGCATGGCGAATGGCTTGTTTGATCCCGTGGTATCCGGCACCGTCAGACTGTCTCGACCTTGATCAGATTCGTGGTTCCAGCAACGTCGCCTGCCGTCACCACGATCTTATCGCCCAACTTCGCATACCCGCTATCGAGCATGGCTACACGCGCCGCGTCGAGCATCGTTTCGTAGGTAGGCACGGCGTCGGCCTGCACCGGTTGCACACCCCATACCAAGGCCAGGTAACGGCAAGTTCGCCAGTCAGCGGACAGGCCGAGCACCGGTGTGGACGGTCGGTTGGCAGCGATGGTGCGAGCAGTAAACCCGCTCTTTGTGACGCAGAGGATCCGCGGTACCCGCAGCATCTCAGCCGCCGCAATAGCTGCCGACGCAATCGCGTCCTCGACCTCGCACGAAGCCGTGGCCCCACCGGCTGCCTTGAGTCGCCCCCAAGGGATTCTGTCTTTCAGAATCGCCTGCTCGACTTCATTGATTATTCGGGTCATCGCTCTGACAGATCCTATGGGATACCGGCCCACCGCGGTTTCTGCAGATAGCATGACGGCATCGGTTCCGTCGAGGATGGCATTTGCGACATCAGAGACCTCGGCTCTTGTGGGCCGCGGATTGTCCACCATCGACTCCAGCATCTGTGTCGCGGTGATCACTGGTCGACTGTGGCGCGTGGCTACTTCGATCAGGTGTTTCTGAGTAAGGGGAACTTCTTCGAACGGCAACTCCACTCCCAAATCTCCGCGAGCCACCATGATCGCGTCCGCTGCCTGCACTATCCGGCCGATGTCGGCTAGCGCAGCCGGTCGCTCGATCTTGGCCACGAGTCGCAAGTGAGATCCAACCATTGAGCGGACTTCCTCAACGTCCTCGGCACGGCTCACGAACGAGATCCCGACCATGTCGGCCTCACACTCCAAGGCAAGCGCGACATCAGCGCGGTCCTTTTCCGTGACAGCCGGTGCACTGACATGGTCATCGGGCAGGTTGATGCCCTTGCTACTGCGAAGCAACCCCCCAGCGCAAACCACTGCTGACACCCTATCGTCGGCTATACCCGTTACCTCGAGTGACAGCAAGCCATCGTCCAGCAGGATACGGGAACCAAGTTTCACATCACTCGCGAGGCTCTCATATGTCGTGGGAATATCGGTATCGCGCGCCTTGCCCTCAGCAGCGAACACGACTTCCATCCCCTCATCTAGTTGGCGGGGCACGGGTAGCGCACCTACGCGGATACGTGGACCTTGCAGGTCAACCAGCACAGCCACATGCTTTTCCATCTGATCGCGCAAGCGCCTCACGAGCTCGATCGTCTTGGCCCGTTGTTCCGGAGTCCCGTGTGCGCTGTTGATGCGCACCACGCTCACTCCGGCCTCAATCAGTTGTCGCAGTGCCCCGTCATCCGACGAAGACGGACCAAGGGTGGCGACTATCTTCGTGCGACGGAACCGGGGCGCGTGACCCCTCTCCACGCTCATTCGTCAACCAGGCGGCTAACGAGTGCGGGCAGGGCTACCGCCGCTCGCTCGGGCCACGCCACGGTAACGTGAGGCGACAGAGGTGTATTGTTAGGATTGATCTCCACCACAGGACACCCCTTCCTGAGGGCTATCGATGGCAGCTCAGCCGCCGGGTAGACGACTGCGGAGGTTCCAATCACGACCAGGGCATCACAATCCGCAGCGGCACTCCAAGCCCGACGCACGGCTGACTCAGGAAGAGATTCACCAAACCACACAACTCCGGGTCGGATGGGGCTACCACACTCTTGGCAACACGGTGGCTCCACCTCTTCGCTAGACGGTGCTTCCATTCGTGCCAGATTCGCGGTGTCGTAGGGATGCCCGCCGTCGAGACACCGAAACGAATCGAGCGACCCATGAAGCTCTACCACCGCTCGACTGCCGGCGCATCGGTGGAGCCCATCAACGTTTTGGGTGGCAATCAGGAAGTCATCGACTGTACGCTCCAGACGTGCCAACGAATGATACCCGGCGTGCGGCTTCACTTCCCGCACTGACTGCCAACGCCACAGGTACCATCCGAAAACCCGCGCCGGATTGTGACGAAATGCCGTCTCGGTCGCGAGTTCCTGGGGGTCATACTTGTGCCACAAACCTGTCATGGCATCACGGAAAGTGGGCACGCCGGAATCGTGAGACATGCCAGCACCGGTAACGACTACCAGGTTCGTCTTTCCTACCAGTACCTCTGCTGCGCGGTCGACCCAACGTCGGTCGGTCATCGGAGGTATCGGGGCGCTAGCGGATTCATGATGCTCTACTCAACAGCAGTGGTCGCTGTCTGATATCGGCGACCCACGTACTCATTGAGTATTTCGATGAACTCCTCGACTATTCTGTCGCCTTTCAGAGTGACCGCGTGCTGCCCGTCCACGTAGACCGGAGCCTTGGGCTCTTCGGCGGAGCCAGGTAGTGAGATACCGATATCGGCGTGCTTCGACTCTCCGGGCCCGTTCACCACGCAGCCCATGACGGCGACCCGCATCCGTTCAACTCCGGGATGGGAGAGCTGCCAATCAGGCATCTGTTCGCGCAGATACGACTGGATCCTCTCCGCCATCTCCTGAAAGAACGTGCTCGTGGTGCGTCCGCAACCGGGACACGCACTCACTTGGGGAACAAAACTGCGGAGCTCGAGTGCCTGAAGCACCTGTTGAGCTACTCTCACTTCCTCGGACCGATCCCCGTTGGGCGCTGGAGTCAGTGAGACACGAATCGTGTCCCCAATTCCTTCTTGCAGCAGAATCGCCAATCCCGCTGAGCTCGCCACAATGCCTTTGGCACCCATCCCCGCCTCGGTGAGACCAAGATGAAGCGGGTAGTCAGACAGCGGAGACAGTTTGCGATAGACATCCACCAAGTCCTGTACTTGCGACATCTTCACCGAAAGAACGATTCTGTCGTGCGGCAGCCCGACTTCTTCCGCCAAGTGCGCAGACCGCATCGCACTCTCCACCATCGCATTCAGCATTACGTCTGTCGCATCGAGCGGATCGCTGCGGCCGGCATTCTCATCCATCAGTTGCGTGAGTAGGCTCTGGTCGAGCGAGCCCCAATTGACGCCGATTCTAACTGGCTTGTCATGCTCGAGTGCGACTCTGACAATCGTGGTGAAGTTCTCGTCCCGTCGTTTCTGCCCCACATTGCCCGGGTTGATTCTGTACTTGGCTAGTTGTGCTGCGCAGTCCGGGTACTTGGTGAGAAGCAGGTGCCCGTTGTAGTGGAAGTCGCCGATGATGGGCACGACGATGCCCTGATCTGCAAGCTGTTTCGCGATATCTGGTACCACCGCCGCCGCCGTGTCATTGTTGACAGTGATGCGAACCAACTCACTCCCGGCTCTTGCCAACTGAGCCACTTGCAACACTGTGGCTGCCGTGTCTGCCGTGTCCGTGTTGGTCATCGATTGCACTACAATCGGATGAGCGGAGCCGACCGGGACGGTGCCGATCCAGGTTGTAACCGTGGGTCTGCGGTTTGCCAAGGTCATGGAGGGGGAAATATAAGGGAGATGAAGGAGGGGAAGGAGATGAGGTGGATGAAGGAGACGAAGGCCTACTCCGGGTCTTGGGGCAGCGGGGAGGCAACTAACACGGATTGGCCCAGTCTATTTCGAACTCGGCCTGGCAGGCAGGGCAGGTCAAACTCGCCTCAGAATCACCGAGCGCAGCCCTTTCACGGCATCTGGGACATACACCGTACTGCGTACCCAACTTGGCATTACCAGCTCGTTTCGCAGCTCTCTCCTCAGGATCCCGTTTCACGACACTCCACTTGTCCGGTTTCTCGTCACTGAACTCCAGGTTGGTCCGGTGTACCGGCCTGTTCGACTTGTTGACGTCCAAGACGACCGTGCCCGAATTACCGTTGCTGACGACCGGATACCATGCACCTCGTCGCAAACCGTGTGCTTCGGACTGTTTGACTCGCGCCCATCTGCTGGGAGACATGGTTTCACTCCTGGGACTGATCGACCGTCGCCAATATAGTTTGCCACTTGCATCTAACCAATAGTATGGGCCATGACTTCGTGATCTGGATCTTGGGCTCGATGTTTGCTAGCAGATCGGCGAGCAACTTGGTATTTTCGCAGGGAACGTAACCCCGACTGTGGAACTCAAAGAGTCACGCGAGGCAACTGGAAAAATGGCAAAAGAGGACCTCAAATCAATCGCACAGGCAATGGTGGCAAAGGGCAAGGGAATCCTAGCCGCCGACGAGAGCTTCCCCACCATTGAGAAACGGTTCACAAGCATCAACGTAGAATCCACTGAGGAAAACCGCCGCGCGTACCGCGAGCTACTCTTCACCACCCCCGGTGCCGAGAAGTACATCAGCGGTGTCATCACATTCGACGAAACCCTGCGGCATGCTACGGCTGATGGAACTCCGTTCCCCGAACTACTCTTTCAGGCAGGCGTCATTCCGGGCATCAAGGTAGACAAGGGTGCGAAACAGTTGGCCGGATACCCGGACGAGAAGATCACAGAAGGATTGGACGGTCTGCGCGACCGGCTGGCGGAGTACTACGATCTGGGAGCCCGCTTCACAAAGTGGCGGGCTGTGATCAAGATCGGTCATGGTATCCCGACGGGGTTTTGTGTCGACGCGAATGCTCACGCATTGGCGAGATACGCTGCACTGAGCCAGGAAGCCGGTTTGGTACCGATCGTCGAGCCTGAAGTCCTAATGGATGGGGATCACAGCATCGACCGGTGTGAGAGGGTCACCGAGGCCGCGCTCAGCCATGTGTTCTTCCAACTCATGGCTCACAGAGTTGCCCTCGATG
>JBDGXD010000116.1:0-11818 GCA_039584755.1 Gemmatimonadota bacterium
AGGCCGCCAGTTCGTCCACGTGATCGGGTGGATCGGTTTGCTCGAAGTGAAATAGCGCAGCTTCGTACTCGCCGCGGTCGTACAACAAGTTTCCCAGATAGATACGGGCCTCGGCGTGCCGCGCATCGAGATCCAATGCACGTCGCAGCCAGTAGAGCGCACCGTCCTCGTCTCCCACGCGGTGAGCGGCGTAACCGAGGCAGGCCGTTGCTTCCGACGAGTCGGTGTGACAGCCTACCGCGATCTCGAAGAAACCACGCGCATGATCGACCATTGCCTCGCGAAACAGGGCTCGCCCGATCTGCAGCATGAGATCGTGGTCCTCGCGGAAACCCAGCGCCAGGATGCGGTCGAAGCACCGCAGTGCAGCGGCGCGCTCACCTAGCTTGAGCAGGGACTCACCCAACCCTGCCAGCGCCTCCTCGTGATCAGGATCCAGGCTGAGAGCCTTCTCGAACGAACGTCTTGCCCAAGCATACTCCTCGCGGGCAAGCCGGGCATACGCCATTCCTACGTGAAGGTCTACCGAAAACGGGTATAGGCAGAGGCCATCGCGCAACACATCGAGGGCTTCGTCGTATTGGCCATCGTTGTAGAGACGATGGGCCCTTTCGCTATAGTCGTCTGAACTGAGGAAGGGGTCCGACACCAGCCGGGCCTCCAATGGAGAGTTTCAACACAATAAACGGTAAACGTCTATCACACAAGCGCTTCTGACTGCTGCCACCCTTCCCCCATACCCCATGGGAGTGGGGGCAGAGGGGGCAGAGGGGGCGGGGGGGCAGCGGGAGCAGTTGGGGCAGACTCAATTCTGCCCGGGCGGATTGACCGAGTGATGCTCCATGTGGACCTTCCACTGATTGTCCGCGCGGTCCTTCAGCCATACCATCGAGACGTACCCGGCGTTGGGTGCCGCCCGTTCACCGTTGGTGAGAATGATGTCGGTCGCGTGGCGGAACGTCACCAGCGCGATGCGGCGAGTCAGAATCTGGATCTCGACGTTTTGCACCCCAAAGTTGATGCGGTCCACTCCCTCGAACGACCGCTGGTGCAACGCCTCATGCTCCTCCGAGCCGTGCGCCACCCGACCGTCGGCCGAGATCACGGTCAACTCGGGTACCTCATTGCTCATCTGTACCAGGATAGTCAGATCCATGTTGTTCATCGCAAGGACCCATGCGTCGAACCGGGCTTGGACTTCCTGTTGTGCCTCGGAGAGTCCACGCAGCGACAACTGCCTGGTACAGGCCGTGAGTGCTATGCTGGCGAATGCCACTAATAGGAATGAACGGCGCATCGACACATCCTTGTGATAGGTCGCCATCAGTTCCAGCTGTAGGAACAACATTGACTAACCTACCGTCCGGCCGACTTGCGTCAATGTGCTCGGCTGCATAGCGTACCAGCCGCCAGATCACACTTCGGGAGACACGCATGCGCTTGCCACTATACCTACCGTTGCTGGTCACAGCGGTACCAGTATGGGCTCAACAGGCTCCGCCCCAGAACGATCCCAGGATCTACGACATCGTCGCCGCCGTCTCGGCCGAGCGTATAGAGACCGACATCACCAAGCTGGTCAGCTTCGGGACCCGACACACTCTGTCCGACACGCTGTCACAAACGAGGGGTATCGGAGCGGCGCGGCGTTGGATAAAGGCGGAGTTCGACCGCATCTCGCAGGCGTGCGGCGGCTGCCTCGAGGTGTCCTACGTCTCCGAAGTGTTTCCACCGGCTCGCAGGATTCCCGACTCCACGAGCATCGTGAACGTGGTAGCAATCCAGCGTGGCACGACCGATCCCAACCGCATGGTCATCATGAGCGGTGACATCGACAACATCATAAGCCGTGGCTTGGGATACGCACCCACCGATTCCAACCCCGGTGCGAACGACAACGCCAGCGGCATGGCTGGCACGATCGAAGCCGCCCGAGTGCTGAGCAACTATCAGTTCAACGGCTCGATCGTGTACCTAGGTCTCTCTGGTGAGGAGCAGGGGCTGATGGGTGGGGGCACCGTGGCGCGCTACGCCCGAGAGCACGGCTGGAACATCCAGGCAGTGTTGAACAACGACATGATCGGCAACGTCGAAGGCATCAGCGGAGTGGTGGACAACACGACGGCACGCGTGTTCTCCGACGGCACGCCGCCGCTCGAAATCGCGCTGCAGGAACTCGCCGGCCCCGGCTTGCGGCAAACGGCGCAAGATTCCGGCACCATCGAGGTGGACGCCATCGAGTTCTCACGTATTGTGTCGCTGATACGGTCGCAACGCCGTACTGGTGGTGAGGTGGATGGTATTTCGCGGCAACTAGCACGCTACGTCGATCGTATGGCAGATATGTACGTCAACAACCTCGACGCCGTGATGGTATACCGTTTGGACCGGTTTGGCCGCGGCGGACACCACACTCCGTTCGCCAACCTGGGGTATCCTGCCGTCCGGATAATGGAGACGAACGAGAACTACAACCGGCAGCACCAGAACATCCGAACGGAGAACGGCATCAATTACGGCGACGTGCTGGAGAAGGTCGATTTCGCATACGCCAAGAAACTCACGGGGCTCAACGCAGCGACGTTGGCAGCGCTCGCGGCGGCACCGGGTCCGCCGGCCAACGTGCGCATCCGGGGAGGCAACCGCCCGTCGGCCAGCCTGTCATGGGAGTCACCCGCCGATGCAGCGAACGTAGCCGGCTACCGGGTGTACTGGCGTCTTACAGACTCACCGACGTGGGACTACTCCCGCTGGGTGGGCGACGTAACGGAGTACACCTTCGAGGGAATCATCATCGACAACTACTTCTTTGGCGTCGCGTCGGTCAGCGCTGACGGCAACGAGAGCGTAGTTGTATTCCCCTAGCGTGAGATAGTCGTTGGCCAAAGCCAAGTTCACTTCGTATCAGAAGCGACTCTTCGTCTTCCTGAGCGTCGCGACCTTCTTCGAAGGTTACGACTTCACGGCGTTGAGTCAGATCCTGCCCAACTTTCGAGCCGACATGGCGCTCAGCGAGGGTCAGGGTGGGCTGATCGTCACGGTGATCAGCGCCGGCACGATCGTGTCGTACTTGCTGGTGCGTTTGGCCGACAAGTGGGGCCGGCGTCGCGTGCTCGCGCTGACCATCCTGGGCTACGCGCTGTTCACGTTTCTCACCGGTATGTCGCGCAATGCATTCGATTTCACGGCTTACCAGTTCATCGCCCGAATCTTCTTGATCGCGGAGTGGGCGCTCAGCATGGTGATCGCGGCGGAGGAGTACCCGGCCGAACAGCGCGGTTTCGTGTTGGGGGTGCTGCAGGCGTTCAACTCCTTGGGTTCGATAACGTGCGCTGCGGTGGTGCCTGCGTTGCTGGCGAGTCCGTTCGGGTGGCGCACCGTCTATCTAGTGGGGATCATCCCGCTGCTGCTCCTGGCATACGCGCGCCGTGGCCTCAAAGAGACCAAGCGGTTTTCGGACTACGCGGCCGAACGCAAAGAGATCAAGCGCCCACTCACCGCAATCCTCAAGACTCCTTACCGCAAGCGCGTGCTGCAGTTGGCGCTCATCTGGGGTCTCACCTACATGTGCACCAACACGGTGGTCGTATTCTGGAAGGAATATGCAATCAGTGAGGCCGGGTTCAGCGACGGCGACGTGGCCAAGGCTCTGATCATCGCGTCAATCATCGCCATGCCCTTCATTTTCAGCATCGGCAAGTTGCTCGATGCCTGGGGCAGGCGTCGCAGTGCCGTGCTCATCTACAGCATCTCGGCGGTATTCGTGGTGTTGGCCTATCAACTCACCAGCTTCTGGATCCTAACGATCTGTCTCTCGCTGGCGATCTTCGCGGCTATCGCGTTGCTGGCACTGCTCAACACCTTCACGACCGAGCTGTTCCCCACCGACATGCGGGCCGACGCTTTTGCGTGGTCCAACAACCTGTTGGGTCGGATCGGCTACGTGATAGCTCCAGTCATCGTCGGCAACGCAGCGGAGTCGATCGGTTGGGGCAACTCCGTGTCGTTCACTGTGATCGCCGTCGTCATCGCCTTGATATTGATTATGCGCTGGCTGCCCGAGACGACCAGGAAGGAGCTGGAGGAGACGGCGAAGCTGTAGACCAGATCCCGGATTCCCGGTAGCCCGGCTTCCCGGTTTCCCGTGACCGCTTAGAGCGGGACTGCCGGGGCCTCTGGCAATGGGCCCTTCCGTACCCCATACTACCTCATCTCCAGCAGCGAGGCCCGGTGCCGTCATCCAAGCGGATCAGCGCCATAACCACAGCTATCGCAAGCCATTACGACATCAAGGAACAGCTGGGTCGTGGTGGCATGGCCGGGGTTTTTTCGGCCGTCCGTTTGACAGATGGGAAGCTGGTGGCGGTCAAGGTGCTGCGGCCCGAGTTTGCGGTTTCGGTAGGGGCCGAGCGGTTTCATCGGGAGATCCAATTCCTCCAGCAACTCGATCACCCGAGCATCCTGCCGTTGCTCTGTTCGGAGCAGGTCGGTGGTTTCCTTATGTACGTGATGCCGCTGGCGGAAGGCGGATCGCTGAGTAGCAGATTGAGGGAGCAGACCTTCCTCCCGATCGGCGATGCGCTCGAGATTGCCCGCAGCGTAGCAGGTGCGTTGGACTACGCCCACGCACAGAACATCATTCACAGAGACATCAAGCCAGGCAACATCCTGTTCCACGACGGTGCTGCGTTGCTGTGCGATTTCGGCGTGGCGCGTGCGATCGTCGAGGCAGGTGGCGAGCATCTTTCATCCAGCGGTCTCATCATCGGCACGCCCTCCTACATGAGTCCCGAACAGGCGAGCGGCAAGAGCAAGCTGGATGGCAGGAGTGACGTCTACTCACTGGCGTGCTGCGTATACGAGATGTTAGTCGGCGAGCCACCGTTCACGGGTCGCTCGGCGCAGGCGATAATGGCGCGGCACGTGAGCGAGCAGCCACCCAAGATGCGCGTGGTGCGGCCGGAGATACCACAGCAGGTTGAAGACACGGTGCTCAAAGCATTGGCCAAGCAACCGAAAGACAGGCCGGGCACGGCCGGTGAGATGATGGGGAGTATGGAGTAGCCGACGGCCAAAGCGTTTGGTGGCCATCCTCGCGTTTCAACCCATGAGTACCGCTCGTCTCGTGCAGTCGTGGTGCGGCCGCACCGAACAATCATTGGAGGACCTGCCTGGAGCGCTTGTGATGTATTCCCTTCGTGAGATTGCTGGCCGCAGGCCAAACCGCCACCCCGGGGGCAAGCTCGCGATCGCGTGCCTATGTCTGCTGACCGCAACACAGGGACCAGGTCGTTGCGCCGAGCCTCGTGCGGATCGGGAACAACTGCGAGCCGCCGCAACCGTAGAGGACACCATGCGGATACACTTCACTCGTTCCGGTGGCTTCGCCGGACTGCAGTTGTCGGTGAGCGTTGCATCGGACACGTTGCCCGAACAGGACGTCGTAGAGTTGCGGCGCATGATCGAGCAGGCTGATTTTTTTGTACTGCCGGCCGTACTCGGAGATAGCGCTGCTGCCGATCAATTCTCGTACAAAGTCACCGTTGAGCAGGCGGCCCGGCAACACACAGTCGAGGTAACCGAGGACGCGGCTCCAGCCACACTCCAGCCGTTGCTCGATTGGCTGACGCGGGCCGCACGGAGAGGCGGTCGGAGTCCCGCAGCCTGATCGCGCCGGGACCGACCCAGTCGATCCCTGCGTGAGACACAGCGATTTCCCGTGAAACGAGTTGCCGATGGCACTCACAAAGGAGTCCCGATGCACCAGCGCCATCCACTTCACTGCATCATTCCACCACACATACTCGAGGCAATAGCCGAACGTGGCACTGCACGGCAGCAGGAGGTCGCCAGGGCAAGTATCGCTGCGTCCGATGAAATCCGGGTGGGTCGGCAGGCAGTCGCGGTCAGGCCATTCGCAGCTGCCCAGCCGGGAATCAAGGAGCGACTCGTCTACACTGCGAACTCGGGGACCAGTCTTCCGGGCCAGTCGGTGCGGCGCGAGGGCGATCCAGCCAGTGGCGATGCTGCGGTGGACGAAGCGTACGACGGTTCGGGTGACACGTACGACCTGTATCACCAGGTATATGAGAGGGACTCGATCGACGGCCGCAACATGCGGCTGGATTCCACGGTGCACTATCGCACGGGGTACGACAACGCTTTCTGGAACGGGCAGCAGATGGTGTACGGCGATGGCGATGAAGACCTACCCGAAGCGGAGCGCCTCTTCAATCGTTTCACCAAGTCGCTCGATGTGATCGGCCACGAGCTGACGCACGGTGTGACTCAATACACAGCCAACCTGGTGTACAGCAATCAGTCCGGGGCGTTGAACGAGCATTTCTCGGACGTGTTCGGATCGTTGGTGCGACAACGGAAGCTCGGTCAATCGGCAGCAGCAGCAGACTGGCTCATCGGTGCCGATCTATTCAGCGAGCGCGTGAACGGCAGCGGCATCCGTTCCATGAAGGCACCGGGCACCGCGTACGACGATCCGGTACTGGGCAAAGATCCACAGCCCGGGCACATGGAGGACTACGTCAACACCACGCAGGACAACGGCGGGGTGCACATCAACTCGGGGATCCCCAACCGCGCATTCTATCTCGCAGCCACCGAGATAGGCAGCAACGCCTGGGAGAAGACCGGCAGGATCTGGTACATGACGCTGACCGACAGCCGCTTGGGTGCGGATTCCGAGTTTCAGGCCACCGCAAACTTGACGCATACGATTGCCGGTGAGCTGTTCGGAGCGAACGGCGCGGAGCAACAGGCGGTGAGAAATGGTTGGGACGGCGTTGGGATCGAGATCGATGGGGACACGCCGCCACCACAGCCCGGATCGGGCTGCATGCCGTTCTTGGCGTTGTTTGGCTGAGATGCCTAGCGGATGATCCCGCTCAAATTGGTTCGTGAGGCGCTGCGACAGAGCTACGAGGTAAAGCGTAGCATCGGCCGTGGTTGTATGGCCGAGGTGTATCTGGCCGTGCGGCTGGAAGACGGCGAGGAAGTGGCGGTAAAGCTATTCAATCCCAGCTATCAGATGACCAAGTGGTCGGCGCGGTTTCACCGGGAGATCGAGTTGTTGCAGCAGTTGCATCACCCCAGCATCCAACCGCTCATCACCTCAGGTGAAGTCGCTCATCTGGTGTACTACGTGATGCCGGTGGCGGAGGGTGGGTCGTTGGATGGGCGCATGCGGCGCAACCGGCGGCACTCGCTGGCAGAGACGCTGGAGGTAGTCCAGCCGGTCGCGGCCGCGCTGGACTACGCGCACGACCAGAACGTAGTGCATCGCGACATCAAGCCGGGCAACATCCTGTTTCACGAAGGTCGGACGAGACTGTGCGATTTTGGGATCGCGCGGGCGATCAGGCTGGCGGGTGGTGAGTATCTCACTTCGATCGGAGTACGAATCGGCACTCCTACCTATATGAGCCCGGAACAATCGCTCGGCGAAAGAGAGATCGACGGCAGCAGTGACATCTACTCACTGGCTTGCGTGGTGTACGAGATGTTGGTGGGTGAACCACTATTCAGCGGATCCGACCAGACCGTCATGGCCAAACACGCAAAGCAGCCGCCACCCTCCGCGCGGGTGGTGCGCCCGGACTTGCCACAGTACGTAGAGGATGCAATTCATGCTGCGTTGGCGAAGCAGCCGGGCGATCGGCCGGCGAGTGTGGGGGAGTTTGAGGCGGGGTTGGGGGGATAGCCTGTCGATTTCGCGCTTGCAGCCGTTGAAGGTCTAGAGTGTCGCGGCCTGCACCTCTCGATCTTCTCGCCCGTCGCTTGCTCGGGACTCATGTACTGCGGCGTGCCGAGCACGATACCGTAGGTGGTGAGCTGCTCCCCACCTGCTTCCGCTGTCGCCTTGGCAATGCCGAAGTCGGCGATCAAGACGCGTTCATCCGAGAGGAGGATGTTCTCGGGCTTGATATCTTTGTGGATCACACCGCGTTCGTGCGCGTACGAGAGGCCCTCGGCAATGGAGCGTGTGATTCTCAAGACCCCGTCCAGAGACAGTCTGGTCTCCCGCTCGAGACGATTCCTCAAAGACTCACCTTGAACGTAGGGCATCACGTAATACGGCAGACCGTCGGCTTCACCAGAATCAAACAGCGTTACGATGTTGGGATGGTCGAGGGCGGCTTCAATTCGCACTTCACGCAGGAAGCGCTCAATGCCGAGTGCCTGGGCGAGTTCCGGTCTGATGACCTTGATGGCAACCTGGCGGCCGAGTTGCAGATCGCGCGCAAGAAACACAACGGCCATACCACCACGACCGATCTCGCGTTCGACTTCGTATCGGTCCGCCAGTGCGGACCGAACTCGATCCAGCATCTCACCCACGCCAGGACCCTCCTGGTGGCGAGTCTCCGAATCTGCAGCCTCAACACCCACATCGCTAGGAGGCGTCACCAGACGGACCGGAGAGGCATCATCACTCATTGCTGCCCCGACTCATGTCACCCAGCCAACGACTCCAGCACTCACTCGTCCCTGCTGCCGGAACCCAGATGCTCGTTCGCGGCCCGGACATGGCGAAATTGCAGTGGAACCAAGGGCAGTTGTTGTTGAGTCACAGGCACGATCTTTATGATTGGCTTGCCGTCATTGCCCCAGCGGTAGTAGACAGCGTACCGGGCGACGAACTCCCCGACTTGCGTCCATCCACCCGAATTGATCTGCACTCCCTGCACCACTCCGGGTTGCGCATTCTTCGCAATCATCTCGGCGTCACGGCCGGGCGCCATTCTCATCTCATGTTGGTTTCCGTTCTGACACAGTTCATTCGGATCCTCCCCACACTCCCAGTGCCCATCCGCACATTGCTTGCAAGGCATTGCCGTATCCTTTCGCTCGCCTAAGTACTAGACGGATATTGGTGATCCCACATTGGGCTAACGCCTCCCTCCCAGCACCTCCATTCGCCCCCGCACCCGCTCCACATGCCCCACCGCCAGGGAGTCAGCATTAGCCCACGTATCGATGAACTGCTGGTAGTAGCGGAGCGCCGTGCTCGTATCTGCCAGCGCCGCATAAGAGTCCGCTCTCAGTGCCAGCGAGAGCGCACGCAGCCCCCAGCCACTTCTGTAAGCAGTCAGGTCTAACGGAATGCTGTCGCTGCGACTTAACAACGCGACAGCTAATACATGGCCGCCCGTTCTCGCGGCTACCACACCGTGTAGGAAAGATCGCGTCACATCACCGACAAACTCCGTCGGGGTTGTCAACGAGCTGGTGAGAAAACTTCGTGCGCGCGCGGTGTCGCTGTGACTGTAGAGCACTGCGTTCCACAACGGATGCTCGATCTCGAGACCTTCGGTCCACGCAGCCAGCGGCTGCGGGTCGAACGCTGCCGCAATCACCAGGCGCAACGCAGCATCGCGTCGCAACAAGTCACGCTGCCGGACGCTGTACTGTGGTTGGCTCCAGATCCGCGCCATCTCGTCCAGCTCGCGCTCGAGCGCCGCACCGCTCACTCCGGTTGCGCCCAATACGCGCGCGCGATCGAACGCCGCCACGGCATTGCCATAGGGAACGAGCGAGCCGGCCACCGAGTCCACGATGAAGAAGGTGCGAAACGGCCTGTTAAACACCGTAAGCGCGCGTGACGGCTGCCCGGCAGCAACAAACACGTTGGCCGCGGCGCTGCGTAAGTCATCCGGAACGGTGATGGCGATCGCTACATCGGCCAACACGAGGGCGGTGTCGAGGTTGCCGCTTCCCAGCTGCAGGTTGGCCAACCGCATCAGCTCGAACGGCAGCGTGTCGGAGTCGAGCGCCAGCGCCTCAGCTGAGTAGCGCAACGCCAGCTCGGTGAGACTGTCGATGGTCTCGGGTGCCGCGACACCCAGCAAGGAGCGCTGCTGCAACACCGCCCGCGCCAGTTCTTCGCGCGGCTTCGGTTCGTTCGGAGAGTACTCGGCCCAGCGGTTGACCAGCCGCAATGTGCGCTCGATGAGACGGACGGCACCTTGTCTCAGAGGTGTTTGATCGAGCGCGTCGAATTCTGCTTTCGGCAGCAACGCGATCGAATCCGCCGCAACGGGACAGTAGGAGCGTTCCCGGTAGGGAGTCACCGGTTCCCAGAAGTTGATGAACTCGTCCCGCGGCAACTCGTAGCCGAGACAGTATCTGTATTGGGCCGAGCGCACGATCATGCGATCGATGTCGAACAGATGACCGTACCCCAGGTCGAACGCGGGATTGAGGCGCGTAGTCTCGCTGAATGCGTTCACCGCAACATTGAGATTTCTGCGGGGCAGGTACGACCCATCATCGAGCTCGACCAGCCAGGGATCGTTGAACTCCACACTGCCCAACATGAGCCAGGCATAGAGATCGGTGGTGTCGCGGCTCAGCAGCGCGCCATAGCGTTGCCGCGCGCTTGCGTAGTCACCCTGCTGAAACGAGTGGAACGCGCGGATGTGCACGCTGTCGCGCGACAGTAGACCTGCCGAGTGCCTCACTGCCGCAATACTCAGTTGGGCGATCTCGGGACCCAATGTCGTAATGCGATTGCGGTCGTGCGCTCCCTGCCAATACAGCGTCTGTGCCAGATGGTTGAGTGCCACGGCAAACGTCGAGTCGAGCGCGATCGCTCGGCGGAAGCTAAGCTCCGCTTCGCGCAGCCGCCAGCGTGCCAGATAGCGCAATCCCTCGTCATCCTGCAGCAAGGCGTCGGGTTTGTTGGTCTTGCGCCGCAGATCGGCGGGCCGCGCGGGAAGATCACCCAAGCCGAGAATGCTCTGAACGATCTGCGCCACGAGTGCGTCGGTATCGTTGGCGCCGGCCCGGGCACTCAGCGTGCGACCCACGGTTCGCCTCGTGACAGCGTCAAACAGATCGGCATCCACCACCGCCGAGTCACCCCGCACACTGAGTCTGACAGCGACCAGAGCCTGCACGCCGGAGTCGTGCGCCAGCTCGATACCGTCCTCGATGAACTCAAGAGTCGGCCCCGGCAGGCCGCGATCGAACAGCGGTCCAGCCAACGCAACATTGGGAACCGCGCGGATCGACTCCCAGCTGTTGAGTTCCCGCGTGACGCGGTCGGCGACTTCTGCTGTGCGGTTTTTCTCATCCGCCGTCGAAGTAGCCGTGTGATACGGCACCACGACGACCGACTCCGGTCGGCCTGTGAAACTCGCCGCGGCACCGCCGAAGATCATGCTCGCAACCCATAGCGTTGCGGCAACAGCCACGATCGCGCCGAGGCTCGCCGCCACCCAGCCAGCGCTCACCTGCCGCTTGAACTCCTCCCACGGCGTTGGTGGTGGGGGCAGCGGCGGACTGTTCCTGCCCTGCTCAACTGCGGTCGCAAACTCGACCGCGCTGGCAAAGCGGTCGGCCGGAACCTTGGCCAGCGCCTTCTCGATCGCGTGCACCACACCGCTGGGCGCATTGCTGCGCACGATGTTGAGCGACGGCACGGTTTCGCGCAGATGTTTCGCCACTATCGCCGACCTGCTGTGACCCGTGAACGGTGGATCACCGGCCAACATCTCGTACATCACACAGCCAAGCGCGTAGATGTCGGTGTGGCCGTCAACCGGATCACCGATGGCCTGTTCCGGACTCATGTACTCCGGAGTGCCCAACACGATGCCATATGTGGTGAGTGTCTCACCGCCGGCTTCGACCGTCGCCTTGGCTATGCCGAAGTCCGCTATGAGAGCCCGGTCTTCGTACTCCGCGATGAGGATGTTCTCGGGTTTGATGTCGCGATGCACCACGCCCTGTTCGTGGGCATACGACAGGCCCTCGGACACTTGTCGCAGGATGCGCAGTGCGTCGTCAAACGAGAGTT
>JBDGXD010000117.1:0-11807 GCA_039584755.1 Gemmatimonadota bacterium
TGGAGTGGTACCGGTGAAACCTGCCCGGGTACGGGTCCCTGTGACGTCACCATGGACAGCAATCAGAACGTCACTGCCAACTTCATTGAGTTCCATCTGCTGACAGTACAAGGCAGCGGCACCGGCCTCGGAACCGTGACCGGCGGCGGCGGCATAGACTGTACAAGCTCCGGCGGAGAGACACAGGGTAGCTGCAGCGCACTAATCGAAGAGGGCGTGAGCGTGGGCCTCGCTGCGAATGCAGAGCCGGGTTCCAGCTTCACCGGTTGGAGCGGAGCGTGCAGCGGGACCGGTAGTTGTCAGGCAACAATGAGCCAGGCACAGACCGTGACGGCTTCGTTCACTCTCTCAATGGCTACACTCACACTGACCATCGACGGACTGGGCTCCGTCGCTTCGCAGGGTGCTACCCCGGCGCTCAACTGCTCCTACCTCGGAGGCCAGTGTAGTGCATCGTATCCCTGGGGTACCCAGGTCACATTAGTGGCGTCGTCGTTGAATCCCGACTTTATCTGGGAATCGTGGTTTGGCAGCGGAACCGGTTTCAGCTGCACAACCAGCCCGACTTGCGTCGTGACGATGGACCAGGATCGAGATGTCAGGGCGTGGTTCTCTTCACCCGGTCTCATCTCGGTCAACCCGAGTACGGCAGCGTTCACGATGCTGCAGGCCGGCACTCCCAATCCGGCATCGACCTCTATTACGGTATCGAATAGCGGGCAACGTCCGGTGAACCTAGCGGCCACCCAAATCTCCTACTCGCCGGTCGTTGCCCCATGGTTGAATGCGACCATCGACAAATCGGTGATCGACACACTCTCTCCGGGAACGATGACCCTCTCGATCATACCAAACAATCTCGATCCCGGAGTCTACACTGCAACTGTATTCGTGGGTGACTTTGTCCTCACCACCGGCCAGGTCAACGTGACTCTGACCGTGTCGTTGCCCAACCCGACGATCTCCAATGTCAGCTGGCAACTCAGCCAGTTGAATGACTCAGTCATCTGTGGCTATCAGAACCCACCGGGAAGCTTGCTCCGGTTTGACATGAACTACAGCGATGCCGACGGGGACGTGAATCAGAGTACAGCTGTGCTGACAGTTGCCTATCAATTCAATCCGGGTTCGGCCGGCCAGTTCCAGCAGCCACCCGAGCCGGGGATGAGTGTGAGCGGTAACGGCTTCAGTGGGACGGTCACGTCATACATCTGCAACCAGTTTGGGAACGCCGCGAGTGTTACCGAGACCTTTACCCTTCAGGACGCACAGGGCAACCCGAGCAACGCCCTCTCCGTCACCGTTCCCAAACCTGGAGGCTCGAACGCACCGCCTGCAGGGAGCCCCGTTCAAGATCCGACGTCCACCGCGTCAGGCGGCGCGCGAGTCAGTGGGGGTTCAGGGCTCTGAGCGCGGTCAGCCGAGTCTCTGGCACTCGTATCCACCGAAGCTAGATCTCCCTACCCATTGGCCGACTGAAACCAGCCGTGCTATCATGCAAGCATGACAGTGCTCTTCATTATCCAGTCCGGTCTCAGTGGCTCACTCGATCAGAATCCTGTTGCCGCTCTGGCCACGTTGTTCGGAGCGGGCCTGCTGACCAGCTTGACGCCATGTGTGTACCCGATGATCCCGATCACAGCGGGTGTCATTGCGGGCACTGCCGGGGAGAATCCCAGTCGCTGGCGCACGGTGAGCCTCACACTGACCTACGTGTGCGGACTCGCATTGTTGTACGCACTAATGGGCCTGGTCGCCGGATTGACCGGTTCACTGTTCGGAACGGTGGCCGCTAATCCATGGGCGCGGTTTGCCCTTGGGAACCTATTGTTGGTCTTTTCGCTTGCTATGTTGGACGTTATCCCCATCCGTGTGCCGGCCGGATTGTCGTCCTGGGCCGGTGGCTTGAGGGGCGGTTCGTACCCGGCGGTGTTCGCGCTGGGAGCGACTTCCGGTATTGTGGCGGCTCCGTGCGGAGCACCAGCCTTTGCTGTAGTTCTGACGTGGGTGTCGACCACGCAAAGCGCCGCGCTCGGTTTTGTGTACTTGTTCGTGTTTTCTCTCGGGATGACCGCACTGCTCATTGTCGTCGGGATCTTTTCCGGTGCGCTGGTGTTGCTACCCCAGGCGGGGAAATGGATGGTGTGGATGAAGCGGGTAGCCGGCATCATCATGCTGGGAATGGCCCAGTATTACTTCATTCAAATGGGGATGGTGTTGTGACCGCCGAACGGTCGCGACGAAAGTGGATTGCCTCACTGACAGCGACAAGACGGCCGAAACCATGAGAACACCGACGAACCATTGAGAAAGCTGAAGGTATTGTGACAACGCGCATCATTGCGAGAATCGCGAAGAGGAACTTGTGGCTGGCCCTGGTTGCCGGGGGCCTGGCTCTGCCAGGTGGATTCCTCGCCGCACAAGAAGAGGTTGGAATCAAGCGTGGTGTCGCAGCGCCGGTGGTACAGTTGGAGGATCTGGATGGCAACCCAGTGGACCTCGGCGAGTTGATCGGCACGACGCCAATACTACTCGAATTCTGGGCTAACTGGTGTGAGAACTGCGAAGCGCTCGCACCGAGCATGGAGAGAGCGCATCGCGAGTTCGGCGACCGCGTGGAGTTCTTCGCAGTTGCCGTAGGCGTGGGACAGAAGCCGCGCAACGTGAAGCGCCATTTGGAAGGTCACCCGGCTAGCTACGAGTTCCTCTATGATCGACGCGGAGATGCTGTAAGGGCATACAGCGCTCCCACAACGTCGTACGTGGTGATAGTAGATGCTGCTGGCCGAGTGGCTTATACCGGTGTCGGCAGAAGCCAGGATATCGAGACAGCGGTGCGCCAGGTGTTGCAGCCTTAGAATGCTCGTGTCTCAGCACTGGGAAAAGACAAGGGCCCGGCTTGAACCGGACCCTTTGCACATTGCGCCTCCCAACCACGTCACCTGCGATCTCTAGCCTTCCTCCTCGGGCGTCACTCGACTAATTGCCTGCGCAAGTTCCTCATATGCCTGGGGATCGACCTGTTGAAAGCTGCGGGTGTGCCAGGCAACCTTCCCTTCAGGATCTACCACGACGACGGCGCGGCTCTGCACCATACCGTTGTCGCGTGCGCCTATTCCGTACTCGACCGCCACCTTCGATCCGGCGTCAGTCGCCATCAGAAACGGGAAATCGTCGTCGGCTGCCCAGGAATGAAGCTCCTCGGGTGAATCCGCGCTGATTCCTATTAGAATGACGTTCTTTCCACCTTGGAAAACTGTTGCGTACTGATCACGGTACGCGTGCATCTGCACCGTTCAGCCACGGGTCCGCGCTCGAAAGAAAAACGCGAGTACCACAGTGTTGCCGCGCAGATCGCTGAGACGTACTGGAGTCTCCAACAGACCGTAGCGCGTGGCGCCCGGTAACTCGAAGTCCGGTGCCATCTCACCCACGGCAATCAGCTCGGTCTCTTGAGCGTTCGCCGGTGCGACTGCAAACAGTGCAGTGACTACAAGTGCGAAGCAGAGGAAGCGGTACATAATCATGCTCCTGATCTAGTGTGGTCCCGGCATCAGTATAGGCCTGACAACCGATTGGTGTCCAGCAGGCTTCGGGAATCCGCACGGCGAGAGTCAGTCTCAACAGATCCCACGGGTACTGCGCGAGGTCGGTAAGTCGATGTGGGGACTGTGGTTGTGTTGCACAGGCGCTACTCTTGCAGCATCCGGTACCGCAGTGCAGCTTAAACAGCAAATAGTGGGCTGACCAGTATTCCTGCCAGCCTGTCGGGCCAGACAACCCACACTGCGGCGAGCCCAGACTACGGCACGGGTCTTGTTCCAGCTAGAGGAGACTGTGGGATTTCTTGCATTGATGCACTCCATGCCTGGGGCGGCCTTCCGCCTAAAGATCGCTACGCCGGTAGCCCTGTTAGCGACCGTGTTGGTCGTCAGCTGTCTGGGGGATCCGTCGGGTCCCCGTTTGCGTGCGGCCCACTTCGCGTTGGCTCCATCCTTCTCGAGCGCGGCGGCGGGCCTGATCGGCATCGATTCGGTGCAGGCGTTGCTACACCGCACCTCCGATTCCAGCATCGCTCTCGATACCACGGTCCAGGTTGCGCAGAACGACAGTGTCATTGACCTCAACCTCGTAGTCCCCGTTGACTCCACCACAGAGACGTTCTGGCTCACACTGAACTGCTATTCCACCGACGAACTCGTGTTCGTTGGCGGACCACTCGAGGTGACGGCCACAACTTCAGAAGACTCGGCAGCAACGGGGGTTCAAGTAGATATCGAATACGTGGGTGTCGGCTCCAACGCGCAGTCGGTGCAGATAGTGTCGGCGGAGAACAGCGTCCTGTTCGGTGAAACGCTCACCCTCTCTGCCGAGGCCCTGGATAGTTCTGGGGCAGCAATCGGTGGGACGCCAATCAGGTGGACGTCGCTGAACACACAGCGTGCCGCCGTACCAGATCAGGCGATCGGGAGAGTGGTAGGTGGTACTCAACGCGGTGCCGTAGAGATCGAGGCCATGCTGTTGACGGATCAGACCGATACGGCAACTGTCCTGGTCAACCCCGTGCCGAACGCAATTGCAATCGTATCGGGTAACGACCAGACGGGTTTCGCCGGAACACAACTGCCACAACCACTCGTTGTCAGGGTGACCGCGTTGGATGGGCTTGGCGTTGCCGGTGCAACGGTAGACTTCAGCGCGATCGGTGACGGATCGTTCAGCCAGACATCAGTAGTCAGTGACACTGGTGGACTGGCCTCTACAATGTGGACGCTCGGCTTGGTCGAAGGGACTCAGACAGCGACCGCGACCCTGTCGGGCTATGGAGATCCTCTGGTCACCTTCTCGGCCACCGCAGAACCCCGTCCGACGGTGACGGGCAACGTGCTCGTGATCTCGAACGCGTCGTACGTGAATGCGAGCATTGTCGATACCTACCCAGTACAAATGCCAGGATTCACTTTTGACTCCATGGATGTGTCGGTACAGATACCGACCCTGGAGTACCTGCTGCAATATCCCGTGGTCCTGCTGTTTGAGGACGGACTGTTCGCCAACTCGTTTGACGTTGGCGACACGGTAGCAGCATATGTGCAGGCCGGCGGCAACCTGGTGATCGGGACCTTCTACTGGCAGGATCGTAGTGACAACTTGGAATACCCGTCCAACTACGGCTGGGGCGCACTCGAGCAGATTGACCCGTTCCTGGCTCCAGAAGGCTCGGAGTACCGCGGCGACAGCCTGGACACGAGTACGATCGTTGCACACCCACTCACCAGCGGTGTAAACTCGTTGGGGGTGAATAGCTACCACGGAGGTGTGGTGGCCAAACAGGGAACCACCGTGCTGGCTTGGTGGTCCGACCCCTGCATTTACTGTGAAACGAACTCACCACTCATCGGGTATCGTGAGGAGTCTCAGGGCCAGCGTATCGTGGGTGTAACGGTGGCCCCGGGCTACGTGTATTACGGAGGGTTTACCGGAGATTTCTATCGTCTGTGGGAGAACGCCCTGGGTTGGGCAATCGAGGGATCGCTGCCGGCCCCGCCTGCCGCTTTGGCTGGCGACCCCATAAGACGATCGCACCCCACGCCGGCGAGCACCAGCACGACCGGCGGTACTGCCGGCCGACCCGACGGTCGCTGAACGTTTAGCCGTTTAGATCTCCTGCCCCACGAGTGTCTCCAGACCCTCCTTGCGACTCCTGCTCAGCTTGACCCGCGTACCATCGTTCAGTATCACGACTTGAGTGCCACGGGAGTAGGGTTGGATCTCCTTGATTCGGTCCAGGTTCACGATCGCCGAGCGACTGACTCGGAAAAACGACACCGGGTCCAGACGAGACTCCAACGAGTTCATCGTCTCCCGCACGAGATGCACCTTCCCCTGAACGTGCAGCTTCACGTAGTAGCTAGCTGCCTGGATCCAATCGATCTCGTCGGTGCGCACGAAGAACACCCGCCCGGCGTCTTTGACGACTAGTCTCACCAGATGATGCCCTTGCGCAGCCACGGTTTGAGCAACTGAGTTGGTCTGTCCCGCGGCCTCGAGCAGTCTCACGAGCCGTTTGCTCAACTCTCCCACCTCGGGGTTGCGAATCGAGCGCTTGGCGCGTTCGATTGCCCGGGCAAAGCGGTCGTCGTCAAACGGCTTGAGGAGATAGTCGAGAGCGTTCACCTCGAACGCACGGACGGCGAACTGGTCGTACGCGGTTACGAACACCACCGGTGGCATTCTTTCAGTGCCCACAGCGCGCAGTACTTCAAAGCCGTCCATCTCCGGCATCTGGATATCCAACAGCACCAAGTCTGGCTGCACCTCGAGAATTGCCTCGACAGCATTTCTGCCATTGCTGCATTCCCCCACGACCTCCAACTCCGGATCCCTCTCCACCAGAGTCGTGATACCCGAACGAGCCAGGGGCTCATCGTCCACGATGAGAACCTGCAGCCGCTCCTTCATGACGCGTCCGCTGGAGCGGTCACCGGCTCGCAGTGGAACGGCAGTGTTATCGTCGCGATTGCACCATGCGTCGGCGCGTCGGTCAGCTCGAGGCTCTGCACCTCGCCGTACAGCTGTGCCAACCTGGCTCGCGAGTTCGCCAGCCCCACACCCTCGATCACTCCGCTTTCGCCCATGCCCTTCAGACCGGGACCATCATCACGCACTGTGAGCACCAAGGTGTCGCCAACCTTCCTGCTACTGACCTCTACCAGCGAGGCCGATGCTCGGCGCGCAATCCCGTGATGGATAGCATTCTCAACTATCGGTTGCAGCAGGAGGTTGGGCACGTGCGCATCGAGAGTGTCCGGATCTGCGTCGACCCTCACCTGCAACCTGTCCGCAAACCGGATCTGCTCTATGGCCAGGTACCGCTCGATGAACTCCAGTTCCTGTCTCATCGGTACCTCATGAGTACTCGTGTCCTCCAGCACATAGCGCAATAGATCGCTCAGTCCGGCAAGCGTGCGTACCGCCTCATCGCTCTCCTGTTTGCGGACCAGCATGGCGATCGTGTTCATCGTGTTGAACAGGAAGTGCGGATTGAGCTGCATGCGGAGTGCGCGGAGTTGTGCCCGGGACAATTGTGCTGAGAGCTGAGTGGCCGCGAGCTCACGCTCCTTGAAGCGACGGTAGAAATCGGTGGCGTAGGTGATACCGACGATCGCACTGTACGCCAACAAGTTGATCGACAGCTCATAAGCTGCGAACGATGTGAACAGCTTCCAGAACGGCTGGTCGAACATCTCTTCAGACACAGCCGGCTGCAACGCGACCTGGATCGCGACGATGATCAGGGAGTGAAGCAGCGCTAGCGCGGACGCAATGAGAACATGTGCTGCCAGCTTCGAGACCCAGTGCGTACGCACGAGAGGAATGCGCCGGGCCAGCCAGACTACCAGCGGGGTGAAGAGTGCCCACAGATACCAGAACGGCATCGCGAATATGAGTACTCCAATGAGAGGCAGCTTCTCGCCCTGGACGTTCAGCATGATGTACTGCTGACTCGCCGAAAAAATCCCCAGGAACGTCGCAATGGCGAACAGTTGCAGGACCCGCTTTACATAGGGCGGCCGCTCAGCTTTCATGGTTCCAAGCTACGGCAAACAGACCACGGAAGAAAGCCGGCGTACCCATCGAATAGCTCCTCTCGCCACCGTTCGCTGCCCCAAACGCCGACCCAGCATGCTTCAGATCCCTGTTCGCTGCACCACCTGCACAGCTCACTGCACCGTCGTTGTAACGGCCCATCTAACACCGCAGAGTGCTCGTAGTGTAGCAGGGACCGCTCATCACGAGCCGCCCAGTACTCTTGTCCGGGAGGGACAGATGACGACCAGGTTCTTCAACCGCCGCACCACAGTCTTCGCCGGCCTTGTAGTGAGCCTCGGCGCGGCTCCGGGAGCCGCCCAGACCAATGGTAACAACTCCATGGACCTGCAGCGCGAGGGAATGGAGGTGCTCGAAGCCGCGATAGCTGCGATCGGCGGTCGCGAAGCAATCACGGCGGCAACCACGGTGGGCCTACGAGTCAAGACAGAGGTCTATACGTTGGGCCAAGGGGCGAAACCCGGTGCCGCGTTGTCAGCCGGAGACGGCGGCCCCGTCAACCTCCGGTATCTCATCGACATTACCAACGATCGTCATGTATACGAACAAGTGGTCTCCGACACGGCGACACAACCTGGTGCACGATTGGTCGTCACGCCGGAGGAGATCTTCGTCCACACTCCTGCCCGGAACATCTTGCAGGAGGTGAACGACATGACACCGCTCAAGCCGTTGACACGGGGCCTTTCGTATGCCCCGGCGGTCCTGCTTGACGCTGCCGATCGCGCTGCGAGCATACGTGTGCTAGGCGACCAGACGATCGACGGCACGCGCTATCGCGTCATCACCTATGCCGATCGTTCGAACCAGCAAATCGCGCTCTACTTCGATGCCGTCACCAACTTGCTGCGTCGCAGCGAGATCGTGGAATCACACGAGCAGTTGGGCGATCACGTGGTCGAAATCGAATACGACGACTACAAGTCCGTTGGTGAGCTGTACGTACCTCATACGATCTCGGTGTTCACTGCCGGATCGCTCGCAACCGTAAGCGAGTTCGTCGAGGTGGATCTCGCAGCAGTCATGAGCGCGGCACTACTCGCGCGTCCAGACAGCGCTACCCTGCAGCCTCCACTCACGGGGCCGGCACCCAACCCGAACATGGAAGTAGCGGAATTGGGCAGCGGCATCTACACCATAATGAACGCCACCGCTGGTTACAACATGATGTTCCTGGACCACGGTGATCACGTTTTCGTGATCGAAGCGCCGATTAGCACTGCCATCACTCGCGCAGTGCTACAGAAGATCGACGAGACTCTGCCAGGCAAGCCGGTGCGCTACGCTCTGATCACTCACTACCACTACGATCACACAGGTGGGCTGTGGGGGTTCATGACCAATGGTACCACCATAGTCGCAACACCTGGGATCGAGCAATTCGTATACGATGTGGCCGCGGCGCCACGCTCGCTCGTTTGCGAATCGGCTCTGAGCGTAAAGCCTAA
This sequence comes from Gemmatimonadota bacterium, assembly GCA_039584755.1. GTDB lineage: Bacteria > Gemmatimonadota > Gemmatimonadetes > Gemmatimonadales > GWC2-71-9. Next base: position 9,060 of record JBDGXD010000117.1, read on the forward strand.
GATCGAACTGGTTGAGGGAAAGCGCACATTCGGATCGGGAGACCAGAGGGTCGAGCTCTACAATGTCGGTCCCAACCCCCATGTTGACGAACTGCTGATTGCGTATCTGCCGGCGTTGAAGCTGATGTACGTGGCCGATGTGTACAACTACACGGGTCAGGTCACGCCGGGCAACGAGCAGGCCTTGTCCTTGGCCGAGAAGCTGGAGGAGCTAGGTCTCGAGATCGAGCGAATCATCCCCACCCACGGGCAAGAGGCAACCGGCGAGGTATTCTGGGAGTCGGTCAAATTGGGGAGAGAGGGCAACTGACAGGAGGGCCGATTCTGAAGGCTGAACGCAGAGTGGCGAAGTCCCCCAACGCGCAACAACGAGAAGTGCATCAGGTTGTGAGAGAGCAGCTCACCCAGGCTCAGGCTGAGTTCAACGCTCTCATGCAGACCGAACTGCCGGCGTTCAACCGCATGCTGGAACAGCGGAACGTGGCGCAGATCATCATCAAGTGAAATAGGAGCTCTAGGGGGAGCTGTCGGATTCAATTCGGCAGCTTCCCCAACACTCGCCAAAACCAGTGATGTAACTTGTGCACACCAGCCGGTTGGGCAAACATCAGGATACACTCCCCGGATACGACGCTGATGCCCTGTCCCTCGCAATAGCGGATGGCAGCTTCTGACTCAGCACCCTGTTGCATCCAAACGTGCCTGATCCCCGCCGCTGACGCCTGCTGCACGACCTTCTCTGTCTCCTCTGGCGGCACCACTAACAACAGACCGCCAACCTGTCCCGGCAGCTCTCCGAGGCTACGGTAGCACTTCTCTCCATCAATGCTCTCGGCCTCCGGATGCACAGGTAACACCTGATATCCTTTCTTTCTCAGCTCCCTGCTGGCACCGTTGCCAAATTTCTTGCCGCTGCGAGAAACCCCGACCACAGCCAGCGTTCGCTGTTCCAAAAACTCATCCACTGCAGTTTTGGTAGTCATGCTGCCTCCTCGTGAAGCCATGTCGCACCATACAAGCTTACTGTTCAAGCCGCTCTGTCGGCAGAGGGGGCAGCGGAGGCAGAGGAGACAGCTCTTGATGTTGCTTACCGGGCACCAGCGCATACGTTTGGGGTAGTGAGGACCGACGCACACAGGGGGCGTCACGATGAAATCGCTATCACGCCGCGAGTTCTCTTCCAGTCTTGCTGCCGGGGCGGCCGGAGCGGTCTTCGGCTGCCAGGCCGATACCGACGACCTGTCGTGGATACCGCAATCACACCAACAGCATGGCACCGATCCAGCTATCCGGCATCACAACAGTCTAGGGAACACCGGCATCACCGTCTCAGATATCATCCTCGGTGGCGGCGCCCTGTACGAGTCCGGCGTGATCCGCTACGCATTCGATCGAGGGGTCAATGTGTTCGACACGGCGGCGACCTATGGAGGCGGTGTCAGCGAGGAGGTCATTGGCAGGGGACTGCGGGGAGTCCGAGACCAAGCGTACATCATCACCAAGCAGGGATTCAGTCGCCGGCGCCCTGCCAGCCAGCGTGCGATTGCCGACCTGTTGGACACGAGTCTGCGAAAACTGCAAACGGACTACGTCGACGGATTGTTCATCCACTCGATGGACAACATTGGCCCGCTACAGAACGACGATGTCTTCGAGAGCTTCGTTCGCTTCAAGCAACAGGGCAAGGTCCGCTTCACCGGTTTCTCGACACACGATGAACGGCGGACGCTCACAGCATGCGTGGAACCACGCTATGAGGAGTTCGTCGACGTGGTGATGCTGCGCTACAACCACATGGAAGGCGAAGCGATCGAGTCCCGGATAGCCGCAATGCGGGACAAGGGGATCGGTATCATTGCCATGAAGACACTCGCCGGTGGCAAGCATGGGAGACTCCATGAACTCGTAAACGACCGGATGAGTTACCCACAGGCGGCCATTGGCTGGGTTTTGGCGAACGAGAACATCGACTGCGCGGTTCTCTCGATGGACACCTATACGCTGGTCGATACCTATGTCTCGGCCTCTGGACCCCAGCCACACCGATCAGACAGCTCGGTGCTCCGCAAGTACCGCGATGCGGTGGATAAAAGTTATTGCCGCGTGACTTGTACCTCCTGTGAAAGCTCGTGCCCCCACAATGTTGCTATCAGTGACGTCATGCGTTTCAGCATGTACTTCGAGGACTACGGGCAACGTCGTAAGGCACTGGATCACTACGCAGCTCTCGCGAGCGCCCGCAAACCACTCTCATGCAAGGACTGTAGCGGGCACTGCACCAACGCTTGCCCGTATGGTTTGCAGGTGAGAAACAGGCTCATCGAGACCCATGAGGTCTTGACGGTCTGACCTCTCCTAGCCGCTCTACCTGGTCCTTGGCCGTACCCACTACTCTATCGTCAGTATTTTGTCAGCCACGTGACGCAGGATCTGTTCCGGATTCTCGGGGACGAGGTATCCTTCTGGCCAATGGAACTGGCTCTCGCGCTTGGAGCCTTCGCCCATCTCCACGCTGATCTCTCCGATTCCGTCATAACCGATTAGCAGACCGCGACACGTGGCACACCGGGCCATCGGAACCCTCTGCCAGCCACCGGCCTCCAGTGTCGCAGTCCCACACCGCGGGCACGTGGCCGGCGATGGCAGAACCAGTGACTGCGTGCCGCGTTTCTGCTTGAGCGGCGGGACCATCTTCAGGAAGACCTCCAGTTCGCGCTTGTCAAACCAGTACACTCGACACGGTTCACA
>JBDGXD010000118.1:0-11788 GCA_039584755.1 Gemmatimonadota bacterium
GAATCCCTCTGCCGCAATGGATACAGAGGGAGTCGGTGACTCGGTTACTTCGCTCCCACGCGGCCGGGTCATTGTTGTTGGCAACGGAGAGTTCGCGCGGGACAATTGGGTGAGAAACGCGACGCCGAATGCCATCTTTGTGCTCAATGCCGTTGACTGGCTGGCTCAGGACGAAGCGTTGATCTCCATCCGTTCGAAGAATAGAGCACCACCCACGCTGGTGTTCGAGAGTACCACCCTACGGGATGTCGTGAAGTACTCGAATGTGGCGGGTGTTCCGTTCTTGATACTGTTAGTTGGTGCTATCAGAATGCTGCGGCGCAAACAAGCAAAGAGCCGTGTGTATGCTCCCCTCGCGCAGTCGGAGGCATCATGAATCCGAAACAACTCAAACGGATCGCCATCGCCCTGGTAGTGCTGCTCTTCTTCTGGGGGATGTCGGAGATCTTGGGGGGAAAACGGGACGATACTGAGGTCGGTGTCGTGCTGCCTGCATTGGATGCAAGTGAGTTCGACGGCGTGACCTTCGCGACTGATTCGGGCACCACGGTCTTGACTCGAACAGTCGACAACAGTTGGATGGTGAACGGCTTCGAGACGGACCAGGGCGCTCTTGATGAGTTGTTTGAGGCGGTCGGCGAGTCGGTTGAACTGGAGCTTGTCGCGACGAGTGCTCTGGTGCACGAGCGGATGGGGGTGGACTCGGTGAGTGGCATTCGGGTGAGCTTCGTTCGAGGCAACGAGACTGTGGCGGCAGCCATTTTTGGCAAGAGCGGGAGTGAATACGGGTCCCGCTATGCAAGGAGTGCCGCAGCCAACTTTGTCTACCTTTATACCGGTGCACTCGCCAATCTGGTGACTCGTCCCGTCAGCGGCTGGCGAGACAAGCGCATCATCGATATCTCAGCTGATAGTGTATTCCGAGTCACTGTGGAACGAAGTGGCGAGCAGTATTCGCTTGTTCGGACTGGTGCGGAGTGGCAGTTTGAAACTGGCTCCCCAGCCGATTCGGGTGCTATGCACAGGATGCTCGGCCGGTTCCAGACTCTGGACGCAAGCAGTTTTCCCGAGGAAGCACAGCTCGATTCGATCGATTTCGACCCACCCGATCGACAGGTTACGCTGTTCAACTCGAGCGGTGACACACTGACCTCCCTCATGTTTGACTCCACAAACGCGGCGTATTGGGTGCAACAGGCGTCCGGCGGATATATCTATCGGATCTTGGCGTGGCAGGCAGATCAAATGGTGCCAGCTGACTCTACCGTGAGGGCTGGGGCGGAAGGGACAGGGAACGAGTGACCGCAGACCTGAGATAACCCTCGATTGTGGGGCGAGGGGAGGCAATAAGGAGGGGAAGGGCGTTGTGGCTCCTTCCCCTCCTTCATCGTTTTACTGTTGCATTCCACAGATTGCGTTCTCAGAGATCCTTGTGTTCGGTACGTGCGATGATTTCGTCCTGTAGGGTCTTCCCGAGATCACAGAAGTAGTCACTGTAACCCGCTACTCGGACGATCAGATCACGGTACTTCTGAGGGTTGGCCTGGGCTGCGTGTAAGGTGGCAGCATCAACCACATTGAACTGAATGTGGTGACCATCCATGCGAAAATATGAGCGGACGAGATTGATGAATTTGTTCAGCCCCTCTTCCTGATCCAGCAATCCAGGGGTGAGCTTCTGGTTCAGCAGAGTCCCGCCGGTGCGCGCATGATCCATCTTAGCCACAGATTTCAATACGGCGGTGGGACCGCAACGATCTGAGCCCTGCACAGGCGATACGCCTTCGGAGAGAGGCTCTCCTGCCCGCCGGCCATCCGATGTGGCCGCGACCACAGAGCCAAAGTAGATGTGCACAGTGGTAGGGAGGAGATTGATGTGGTAGGTACCACCTCTTGTATTTGTTCGGCCATCGACCGCGTTGAAATATGCCTCGAACAGCTCTTTCATTATGCTGTCAGCGTAGTCGTCGTCGTTGCCGTACTTCGGTGTCCGCTCGAGAAGTGTGAGACGAACGCTCTCATGTCCCTCAAAGTCGTCATGTAGTGCAGAAAGCAATTCCCTCATCGACATGGTGCCTTCGTCGAAGACGTGATACTTCACTGCAGTCGCCATGTCAGTGAGACTACCGAGGCCAACGCCTTGAATGTATGAAGTGTTGTAGCGTGCGCCGCCGTCGTGATAGTCTCTGCCGTTCTCGATGCAGTCGTCGATAATGAGAGACATGAACGGAGTCGGCAGGTGCTGTGCCCAGAGTCTCTCGATGACGTTGTTGCCCCGAATCTTGATGTCGATGAAATGAGCAAGCTGTTGCCGATACGCATCCATCACCTGGTCGAACGACTCGAAGCTCGTTGGATCTGCGGTGGCAATTCCTAGGATCTCACCGGTCCTTGGATCACGGCCGGAATTCAACGCCAGCTCGAATACCTTTGGCATGTTGAAATAGCCTGTGAGATTGTAATTCTCTTTGCCAAATGCCCCTACCTCCACACACCCACTCGACCCACCATTGCGGGCATCCTCCACAGTCTTGCCCTGTCGAATGAGTTCCTGAACAATCACATCGGTATTGAAGATCGACGGCTGACCGAAGCCTGTGTTGATTATCTTGGCGGCACGCCTCAAGAAACGATCTGGGTTCTTCTTGCTCAGTTGAACAGATGAACTTGGTTGCAACAGGCGCATCTCTTCGATCACATCCAGAATGAGATACGTGAGTTCGTTGACGGCGTCAGAGCCGTCTTGTCGTACACCGCCTGTGTTGATTTGGGCGAAGTCGGTGTAGGTGCCGCTTTCCTCCGCAGTGACGCCGACCTTGGGTGGAGCAGGGTGATTGTTGAACTTGATCCAGAAACATTGAAGTAGCTCCCGAGCACGATCCTCGGTCAGCGTGCCGTCGTCAATACCCTTGCGATAGAAGGGATAGAGATGCTGATCCAGACGGCCCGGATTGAACGAGTCCCAAGTGTTGAGTTCCGTGATCACACCCACGTGGACGAACCAGTAGTATTGCAAAGCCTCCCAGAAGTCACGGGGTGCGTGCGCCGGGACATGGCTGCAAACAGTGGCGATGTGCTTGAGTTCTTGCTTACGTTGCAGGTCTGATTCAGTGGTGGCGATTTCCTGCGCCAATTGGACGTAGCGTCCCGCGTAGTGGATCAATGCGTAGGCACAGATGCTCATCGCCTTCAACTGTTCCTGCTTGGTGTATGCCTGGGGATCGTTCAGGTAGTCCAGCCGCTCGCGTCTCGCTGCGATCCTCTGATTCAGATCGAGAAATCCCTGCAGGTAGATCTTGTTGTCCAAGACGGTGTGCCCGGGTGCACGCTGCTCCATGAACTCGGTGAACACTCCAGCTTGATACGCTGCCTCCCACTCGTCGGTCATCTCCTCGAAGATGAGCTCGCGGATGGACTTGCCGGACCAAAACGGTATTATCTCGTCGCGAAAGATGTTGCGCACATCCTCGGCTACGCCGAATGAGATCTTCTCTCTGGAGTTCAATACGTCCAGGTCCTCTAGCGTGTGGCAGCAAATCTCCGGAAAAGTCGGTGTTGCTTTCGGGGCTGGACCCCGCTCACCCACGATCAACTCACCGTCACCGATAGACACCTCCTTCCGTTCCATGAGATACTGGAAGGCGAGTGCCCGACGCACGGGATTGGATACTGTGCCGATATCTTGTTTGTGGAATTCGGTAATGAGTAACGCCCGCTCTGCGGACAGTGTCGCAGGGGTACTCAGACTCTGCTCCCTCAAGTCGCGTACTCTATCGTTCATGGGCATACGATTCGCCTCTCACGGTCACGTTGAGTCCAGCTTCCTCCAGCAAACGGACAGCGCTTCCAATGTTGTCGGCATTCGGCGGTTGCTGTTGGGAAAGGCCATAGCTCCGTCCCAGACGGGGGTACTTGTCCGCGCCTGTGCTGTGGTACGGTAGGATATCCACTGGATATGGCTGAGAAAGCCGGGAAAGAAAATCGCCAAGATCTCGCAAGTTCGTCTCGTCGTCGTTTATCTCGGGCAGGAGTGGTAGTCTTACAGTCACGGATGCCCCATGTTCGGATAGCCAACTCAGATTCTTTATTATAGGTGTGTTGGCAACCCCGGTGAACTCCTTGTGTCTCTTGCTGTCGAAGAGCTTGAGATCGAAGAGGAAATGGTCAACCAGTCCGGCGATTGTCTGGACGATGGCCAACGGACCATATCCTGACGTGTCGACTACGGTCGAAATCTCCCTCTTCCTGCAGCCATCTAGGAGAGCTACCAAGAACTCGGGCTGGAACAGCGGTTCGCCACCCGAGAACGTTGCTCCTCCACCTGATTCGTCGTAGAAGACGACATCCCTCTCTATCTCCTTGATGACATCATCGACAGACACCAATCGGCCGGCGATCTCGAGTGCACCGCGCAAGCATGCATCGGCGCAGGCGCCACATATGTCGCAGCGCAACCGCTCGATCTGAACGCCGTTGCCGTCTTCAGAAATTGCATTCTGAGAGCAAATGTCGAGACAATCTCCACACTGCTCACAACGATCATTGCGGATAAACAATTCAGCAGCGAGACGCTGCCCTTCGGGGTTGTGGCACGCCCAACAGGTCAACGGACAACCCTTGAAGAAGATTGTGGTGCGCACTCCGGGACCGTCATGGATAGCGAAGCGTTTGATGTCGAAGATGGTACCTTGGGTCAATCCGACCTCGTTGCTGCTGGCAGACTACGGTAACTGCGAAAGTTACTACGGGTCTGTATTGGCACCTAGTCGCACGGTTGTGGCAGAACCGAAAGCGACGCGGCAATAGACCGCTGCAGAGCGAACCCGGGCATGAGCCCGGGGATGGGGAGTCTGGATGACTTTGCGACAGATCTACTGCTTGATCGGGTCCTCTCGTACACTCACAGTGCCAGTGTAGCTGTTCCCGTTCACGGTGAGTGTGACCCGATACTGTCCAGCAGGTGCCTCGATCGCCGTGAGTTCCTCGCCGTAGAAACCGAAGAACGCCTCATCACCTACGATTTGGCTGTATGCCAGGAGCTGCTCGCGCACGGAAAACAGCTGGCGGTGGGAACCCGCCGTACCGAGTTCGGTGGCGATATGCTCGAGGTGCTGCAGTAGCAGTTCCCGGGCTTCGTCCACCTCCGGATACTCGGCATCCCTGTACAGGTTGGGATAGCGCTGAATGGCGAGCAGGTCTTTTCTCATCTGCTCGAGCAGGTCGTCACGCCTGGTCTGACGTACCGCTTGGTAGATCATCTGCCGTACTTCTGCCAGAAACCTGCGGTGGTCCTCTATCTCCTGCTCGTCGGGAAGGAAACGCATGTCCCACCGTACTCGGTTCAGCCCTGCGCTGCCGTTGGACCATAGTGTTCGCACTCGGCCGGTTATCCCGTCCTCGATCTCAATCCGGATTGAGTCGTGGCCGGTGCGCAGATAGAAGTCAATCGGTGCTCCTCGAGGAGGGTTGCCACCACGGAACTTGAAGAAACTCTGGATGCGACCCTTGGAGAAGTTGAGCCACTTGGTTCCCACGCGGCCCTGAAACAAGTGGACCTCGGAATTCAATACCCCGTCGCTCAACTGCTGTAGCGGGGTGATGTCATCGGCGATCCATATGCTGCGACCGTGACTCCCCGCTACGAGGTCGGCGTCGCGCGGGTGAATCACCAAGTCGTGCACCGCCACAGGTGGCAGTCCGTTCATGAAGCGGTTCCAACTGGTGCCACCGTCGGTTGTCGCATAAACGCCAAACTCAGTGCCCACGAAGAGCAAGTCGGGGTTCTTGAAGTCCTCGATCACGGTGTGAATAGTGGAACCTGGGTTCTCCCGTGGCAGATCACCCGACACGTCTGTCCACGAGGCGCCGTGGTCAGTGGTCTTGAAAATGTACGGAGCTGTATCGTCCACCCAATGTCCATCAAATGTCACATATGCCGTTGCCGCGTCGAAGTGAGAGGCCTCCACTCGACTGACCCAGAGGTTGTCCGCAATGCCGGGGATGTTTCCGGTGACGTTGGTCCAGCTGGCACCGCCATCACGTGTGACCTGTACGTACCCGTCGTCTGTGCCGACCCACACGACTCCACTGTTCACCGGGGATTCGTCTATTGTGTAGATGGTATTGTAATTCTCCGCACCAGTAGCATCCTTGGTTAGTCCACCGCTGTACGTCGAGTTCCTCGTCTCGGGGTCGTTCTTGGTGAGATCGGGGCTGATTATCCGCCACGTGTTGCCTCGATCGACGGACTTGAACAGGTGACTCGAGCCGACGTAGATCGTGTGTGGGTTGTTGGGTGAAAGTACTAAGGGTGAATTCCAATTCCAGCGGAACTGCGGTGGCAGAATGCTGCCGTTGATGGTCCGATTGGGTATGTCTCCCCAAAGCCACCGCTCCTGTGGGTTGATGGAGTAGTTGGTCTGATCCTCGTCGAAAGCAGGATTGTAATATTCGGAAAAATTGGACGTCGTCTGCGGTGTTGGAGTAATGAACACGTGCTCGCGGGTCTCCATGTTCTGGCGCCCGAAATAACCCACGTGAGTCACGGCGTACAGAGTCCGCCAGTCGGTGGGGTCCACCTGCATGTGAAAGCCGTCACCACCATTGGTGACGGTTACGTGGTCGTTCAAGATTCCGGCGTTGTCGCGACTGTTGCTTGGCAGTCCCCAGCCACCGTTGTCCTGCAGGCCACCGTACACCCAGTAGGGATCACGCATGTCCACGCCAATGGCATAGTATTGGCCGATCGCCATGTTGTTGAACGCCAGTACACTCCTGCCTTCGTCCACTGTTAGATAGGCGCCTTGGTCGGTCGCCAGGTAGAGTACGCCCTTGTCATTGGGATCGATCCACAGATCGTGATCGTCACCACCTGCTCCACGCCAGGGTCTGCCACGGCGGAAGTTCTCGCCGCCATCGTCGGAATAGAAGAAGTCCCGCGCCACCACGTAGACCAGAGTGGAATCGGAAGGATTGACCCTGATCCGACCGTGATAGTAGGGACGTGAGTTGTGACGAAACCGATAGGTCCAGGTATCACCACCGTCGTAGGAGCTGTAGACTCCGGGGCCGGGAATGCTCAGATCGTCCGGCAACTCGTCGGAGGCTTCAACATAGGCCCAGACTACCTCCGGATTGCTGCGGTAGATGCTGAGGTCGATCTGTCCGGTCTCTCCACCGGGGAGACCGTCGGTCAATTTACGCCATGTCCTGCCAGCGTCAGTGGACTTGAAGATGCCGCCATTGGGGCCGCCACTCAGCATATTAGAGGGTGTGCGTAACCGCTCGTACATTCCAACGAACACGATGTCGGGATTCTCAGGATGTAGAGCTACGACGGTGGCGCCAGTCCTGCCGTCGTCGGGGAGCCCATTGGTCAACTTCTCCCAAGTATCCCCTCCGTCGGTGGTCTTATAGAGGCCACGGGTGCCCGAGTAGCCCCAGAGATGACCCAGAGCAGCCACATACACGACGTTTGGATCCGTGGGGTGTGTAGCGACCTCGGCGATCTGATGGGTCTCGCTCAATCCCATGTTGGTGAAAGTCCTGCCACCGTCGCTGGATTTGTAGATCCCATCTCCCCAGCCGACGCTGTTGCGGTTCGTTGCCTCTCCGGTTCCGACCCATATGATGTCAGGGTCGCTCTGAAAGAACGCAACATCCCCGATCGACTGACTGCCGTAGTCTTCGAATATCGGCGTAAACGTCACGCCACCGTTTGTGGACTTGAACACTCCTCCCGACGCTGCTCCAATGAGAACCGTCTTGTAATCCTGATTCCAGGCATCGATGCAGGAGATGCGGCCCATCATTGTGGCTGGCCCGATGTTGCGCCAGCTGAAGGGTCCGAGCAGATCCTGCGCCACGCTGGGAGTGGCAACGGTAGTGAGCAGTGTCGCCAATAGGAGCTTCTTCATGGTCTCTCCTCTTATTCGGTACTGTCCTACGCCCCCCGTGCTTGCCGGGACCTGCTGTCGCGCATGCCGTGGAGCGGAGGGGGTGTCAGGCCTGATCGATCAGTCTACGTGCTGTATCAAATACTGCATGCCACATCTCGCGGCTCAACTTACCAGTATTCGTGTTCTGTCGGCTAGGGTGATACGAGGAGAGCAGCTTGATGCCATCGGGCATGGTGACCAGGTTTGCGTGGCCGAATTGAGGCCGCTCACGTGGAGCAAGGCTGTTCCACCATCCTGTGGCCTTGAGCCACCATTGATGAGCGAGCTGACCCAGCGCGAGGGTTACAGTGACGCTCGGGAGTAGTCGCACGTCAGATTCGAGATACGGCAGACAATTGAGGAATTCCGTCGTTGTCGGCTTGTTCCCCGGCGGCGCGCAGCGCGCGGCCGCCGTGACATAACAGTCGGTCAGCTCCAGACCATCGTCTCTGGAAGTCGACTCCGCCTGGTTGGCGAAGCCGCTGCGGTGCAGCGCCCCGTACAGCCAATCACCGCTGGAGTCACCGGTGAACATGCGGCCCGTGCGATTGGCGCCGTGGGCGGCTGGCGCCAAGCCGACGATCAACAGTCGAGCGTTGCGGTCACCGAATCCGGGTACTGGCTTGCCCCAATAATCCCATTGAGAAAACTGTCGTTTCCTGTCGCGCGCAACACGTTCACGGTGCTCGACCAATCGTGGACAGGCCCGGCACCGCACAATGCGGCGGTTGAGTGTGTCAAGTGAGGTTGGCATAGTAAGGACAGTAAGGGGTACAGGGTACAGGGTACAGAGAGTACAAGGTACAGAGAGTACAAGGTACAGAGTACAGAGAGTACAAGGTACAGAGTACAGAGTGCAGAATGTAGAATGTAGAATGTAGAACCTCTTCTCCTTTCCCTTCTTCCCCGGCACGGTCGTGGGTAACTTGGTGCACCGGCAATAAAGGGGAAAATCATGGTCAAGTCGTCTGCCGCGTTGGCTGTTGCGCTGGTGTGGAGTGGCACAGTTGGCCTCGTGCAAACCGGACTCGAGGCGCAGAACCTCTCACAAGTTGAACAACAGGTTGCTCGATACGTGGATGCGCATGACGAAGAGGCGATCGCGTTGCTGGAGCAGCTGGTCAACATGAACAGTGGCACGATGAACCACGCGGGTGTGCAGCAGGTCGGGCGTGTTTTGCAGGCCGAGTTTGACGCACTCGGCTTCGCGACACGCTGGGTATCCCTGCCTGAGACGAATCGTGGGGGGCATCTGTTTGCCGAAATGAGTGGCGGACAGGGCAAGGTCATTCTGTTGGTCGGCCATTTGGATACAGTCTTCGAGCAGGACAGTCCCTTCCAGCGCTGGGAGCGGGAAGGAGACGTTGCGAGGGGTCCGGGCGTGGAAGACATGAAGGGTGGCGATGTGGTGATGCTGTATGCCATGAAGGCACTGCAAGCGGCAGGCGTGCTGGAGGACATGAACATCATTGTGGCCTACACGGGTGATGAAGAAGACACCGGTGATCCATTGGAGTTGACCCGCCGGGACCTGATCGCCGCTGCGAAGCAGGCCGACGTAGCGTTGGGCTTCGAAGGTGGAGTGGGTAGCATGCACAGCGCCACAATCGCTCGGCGCGGTTACACAGATTGGTTCCTGGACGTCTCGGGCGAGCGTGGTCACTCGTCACTCATATTCACCACCCAGTACGGAGCTGGCGCAATCAACGAGACCGCCCGGATCATCAATTCGTTCTACAACGATTTGAGCGGCGAAGAGTACCTGACCTTTGGGCCGGGTGTTATCCTAGGCGGAACCGCTACTACCTACGACACGGCCCAGGCACGCGGAACCGCGTTTGGCAAGACCAATGTGATACCGCAGACGGTGACTGTCGCCGGCGATCTGAGAACGCTCACCTTCCAGCAGCGTGACCGTACCAAGGAAGCGATGCGGGAGATAGTCGCGCGGCATCTGCCGGGCACGTCAGCAAACATCTCGTTCCGTGACTCGTATCCTCCAATGGCACCTACGGAGGGGAACCAGCAGTTGTTCACGGCGTTGAACCAGGTGAGTATCGATATGGGTTACGGTCCAATCGAGGCAGTCGATCCGGGCCGCCGTGGTGCAGCGGACATCTCGTTCGCGGCTCCTTACGCGGACGCCCTTGCGGGATTGGGCCCGTTCGGCACCGGTGGGCATACACCGGAAGAAGAGGTGGACCTCACGTCGATCCCGGTGGTAACCAAGCGGGCCGCGGTGCTCATCTATCGATTGGCGACGCAGGCGACCGGGACGCGTTAGGAGAATGTAGAACGTAGAAGACCCCGCCCTACGAGGGCTGGCGGCCGCGCTCGGCACAGAGCGGTTTTATCAAAAGATCGAGATTGCGGCACGGCTCGCCCACCCTCACATCCTCGCACTCCATGACGTAGTGGCGGCGTGCAATGCACGCAACACGAAATACAACGTTTCAGCCGTTTCCTGGTGCAATTGAATGGGGGGATCTAGAAGGACTGCTCACCCAGGCGGTCGACCAGCAGACTGAGCAGGTGCATCTGCAATTCGTACGTCAGGCCGCCGTAAGCTCCCGCCAGAAAACCGCTCACGACGACAACGATCCCCGGGCCGAGACCGGGATCCGAGAACCGGTAACCTCCCGCACCGATCGCTGGAACTTCATTGATGATCGTGCCCGACTCCGAATGGTAGGCACGCAGTTCAGCCAGCGCTTGGGCGGCGCCCTCCTCACTCCCGAGGTCGCTGAAGAAGAGCTCCGCTTCCTGGCCGTCGATCTCGTATGCAGCCGAAAGACCGCCCGGAAGGAACGTGTGCCCGAAGAGGTCTGCGGCTGAATACCTCTCGCTCAGCGGAACCAGTCCATCAGACGGGAACCGGTTGAGGATCGCCGGTAGGGACTCATCGCCGGCAACCTCGCTGCAGACCCCCTCCATGAGCCTATCCAGCATGTTGATCAGGTCGGTGCGGTCGTCATCGGCCGAGGCCTGCACAAAGATGCCGTCCTTCCACGCCGCGGCCACTGTTCCGGACCGGTACCCCTCGGTTCCCCATTCCTCGAGAACGGCGTCTTCCGGCATCCCGTTCCGGTAGATGCCGAACGCGCCCAGCTTACCTCCCATGTCGAGGATGTCAAACGTAGCACTCGAGAGGATGTCTCCTCCGAGTTCGTAGCGGAGGTGGACCAGCTTGCGGAAGCCGTACGCCAGGAACCGTGGCGCCGCTCCGTCCATGTACTCATACAGGTTCTCAGGAAGGTATTCGGTGGGTCCGTCGGCGAGGTTCCACCCTTCGAGTGACGAGGGATCCGGGAGCATAGCGGCGAGGTCGATCCCCCCGGGAGTCTCTTCTCCCGACTCTGAGGCGCAACCGACCAGGAGTGCGAGCGCAACCACGCACGGGATCTGCCGAGCAATCATTGTCCCCTACGCCTCGGTGAAACTGAGGAGCTGGTGGGCTTCCACGAGCTCGTCTCGTACCCGGCGGTCGAAGGGGCACCCTTTATCACAGTGGCCGGGACACCGATCGCAGGCAGAGGCTGTATGTCTGCCCGGAAGTGCGCTGTACATCGCCATGGAATCCTTCTCACGGCCGTAGTACTTGAAGTACATCGCGTACCGCATGACATCGGCGATGGCGACGTTGTGCGGGCAGTTCCCCTCACAGGTCCGGCAGAACCGGCAGTACTTGTGGTACATCTCATTGGCATAACGGCTCAGCATGGCCGTCTCAGCACCGGTCAGTTGCGAGCCCACCGCTGCTGTGTATTCCCGGATCTGATCGAAGTTGGTGAACCCGACACACACACTGGCCACATACGGGTGGCTCAGAGCCCACTTCAGGGTGGCCTGAC
>JBDGXD010000119.1:0-13946 GCA_039584755.1 Gemmatimonadota bacterium
GATGCGATCGGTACACTGGGGCTGGAATCGGCGCGCGAAGTGGTCGTGATGGTGGACCATTCCTACAGCATGGGGTACGGCGACCGTTGGCAACGCGCCCAGGTAGCGGCACGTGGTGTTGTTGACGGCTTGGGGCCTGAGGATCACGGTACACTGGTCTTCTTCTCTGATCGCACTCAGGTAGTGCGGGATCAAGCGGGTGACGGTGTAGCCCTGCGAGCCGCGATAGACGCGGCCAGCGTGAGTTCGGGTGTAACTCACTACGAACTGCCATTGCAAGTCGCGGAGCAGGTTCTGTTGGAGAGCCAGCTCCCTATCCGCGAGGCGGTGCTGATCACCGATTTCCAGCGAGTCGGCTGGGAGGGAGAGGACGACATACAGCTGCCACAGGGAGCCGTCCTGAGACGGATAGACGTCACGGAGGGCGAGCCGTCCAACACGGCTGTGGCCGACGTCACGCTGGATCGCAGTTTCCGTAACGGCCGTGAGCGGGTGGCGGTGTTGGCCCGGGTCGTCAATCAGGGACAGGACAGCGTGAGTGCTGGGCAGATCTCCTTGTCAATCGACGGTGAACAGACCGCCAGCCAGACGATAGCCGTCGGACCCAACGGCTCGGAGCTGGTGAGGTTTCCCGCCTTTGCCATGCCACAACGCGAGGTGCGGGGATCGGTACAAATGGCGGACGATGCCTTGCCAGTCGACAACACGTTCAGATTCGTGTTGTCACCGGAACAGAGCATCTCGGTCCTGGTGCTCCAGCACGCCAACGCTGGGCGCGATGAGACTCTCTATCTCACCCGCGCTCTCGCGATTGGGAGTGAGCCGCCACACACTGTGAACGTCAGGCGGGTAACAGCGTTCCAGCCGGCTGATCTGGACGGACGCTCGGTGGTAATCCTGAATGACGCGCCGTTCCCGCCGGGCACCGCTGGCAGGCGGCTGCGCCAGTTCATAGATGACGGCGGTGGTTTGTTGGTGGTATTGGGGGCACGATCACGAACCGGCTCATGGCCCGAAGAGGCGGGCGATCTTCTGCCCGGTGCGATTGGGGTGCCGGTTGACCGCTTGGCTGACAGAGGTGGCACGCTCAGCGTAACGGACTACGATCATCCGGTGTTCGATGTCTTCAGTGCTCCCAGAAGCGGTGATTTCTCGGAGGCCCGTTACTTCCGCTATCGCAGCATCAGGGACGACGGACGCGCGGCAGTGCTGGCTCGATTCGACGATGGAAACATCGCTTTGGCCGAGCTGCAGGTGGGCACCGGCAAGGTACTCGTGTGGACTTCCGATCTGTCTAATTCCTGGAACGACTTGCCGGTTCAGCCGGTCTTTCTGCCGACAATGCATCAGGTAGTGCGCCATCTAGCTCGCTATGCACCGCAACAGCCCTGGTTGACGGCGGGGCAGGTTCTTGATCTGTCGCGGTACGTCGCGACCGGAGTCAGCGATCTGGATGTGGCGGAGTCCGGTGGCCAAGTGGAGTTGATCGTGGGGTCCCCCGACGGTGAACGCGAGATGAGGCGGGTAGGTGAGGAGCCGGAATACCTCGGCTTGAACCAGCAGGGTTTCTATGAGGTCCGCCGCCCGGGGAACTCTGATCCGCTGGGAACCATTGCTGTCAATTTGGACATTACTGAATCAGACCTGAGTCGACTCGATGCGGAACAGCTGGCCAGCGCCGTAACCTACCGGGGAACTTCTAGTTCTGGCGCGAACCTGGCAGCCACGTTGTCACCCTCAGAGAAGGAACGCCGGCAGGGTCTCTGGTGGTATCTCTTAGTGGTAGTACTGCTGATCATGGTGACCGAGTCTGTCATGTCGAATAGGATGTCAATCAAAGGGTCATAAGTCTCTGGAACAGGAGCAAGTCGATGCGAATGATGTTTGCGGCATCCAGCCACGATGACCTGATCGGAATCATCCGGTCGGTGAGGAACCGATGGCGTCTCCGCATCGTGTTACGCGGATTGAGCATCCTGCTCGGCGCTGGGATCGTCTCCTTCGTGATCTCGGCGTACGGCATGGACTATTTCCGTTTCACGCAGACATCCGTGATTGCGTTCCAGTTGATAACGTACGTGACGCTGGCAGCGCTCCTCATACGGTTTCTTGTCATTCCGTTGTCACGCAAGGTCTCCGACCAGCGCGTCGCACTCTATCTGGAGGAGCACGAGCCAACACTCCACGGCTACGTGCTGGGTGGCGTGCAATTCAGCTCTGATCCGGCAGACGTTGAACGCACGGGCAACTCACCCGAGCTGGTGCGGCGACTGATCCGCCAGGCGATAGAACGCTGCGTTTCGGTCGATGAAGGTAGACGTGTTGAACGGAAGGGACTGGTCACTTCGTCTGGCATCTTGGCTGGTGCCACCTTGACCGGAATGCTATTCGTGCTTCTGAGCCCGGGTTTCCTCAAGAACAGTGCTCCATTCCTGCTGACGCCTTGGAATGACGCCGCCACGACCAATCCATATGCCATCGAGGTCACACCCGGAGACGTCACTGTCGCTCGGGGTGCCGATCTCAGGGTTACCGCGACCCTGCAGAACTTCAATGCCGACCAGGTAGATCTGGCAGTCAAGCGACAGGACGCGACACAGTGGGATCGTTGGCAAATGACGATAGACGAGGAGACGGGCGAGTATGTTCTGTTGCTCTTCGAGCTCGACGAACAGACCGAGTACTACGTCGAATCGAGCGGCGTAAGATCACAGTCGTTTACGATCGAAGTGGCTGATCTACCCTACGTTGACCAGATCGATCTCGAGTATCACTTCCCGGCCTATACCGGTCTGGCGCCCCAACGACAGGAGAACACCGGAGACATCGCTGCCCTGCGCGGTACCAGAGTAGCACTGCAAGTGACCTCGACCATGCAGGTTGCAGCTGGCGCTATCGTGCTTGACGATCGTGACACAGTTGCCCTGGAGATAGATGAGGAAGGACTGCTGACTGGTACGATCAGAGTGCGCGAGGAAGGCCTCTACCGAGTTCTGTTGCAGAGTTTCCAGGGCGACCTGGTGGTAGCGTCTCCCGACTACATGATCGACGTTCTGCTGGACCAGCCGCCGGTCGTGTCCTTCTCCAAGCCAGGTCGTGATGTCACGATCACTTCGGTCGAGGAGGTGTTCACCGAGGTCACGGCGGAGGACGACTACGGTCTCGCGCGACTCGAGATGATGATGTCGGTCAACGGAGGTGTCGAAGATACGCTCACTCTGTTTGGTGGCAGCACCGCTCGCAAACAGCTCACCGCGAGTCACACGCTGTTCGTGGAGGAACTCGAGCTGGAGCCCGGTGACCTGGTCTCATACTACGCTCGTGTTGCCGAAGCCGATCGTGGTCCCGACACCCAGGATGCCACCACAGACATCTATTTCATGGAGGTGAGACCGTTCGATCGGGAGTACCGCCAAGCCGAGCAGCAAGGCGGCATGGCCGGTGGCGGCGGCGGCGAGATGAACGGAGATCTCTCGAAGAGACAGCGGGATATCATCGCCGGGACCTTCAGAATGGTGCGTGACAGAGACGATTACTCTGACGAGGAATTCAAGGAGAATCTTGCCACTCTGGCCTTGGCACAGGGAAGATTGCGTGAGGAGGTTGAACTCCTGGTTGAGCGTTTGGATACTCGCGGCATCGTGCAGATGGACTCCAGCTTCGAGTCGATCGCGCAAGAGTTGCCCCAGGCGGTCGATGCAATGACTACCGCCGAGAGCGAATTGGGCGAGCGCGATCCGCAGGAAGCGCTGCCGCCGGAACAAGTCGCCCTGCAGCACCTGCAGCGTGCTGAGGCGGCCTATAGAGAAGTGCAGGTGAGTCAGCAGCAGGGTGGTGGGGGTGGTGGGGGTGGTGGGCAGGGGTCGGACATGGAGGACCTGGCAGACCTGTTCGATTTGGAACTGGACCGTATGAGGAACCAGTACGAGCAAGTTCAGCGAGGGCGCCAGGAAGAGGTAGATCAGGAGTTGGATGAGCTGACGCAAAAGCTCAGGGAACTCGCTCGCCGGCAGCAGCAGGAGAATGAACGCATGCGGGCGCAGCAGCAGAATATGCAGAATCAAGCCGGTGGTGGTGGGGGAGAATCCCAACGGCGTCTCGCCGAGCAGGCTGAAGAACTTGCACGAGAGTTGGAGCGACTTTCGCGTGAAGAGAGTCGTCCGGAATTGGAGGAGACTGCACGTAATCTCCGGGAAGCTGCCGAAGCGATGCGGACTGCCGCAGCCAACTCCCGCAACAACGGTGTGGCCCAAGGTGTGGAGGCGCTCGACGAACTGCGCGAGGCGCGCCGCCTGTTGGACAGGAACCGGTCGGCACGCCTGGAAAGAGACGTACAGGATGCCCTGCGCCGCGCTGAACGGCTTGCCCAGGAGCAACGGGATATGCAAGAGGATGTGGAGCGTATGAGTTCCGATCCTCAGACCCGTGCGGAGCAGATCGATCGTTTGCAGGAACGCAAGCGGGCCATGGCGGAAGAGGTGGCGGGCATCGAGTCGCAGTTGGAGCGATTGGGCCGTGAGTCGCAGGCGGAGCAAAAGGAGGCCGCCCGGGAACTGAAGGAAGCGGCCAAGACGATCCGTGACAACAAGCTGCGAGAGAAGATTCTCTATTCGCAGGGCGTAATCGAGCAGGGTTCTGCCGAGTACGCCCGCAACCTCGAAGATCAGATCGCCGGCAACATAGACCAACTGAGTGAGGGCATTCGTGCCGGCCTCGACGCCATCGGTGAATCACAAGAACAGCGTTTGGCACGATCGTTGGATCGTACGAGAGATGCTGTGAATGCGCTCGAGTCGCTGAACGAACGATTGCGGGAGCGGACAGAAGGGGCGCAGGGGCAGGAGGGGCAGGAGGGGCAGGAGGGACAGCAGGGGCAGGAGGGACAGCAGGGGCAACAGGGACAGGGTCAACAAGGTCAGCAACAGGGCCAGAGGGGTGGACAGGGTGGCGACCAGGTCACTACCACACCTCCCAACATGGGTGGGGGTGGGGGAGGACAGGCTCGGCTTCAACCCGGTGACATTCGTCAGTTCGAGCGCGAGCTGCGCCAGCGCCAGAACGAGCTATCTGAGCTGCGGCGGGAACTGCAACAAGAAGGCGTGGATGTCGGAGAACTCGATCGGGTCATCGCAGGTCTGCGTGAGTTCACGCAGCAACGCGAGTTCGGGGATCCCTTGGGCCTCGACCAGCTCGAATCTGAGATCATCCAAGGGCTAAAGGATTTCGAGTTCGATCTGAGGAAGGCACTGCTAGGCGATGAAGGCGACCGTCTCTTTCTCTCGGGCTCGGATGATGTACCTGACGGCTATCGCGAGCTGGTGGAGCAGTACTACAGGGAGTTGTCTAGGAGGGGAGGGGGCGGTGGCGGGAACCGGTAGCTCGTTCTTTCCCTACTTCCCCTCCTTCCCCTTCTACTCCGTCCGGGTGTGAGAGAAGGGAGAGGAAGGGAAACCCGCTCACGCATCTTCCTCGAGCGCGTCAAGCACCTTCTCCGGATGGGTAGCTGCCTTTGCCACCCGAGCCCAGTGTTTCTTGACCTTACCGTCGGGACCAATCCACACGGTTGAGCGAGTCACACCCTTTGTCTTCTTGCCGTACATCATCTTCTCACCGAATGCGCCGTACTTCTCCATGACTTTCCTGTTGGGATCCGACAGGAGCGTGAACGGCAGGTCGTACTTCTTCTTGAACTTCACGTGTGAGGCCTGACCGTCCGGCGATACGCCGATCACGACGGCGCCACGTTCTTGTATCTGCTGCCACAGCTCACGAAAGCCCTGGGCCTCCTTGGTGCAACCCGGCGTATCGTCTCTCGGATAGAAGTAGACGATCACGTCCTTCCCCCGGTAATCCTTTAACGCGACCTTCTCGCCATTCTCGTCCTCGAGCGTGAAAGCCGGGGCGCTCTTGCCTTCTTGTACTGCCATTTAGATATCTCCTCCGAAGTCGTGGCTAATCCTACCTGCTTCTCCTTCCCCTCCTTCCCCTCCTTCACATTGAGTCCAGAAGGGACAGGAGAGGAAGTAGAGCCAGGAGGGACTCAGTTCAACACCTGTGGTCGGTCACTATTACGAAGTAGGCACATCCTTGGCCCGGTACTTGTCGAACCATGCGATTATGTATGCGACCTTGGTCATCAGGTTGCTGGGGCGGTTTGCTATCCCGTGAGGTGCATCGGGGATCCGCACGAGTGCGGCAGGTACCTTCTGCAATTTCAGCGCCTGATAGAACTGCTCCGATTCGGAGATCGGTGTGCGATGGTCGGCTTCACCCGTGAGGAGCATCGTGGGTGTGGTAACGTTCCCTACGTAGGAGATCGGTGAGCGTTCCATGTAGTGGTCCAGGTTGTCCCACGGATTACCCGGGAACCAGTATTGCGCGAAGTTAGTGTAGAAGTCCGACGTCAGTACGAAGCTGTACCAGTTGATCACGGGTTTCTGCACAACTGCGGCGGCGAATCGATCTGTGTGTCCAACCGTCCAACTGGAAAGCACGCCACCACCGGAACCACCTGTGATGAAGAGACTCTCCTCGTCGATGTAGCCTCTGGCGATCACGGCATCAACACCCGACATGAGGTCGTGGAAATCGTTGCCCGGGTAGGCATGGTGGATAAGGTTGCCGAACTCTTGTCCATAGCTGGTGCTGCCCCGCGGGTTGGTGTAGAGCACGACATAACCGGCTGCTGCGTAGAGCTGTATCTCGGCGGTAAAGCGATCGCCGTAGTTGGCGAAGGGGCCGCCGTGGATCTCGAGGATCAAGGGGTATTTCTTGGAGGGATCGAAGTCGGGTGGTGTTGCGATCCAGCCTTGTATCTGCCGTCCGTCGTGAGATGACTCGAACCAAATCTCCTCTACAGCGCCGAGTTGTTTGTGACCGAACAGGTCTTCGTTCAGCCAAGTGAGACGAGTCCCTTCCGTCGATCCATCGCGAGCGACTGCCAGATCCGCCGGGTGATCGGGGCGGGACTCGGTGTACGCGAAGCGCCCATTGTTCGAAACGGAAAATTGACCACCACTGTATGGACGGCCCAGTGAGAGGCCCCCGACGTTAGCCACGAAGGTCCTGACATTACCGTCCAGTCCGGCGAGGGCGATCTTGGTGTTGCCCCGATCGTCATACTGGAAGTACACACCCGACCCGTCCGATTTCCACCTGAGACCCTGAGGGTCGCGGTCGAGGTCTGCAGCCAACACTTTCCTACCGCTGCCGTCCCGATTCATGACGTACAGACTGGCAACCTGGTATCCCTGATAGCGATCGTCGTAGCCCGTGTAGGCGATCATCGAACCGTCCGGCGACAGTGCTGGACCGTCGTCCGGACCCTTGCGCTCCGTCAGTGCCGTTAGCGAGCCGTCAGCGACAGACACTTCGTAGATCTCTGAATCGCGTGTGTTGTGCTCCCAATCTTCCTTCAGATTCGCCGAGAAGATGATCGAGCGCCCGTCGGCAGACCAGTTGAGCGGACCACCGTAGTTGCGGTCACTACTGGTGATCTGGCGTGGAGTGCCGCCTTCAGCTGGAAGAACGAAGAGATGAGTGTAACCACTTGGTAGATACCCGGCCCCGTCGATCCGATAGATCGTTCTGTCGATGTATCTGGCTGGCTGCGCCCACTCGGCTCCGGGTGGTTTGGGTGGTAATTGCACCAGCGGCTTAGTCGACTGAGGCACCATCATTTCGAAGGCGAGCCAGTTGCCGTCGGGTGACCACGTGATGCTACCGGGCGAATTCTGGAGATTGGTGAGTTTGGCGGTTTGACCATCGTCCATGAAGCGGACGTAGATCTGTGACGAGCCGTCAGCACTGGACACATAGAGCAAACGCGAACCATCGGGTGACCAACGCGGCGAGGAGTAGTTGGCGTTGCCGGTAGTGAGCGGCCGGTGATCCGTACCGTCGTAGTTGACGATCCAGAGATTGGAGCGCCGGCGGTCGGTCATGATGTCCATGAAGCTGCGGACGTAGACGATCTTACTACCGTCGGGAGAGATCCGGGGATCAGCCGCCATTTCCAACTGAAAGATGTCCGCCAGTTGAATCCGATCGGCCGCGTTCCCTTGCGCAGCGGCCGGCTGGTTCCATAGGGCCAGTGCCAGGACACACAGGCTCAGTCTCTTCATTGGGTCACTCCTCGCTGGGGTTTTCGGGAGCAGGGAATCTGATGGGAGGGGAGCGGTGGTGCAAGTGAAAGTTCGAGCAATCATCCGTGGCAGTATTCCTTTTGCTGGTCAATCCGTGGCAGTATTTCCTTTCACCAGGTCTGTTCCCCATCCCTGTATCACGTCCGCCAACTCGGCCATTACTTCATCTTCTGTCCGCCCCGACCGTTTCAATACCTTGAAAGAATGATTGCCACCTTTCACGATGTGCATTGTGGCGTTGGAACCGAGTTGATCTACGATCGGAGTGAGCAAAGTCAGGTCTGCCAGGTCGTCGCGTGTTCCTTGCAGGAACAGCATTGGGATGCGTATCTGGCTCAAGTGCTCGCCCCGCTTGACCGCAGGCTTCTTGGGTGCGTGCAACGGGTAGCCGATGAACACCAGGCCGCTGAGTTCTGCTGGTGGGTCCTCCGCCGCTACGTGAGAACTGATGCGACCGCCCATCGACTTGCCCCCGGCGATCAAAGGAAGATCCGGTACCCGCTGGTGTGCCGCAGCTATCGCGGCCCGCACGGTCTCCTGCAATACCGAAGGCGGGTCCGGCGACCGGCGCCCCGCCTCCATGTAGGGGAACTGGTACCTAAACGTCGCAATCCCCCTGTCGGCCAGATCGGTTGCGACGCGTTCCATGAATGGATGCCTCATCCCGGCACCGGCACCATGGCCGAGTACGTAGAGCAATTGTGCATCATCAGGCTGCAGTAGGACTGCCGAGACTGGGCCGCGGGTTCCTACCATGACTAGGGTTTGCGTTTCACTCATCGGTGTTCCTCTTGTCGTTACTGTTCGCCTGCCAGACTCGGCCAAACCTCCTGTACTGTCTGGCTCGGTCCGCGGCACACGTAAACGATCAAGTCTCGTTGTTCCGCCACGGCGTAGTGGTTGACCACGTGGGCGGCCGGCGTAACGGTATCGAAGTAGTCCGCCATGTCCTCGTATGAAAACCCGATTGAGATCACGACGTCGCCGGGCTTGTCTCCCGGTCCGAAGAACCAATACGTACCGACGTACGAGATTGCCTTGGGCAGGCCCCGGTGCGGTCCGTAGAAGTCCATTGCGCCGGCCTCACCGTAGTTGGAGCCCAACAGCACCGCCTGCTCCTGCTCTTCTGGATCGAGGCTGTGATACACCTGCGCTACTGCATCTACCTGTGCCTCCCAGCCCAACATGTCGGCGAAGTCCTGCGGCAGACGCTCGATGTTACCTATGTTGGTGGTGACCGCATCGTCAGAGCCCAACCCTTCGAGGTATTTCACCATGGTTGGCGGTGCCAAGATGGGAAGGCTTATAGGAAAGGTAAGGGCCGAATATCCCACGACCGCTGCCACCACTGCCCAGCGCAGTACCGCAGACCAAAGCGGCACCTTGAATCGCTCCAGCAAAACTGCGCCTGCGGCGAACAGCACCGGATGAATCGGACCAGCGTAGTACGGTTTGCCATGCAGTGCCATGAGTAACACCAGCGTGGCCAGGCAGGTCCATCCCACGATGCGAAAGGAACGCAAGCTGCGCTGGAACAGCAGCGCGATGAGACCGGCCAGTGCCACGAGTCCCTGGGGTCCCCAGCGCACCTGTCCCACCAGGAAATCGACGGGAGTCACTCGTGCCAGCTGTGCGCCCCGCAGGTCACCCATCTGATCGAGGACGGGAAAGCCGAGCTGGATTTGACCGACTATGCTGGGGCTGCCGACAGCAAACACGATCAGTGCTGCATACCACGGCCATGACGTGAGCAGATCGCGCCGCCGCGCCGATATGACCAGGCCGATCAACGTCGCCAACCCGAAGACCAGGATACTGAACTTCGCGAGTAGACCGAAGCCACAGGCAACACCGAACAGGATCCACCAGCGGCGATCGTCAGTGTTGCCCAGTCTCACGAGCGCCAGCAAGGCGATGGTCCACCAAACCTGATCGAAGACCACCGGTTGAAACAGGTTGCCGGTTCGCAGGAACAGGATGTTGGCGAACACGAAGAACGCGGCGAGAAGCTGAGCCGTCCGGCCGCCGCCCATCTCCTTGGCAATCACAGCGGCGAAGACCAGTAGTCCAGCGCTGAACAGGGCGGGGAACATCCTCACGGCAAAAAGCGAGTCACCGAGAATGCTGCGTGACAGTTCCGCAACCAGCGCAATGAATGGCGGGAAGTCCATGTGCCACAACCGCAGGTGCTCACCCATTGCCATGTAGAGGAACTCGTCGCGATGGAACTCGTATGGCCCGAACAGATTGATGCCGAAGTGAAGCGCCAGCTTCACAACAACCATCACGCCAACGATTCCCCAAGCGAAACTGGTACCTGCTGATTCCCGTCGCAGCGTATTCAAGTACTCACCTCCTCGCGCGACATCCATGGCGGTCTTCACTCGAACTTCCTCGCCAACAAGCCGAGCGCGCCGTTCAGGTCCGGACTCAGACTGAGTACGTCTATCAGAGGGTCCTGCTCGAGTCGGTTCATCCGTTTGGGTACCGTCTTGATGGTGTGTTTTCCAATGTCCAGCTTCGCGGTCACCTCACTCCATTTGAGTGGTGTGCTCACCGGAGCGCCAGGTAGCGGCCGCACGCAGAATGGGGAAACCAGCAGACGGCCGTGGCCATTCTGTACGTAGTCGATGTAGACCTTGCCCTCACGCTTCGAAGGGATCCGTGTAACGGTCGCAATCTCCGGCATCTCCGCCACTATCACGCGGGCTAGGAGCTGTCCCAGTGTGCGCGACTGCTCATACGTATATTGATGGCCCAACGGGATCAGTACATGGAGCCCCGATGAGCCGCTGGTCTTGACGAAGGATGGAAGCTCGATCTCCTCGCACAATCTGCGCAGGGCCCGCGCAATCGTCACCACGTCAGTGAACGGCGCTTCCTTGGGGTCGAGGTCCAGAATACACCAATCGGGTGTTTCCAGCGCCTCTACGTGACTGGACCAGATGTGCAACGGGATCGTGCCAAGGTTGATGATGTAGAGCAGAGACTCCACGTCATCGGCAACGAAGTAGTCCAGCTCTCGTTCCGAACCTTCACTCCACAGTCTCAACCTTCGGATCCAGTCGGGAGCGAACTTGGGCGCATCCTTCTGGAAGAACGACTTGCCCTCGATTCCGTCGGGGTAGCGTGTCATGACAACCGGCCGGTTTACGAGGTAGGGAAGTAGCCAGCGTGACACGAAGCGATAGTACTCGATCAGATCTCCCTTGGTGAATTCCTCGCCGGGCCAAAACACCTTGTCCAGATTGGTGAATGGTACGACGCGCTCGTCCGTGGGAGCGTCTGTAACAACGGCAGGTTCGGGTATCTCAGCCGGATGGAGCTCGAGCACGCACTCCTCAGGTGGTTTGTCATCGCGGAACCTCAGGAATGCCGGATGTCGCAGCAGCCCGTCATCGGTCAATTCTCGAAAGCGGATCTCACACACTAGCTCGGGCTCGACCCAGTGGTGACCCTTGTCCGTCGGAACTGGGACCGAACAGAAAGGCTCGTCACGCAGCATCTCATCCAACTGAGCGCGGATCTCATCGAGTTGCCCCGCAGAAAAAGGCACGGATCTTTTGCCAATCGCCTGAGCGGCCGGCCCGATAGAGTGAATCCGCCTTCTTGGCGACAATTCCCTCCAGGCGCATCTGCTGCACTTGCGCGAACATCGCTTCGCCTTGTTCGGCGATGTGTTCGGAGTAGCGGAGCGTGCCAACCGTTGGCAGGATTATCTGGAGCAGTTCTTTTCTCATTTCCAGCGGTAGCGGACGCAGGTCGTATCCGGAGAACCCGAGTAGGTCGAACGCGTAGAGGGTTGCCGGAAGCTCTCCGGCGGCTCGCTGTATTTCCAGACGACGACTCAGGCGGCCCCGTTTCTGTAATCGTTGGAAACTGGGTAGGCCGCGTTCGTCGTGGACCACTACCTCACCGTCCAACACGAAGTCATGGTAGGGCAGTCGCTCTATCGCTTTGGCAATGTCCGGGAACGTCCCGGTGAGGTCGTTGCCGGCCCGCGAACGCAACACAGCCTGACCGTCTTCACGTCCTGCAATCAGCCGGTACCCGTCGTACTTGAGTTCGAACAACCAGCCAGGACGGGAGAACGCCTCGCGCGATGTCTCGGCTAGCATGGCCTTGGCGCTAGTCGGAGTCACCTTCGACCGTGGTGCGTTGAGTTCGGTCAGCCGGCTCTCAACGTACTCACTACTGTCGATTCCATCTCGCAACTCCTCAACAGTCAGACCCGAGAATACCGAATCTGGGGCGTACGATTCGGTGCTTTCCTCTGAGACGTAGCCGTCACGCTCCTTGATGAACAGCCAATCCTGTTTCGTCTTTACCAGCGTCCACCTGCCGCGCAGCTTATAACCACGGAGTTCGAACAGCAACTTGCCCTTCTCGAGGCCCTCCGTGGGCTCCTCCAACGGAATCCAGATCCCTTGATCCCAAATGATGACCGCGCCAGCACCGTAGTTGCCCGCGGGAATGACTCCTTCGAAGTCACCGTACTCGACCGGATGGTCTTCGGTGTGAACGGCGAGTCTCTTGTCAGCTGGATTCGGCGACGGACCTTTGGGTACGGCCCAGGACAGCAGCACACCACCCAGCTCGAGCCGGAAGTCGTAGTGAGTGCTACGCGCTGCGTGCTGCTGGACCACGAAAAGCTGTCCGGCGGTGCTGGATCCGGCGGCGAAGGGTTCCGGAGTCCGGTCCGCGGATCTCTTTGCGCGATATGCACTTAGCTTGTCTGTGTGCGGTGTTTTTCTTGCGGGCATCGCGCTAAGGATATATAAATTGACCCCATGAGCGCACGCCCTATTGCTACGGCCACGGTTTCATTCGGGCTGGTTTCAGTGCCCGTCAAACTGTACTCCACCGGTGAGTCGGGGAGGAAGATCTCGTTCAACTGGTTGCACGGTGACTGCGGCACGCGCCTCAAGCAGCAGTACTTCTGTCCCAAGGACGGTGAGATCGTCGAGCGGGCCAACATGATCAAGGGCTATGAGTTTGCCAAGGAACAGTACGTAACCTTCAAGCCGGACGAACTCAAAGCGTTGGAGGAACAGGCGTCTCAATCGATCGACATTACCGAGTTCGTACCTGCGGATCAGGTCGAGCGGATCTACCTCGACAAGCCCTACTACCTCGGCCCGGACAAGGGCGGAGAGAGAGCTTACCGCCTGCTCTCGGCGGCGCTCACGAAGACCGGGCGTGCCGCCATTGCGAAGTACGCATCCCGCGGCAAACAGTATCTCGTGATGGTCCGGCCGATGGACGACGGCTTGATCATGGAGCAACTACTCTACCCCGAGGAGATTCGCTCGTTTGCTGAGGTGCCTTTGGGTGAGGGCGATGTCAAGGACCAGGAGCTGGAGTTGGCCGTGCAACTGATCGACCAGGCCACCACCGATGAGTTCAAGCCGGAGAACTACAGTGACGAGGTGCGTGAGCGGGTGTTGGCGCTGATCCAGCAGAAAGTCGATGGGGAAGAAATAACCCGGGCTCCAACGGAAGAACCCAAGACCCAGATCATCGATCTCATGGCAGCCCTCAAGGCAAGCCTCGCCTCCGAGGATGAGCCGGAAGAGAAGCAGACCAAGAAGACGAGTCCCAAGAAACAGAAGAAGGCATCTTAGAAAAGAAGGGGAAGAAGGGGAAGGAGAAGGTGCAGAGGGGCAGGAGCGGCAGAGGGCGGGCCACTCTCGTCCGTCTAGCGAACCACTTTGGTCTCCGGTTTGAACACCGACCAGGCAAACCAGAAGTGGTTACCGTGATTGATTGGTTGGAGTCGTTGTCCGACTAGCGGACCCGCAG